>CAZCDM010000009.1:0-32065 GCA_964497475.1 uncultured Planctomycetaceae bacterium
TGCTCTGGTACCGCCGAAAACACCGATTGACCGTTTTGAGATAGTTACTAAGTCCCTGTAGAGAGGCGACCGGTCCCCCTGACAGACCGTGGTTTGGTTTGGCTGAACGAACGATGGACCCAGTTCGTAGGGCGAGCACTTGTGCTCGCGCAATCTGATTCAGCCAGCAGGAAGTTGTCAACCCTGGGGCTGACTTCCTGGCCCCGGAGGGGTTTGACAGCCAGACGCATACCGGCTGCCGGAAGGGCCGAAGGTCCGGAAGAATATAGCCGGGGGCGATGGAGTATTTTGCAAAACAGATGTCGTTTCGCATAGTGTCATTCTGAACGAAGCGGCTTGCCGGGCAAGCCGCGAAGCTGAAGAATCTTTCCGCGAAAAGACCCTTCGGCTTCGCCCTGCGGGCTTCGCTCAGGGTGACAACAGGATATGGCTGGCGGGGTTCCCATCCCGCCAGCGAGGATGATGCTGCTCTGCTGGAGAGGCGGCGGGACAGTTCGTAGGGCGAGCACTTGTGCTCGCGCAATCTGATCGGGCCAGCAGGAAGTTGCCAACCCTGGGCCTGTTTTCCAAGCCCCGGAGGGGCTTGACAGCCAGACGCATACCGGCTGCCGGCAGGGCCGAAGGTCCGGAAGAATATAGCCGGGGGCGTCAGCCCCCGGAATAAGATGGCCTCTATCCCAAGCCCCAGCGGGGCGACAGAGACACCCGATGGCGGCGATGCGTGAGCTTCTGTCGCCCTTTCAGGGCTGCATTGTTTGTGGACCCCGCACCGGGGGCTTGCGCCCCCGGCTATTGCTGTTCAGCCCCTCCGGGGCGGATTACCATATGGCCGAATACCCCCGGCTCGCGCCGGGGGCTATTGCTGTTTCGGGCCTTCGGCCCTGAGCCACAGGGCGTCCGGCCGTACGCGGAATGGCGGGTGGCATTGATTGAATGATAGGGGTGGCTTGTCCATACGGACTCACTTCGTTCGCTTGCAAGCCGTGAGTTTTGCCGCGGCCCCTTGCCCTTCGCCCCTGACCTACTGCCTACCGACTACTGCCCACTGCCTCATCCCTACTGCCTACTGTCTCCCGCCTCCTGCCTTGCCGTTAATTGCCGAGTGATTGAATCGGCGCGGGAATGCGGCCGCCGAAGTTTATGAACGCATCGCTGGCGCCGACGTTGCGGACGTCGAGAATCGGGGCCGATCCGAACAGCCCGCCGAACTCGACGATTTCCCCGGCCTTGCCGCCGGGCACGGGGATCAGCCTGGCTGCGGTGGTCTTGTTGTTGATCACGCCGATGGCCATCTCGTCGGCGATGATGCCCGCGATGGTCGCCGGCGGCGTGTCGCCCGGGATGGGCACCATGTCCAGCCCGACCGAGCAGACGCTGGTCATCGCTTCGAGCTTCTCGATCACGAGCTGGCCCCGGGCGACGGCCTCGGCGAGGGTGGCATCTTCCATGACGGGGATGAACGCCCCGCTGAGCCCGCCGACGCTGCTGGAGGCGAAGGCGCCGCCCTTTTTGACGGCGTCGTTGAGCATGGCCACCGCGGCCGTGCTGCCGGGCGCGCCGATCTGCTCGATGCCCAAGGCCTGGAGGATCTCGCCGATCGAGTCGCCGATCGTCGGCGTCGGTGCCAACGAAAGGTCCACGATCCCAAAGGCCAACCCCAGCTCCTCGGCCACCTCCCGGCCGATGAGTTCGCCCACGCGCGTCACGCGGAAACTGGTGATCTTGATTTCCTCGGCCAGGTCGCCGAGAGTGAGGTTCTGGCCGAGTTCGATCCGCCGGTGCAGGGCGCTGTGCACCACGCCGGGGCCGGACACGCCGATGTTGATGGTCGCATCACCCTCGCCCGCGCCGCGGTAGGCGCCGGCCATGAAGGGGTTGTCCTCGGGAATGTTCGCGAAGCACACGAGCTTGGCACAGCCGAAGCCCTTGGACTCGGCGGTGGCCTGGGCGATGGCCGGCAGCAGCTCGCCCACGCGGCGGACGGCGTCCATGTTAATGCCCGCCTTGCGGCTGGCGAGGTTCAGCGACGAGCAGACCCGCTGCGTCTGCGACAGCGCCTCGGGCAGCGATTCCATCAGCGTCTGGTCCGAGGCCGTCATCCCCTTTTGCACCAGGGCTGAAAACCCGCCCACCAGATCCACGTTGCATTCCGCGGCGGCCGAGTCGAGCGTGCGGGCGATCTCCACCGCCGCAGCCCGGCCGTGCCCGCCGAGCAACTCGCTGATCGGCGAAACCGCCAGCCGCTTGTTCGTCACCGGGATGCCATACTTGCCCCCCACGCGATTGCACACGTCAACGAGGCGACCGGCCTGGGTGACAATGCGGTCGTGCAACTTGCGGCAGAGCGTCTCGACACTCGTGGCTGCACAGTCGCCCACGTTCAGCGCCAGCGTCACCGTTCGCACATCGAGGTGCTCGCTGTGCAGCATTTCAATCGTACTGAGAATTTCTTCCGTGCGGAGCATGTGGGCCTTTCAGGCAACGTCTACCTTGCCGGTCGGCAATGAGATTGCCTCCAGGCGAGTCAGGTCGAGATGTTCACTGGCATGGGCGATGTCAATGCCGACCAGATTGCCCTGCTCGTCCAGATCAATCACCACGCCATCGGCCACTTCGCGTGAGTCGGCGGCGGGGCGGTCTTTCAGGTCGATGTAGAGCGAATCGGTTTCCGCATCGTATTCAAGTTTCATTGCGGTCTCCTTTCGGCTGGAATCGGCGGTCGGGAAAGGCATTGAGAACGGTCTGGCCGTCGTCGAGGGTGACCACCCGCAACGCCCGGCCGTCCAGCTCGTCAATCATCGCCCAGAACCGAATCCGCCCATCCGGCTGGGTTTCCTGCCGGAGGGGATGTGCCAACACATATTCTATCCATTCCTTCTTGAGATAGGTACGCTTTGCCAGTACCTTCTCTCGAAAATAACGAATGGTTTTCATCAATTACTGTTGCTGGCCAGAGGCCTGGCCGCGCCCCATGCGGAGCTGGTTGGTCGCCACGAAGATATTCTCGTGCTGGAGACGAACGGCAAAGTCCAGCTCGCGCCCCATCTCGGCCAGGTCGGCCTGGAGGTGGTGAATCTCCTGCCCGGCCGGGACCTCCACCTGCCCGATCAAGACGAACTCCTCGCCGTTGCGGTCGCCGTAGAGGTCGGTGATGTTGATATCCTTGCCGGCGAGGTAGCGGCTGAACCGCAGCACGATACCCGGCTGGTCGGCGCCGAAGGCGGTCACGACGAACCGCTCGGCCTGGCCCGCGGGGGCGACCTGCGCGTACGGCCGGACCATCACGCTGAAGGCCTTGCCGCCGGCGCGAACCGTCTCGGCCAGGGCCGACGGGTCGATCGGCTCGGAGAAGCTGATAATCATGATGAGCGTAAAATAGCCTTCCAAAACGGTCTGGCTAACGGCATCGATATTGCCGCCCGCATCGCAAACCGTCTGGCCGACCGTGGCAACAATGCCCGGATGGTCGTCGCTCATGACGTTCAGCACATAGGCGTGTTCAAGCAGCGTATTCATGCCTGTATTCTAGCGGCCGCGGCGGGGAAGTAAAGCACCCACCCGCTGCGGTCAGGCCAGCAGCTCGGCCAGGCGGTCCAGCCCGGCGTCGATCTGCTCGTCGCTGGTCGCGAAGCTCAGGCGGACGCAGCGGTCCTCGCCGAAGGCTACGCCCGGCACGAGGGCGAGATTCTTGCCCTCCAGCGCCGCCTTGGCGAAGCTCATCGAGTCGGCCACCTCCACGCCGGCCAGCGTTCGGCCGTAGTGGGCGCTGACATCGGGGAAGCAGTAGAACGCGCCCATCGGCTCGAGGGTGGTCACGTCGGGCATGGCGTTGAGGCACCGGGCCATGTGCAGGCCGCGGCGCTCGAACGCCTGGCGCATCTGCTCGACGGCCTCGGCGGCGCGGTCGTCGGTGTAGGCCGCCAACGCCCCGGCCTGGGCGAAGCTCACGGGGTTGGTCGTCTCCTGGCTGAGGAGCTTGGCCATGGCCTTGATGACATCGACGGGCCCGGCCGCCCAGCCCAGCCGCCAGCCGGTCATGCTGAAGGTCTTGCTCAGGCCGTTGAACGTAATCGTCCGCTCGGGCAGGCGGTCGTCCAGCGAGGCGAAGCTGACGAACTCGTTATCGCCATAGATGAGCTTCTCGTATATCTCGTCCGACCAGACGATCAGGTCGGTCTGCAGGACAGCCTCGGCCAGCGCCTTGAGCTCGTCCGGCGTGTACATCACGCCCGTGGGGTTCGACGGGCTGTTGAGGATCAGCACCTTCGCGCCGGCGGCGTGGTCGAGAATCTGCTGCGGCGTGATCTTGAAGTTCGCCTCGGGCCCGGCCTGCAGGAAAACCGGCTCGGCCCCGGCCAAAGCAGCCTGGGCGGGGTAGCTCACCCAGTACGGCGTGGGGATGAGCACCTTGTCGCCCGGGTTCAGCAGGACCTGACAGGCCTGGTACAGCGCGTGCTTGCCACCAAAGGTCAGCAGCACACCCTCGGGCGGAATACTCAGGCCGTTCTCGCGGGCGAGCTTCTCGGAGATCGCCTTTTTCAGCGCGGCCCCGCTCTTGGGCGTATATTTGGTGTCGCCAGACTGCAGGGCCTCGATGCAGGCGGCCTTGATGAACTCCGGCGTGTCGAAATCCGGCTCGCCGGCACCGAAGCTGACGACGTCAATGCCGTCGGCCTTCATCTGCTTGGCCTTGGCGGTGATGGCGATGGTTGCACTGGGCTGGATCGATTCAATGCGGCTGGACAGTTGCATGGAGAAGCTCCTGGGTTGGGGTTGGCGGCTGCAACTACTACGGGCCTACAACATATCGAAACCGGCAGAAATGTCAATGGACGGGCAAGTCAATGAGCAATTCGCAATGGCCAATGAGCAATTTCCAATGAGCAACGGCGTGCGTCAGCCTGTTTTTTCGGAACGCCGGGCGAAAAACTGGCCGCGGAAACTACTCTTCGGTGCGGATGATTTTCGCGCCGAGGGGTTTGAGCTTCTGCTCGATCTTCTCGTAGCCGCGGTCGATGTGGTAGACGCGGCGGACCTCCGTCGTGCCGCGTGCGACCAGGCCGGCCATCACCAGCGCCGCCGAGGCACGCAAGTCGCTGGCCATCACCGGCGCGCCGATGAGTTCCCGCACGCCAGTGACGATGGCGGTGGGGCCTTCCTTGCGGATGTTGGCCCCCATGCGGAGCAGCTCGGGCAGGTGCATGAAGCGGTCGGGGAAAATTTTTTCCGTGATCGCACTGTTCCCGTCGGCGAGGCAGAGCAGGGTCATCAGCTGGGCCTGGAGGTCGGTCGGGAAGCCCGGATACGGCTGAGTGGTCACGTCGGCCGGTTCCAGCCGGCGGGCCGAAGCGACGTGGCAGCCCTGGCCGGTGGGCGTGACGGTCACGCCGATTTCGCGCAGCTTGTCGGTCAGGGCCATGAGGTGGTCCAGCCGGCAGGTGCGGAGGGTGACATCGCCGTTGGTGACGGCGGCGGCCAGGATGAACGTGCCGGCCTCGATGCGGTCGGGGATGACGGTGTGCTCGCAGCCGGCCAGCGAGGTCACGCCCTCGATGGCGACTCGCGGCGTGCCGGCGCCGGTGATTTTCGCGCCGGCGGCGTTGAGGTAGGTCGCGAGGTCTTCGATCTCCGGCTCGCAGGCGGCCGACTCGATCAGCGTGGTCCCCTCGGCCAGGCAGGCAGCCATCATCACGTTGGCCGTGCCGAGGACGGTCGAGCCGAAGGGCCCGCCGAGGAACAGCTCGCCGCCAGTGAGCTGGCCGGTGGCGATGATATCGCCGCCATCGAGTTCGATCTCGGCCCCGAGGGCTTCGAGGCCTCGCAGGTGCAGGTCGACCGGGCGGGCACCGATGGCACAGCCGCCGGGCATGGAGACCCGCGCCTGACCCCGCCGGGCCAGCAGCGGCCCGAGCACGCAGATGCTCGCCCGCATCTTGCGGACGCGGTCGTAGCGGGCGTGGATGCAGTCGGTGTCGGTCACTTCCACGCGGAGGGTCGAGCCATCGCGGCTGATCTCGCAGCCGAGCTCGTCCAGCAGCTCGATCATCGCCCGCATGTCGGCAAGGTCCGGCACGTCGTGGATGACGCTGACGCCGTCGGTCAGCAGCGTCGCGGCGAGGATGGGCAGAGCGGCGTTCTTGGCCCCGCTGATGTCGACCTCGCCAGCCAGACGGGTCGAGCCTTCAATGACGAATTTATCCATAGCCAGAGCCTACGACAGCAGCAGACGAAATGCAATTGCGCGCCCAGCAGAGAAACGCCCACTGCCCTGCCCGTTGCCGCTGCCATTTGCCCATTGCCATTGCCAACTTCCGTCAGGACCGTTTCCTCACGACCACGATGCGTTCGATCTGCTGGTGGTCGAGGATGAAATCGGGCATCTCGAATGCGCCGGTATCGCCCAGCAGGTCGGCGACGGCCTCGGCCTGGGTAAAGCCAATCTCAATGCCCAGCAGCCCGCCGGGCTTGAGCACGCCGGGGGCCTGGGCGATCAGCGGGCCGAGCAGGTCGAGCCCCTCTGCCCCGCCGTAGAGGGCGAGGTCCGGCTCGTGCTTGACGGTCGGGCCGATGGGTTCGTCCAGGGCGATGTAGGGCGGGTTGGACACCAGCACATCGAAGGTCGGCTCGCCGGGCCAGGCAGCCGGCAGGGTCGCCAGGTCGGCCTCGGCGCAGACGACGCGCTCGGCGAGGTTATTGGCTGCGGCGTTGCGGCGGGCGATTTCGACAGCCTGGGGGGAAATATCCGTCGCGAGGACCATCGCAGCCGGCGTGTTGGACGCGATGGCCACGGCCACGCAGCCCGAACCCGTGCCGACATCCCAGGCTTGACCGGCCCGGCCGATGGCTTTGAGTTCCTCCACGGCCAGGTCGACCAGCAGCTCGGTTTCCGGCCGGGGGATGAGCACATCGGGCGTGACCTCGAATCGCAGCGAGTAGAACTCCTTGCTGCCGACGAGATAGGCCACCGGCTCGCCCGCACCGGCCCGGCGGACCAGCTCGCGGAATTTGCTGCGCTGGGCATCATCGGGGATGTCCTGCCCGCGGGCGTAGAGCTGGATGCGCTGGGTCTGCAGCACGTGGGCCAGCAGCATTTCCGCGCAGAGCCGCGGCGAGTCGACGCCCTCCCGGGTGAAATACTCCTTCGTCCAGTTCAGCAGCCGAAGGACCGTCCATGGTTCCTGTGACGCATCTTCCATGGGCTATTGGTACCACAGCCGGGCTGCGCAAACAAGTAGCGCGACGGGCGAACCGCCGCGCTACGGCGATGGCCTTGGGCGCAGGCACATCGTCAACAAGGAGACAAACTACTCCTGCAGCGCCTCGTGGCTGGAGCGAAACGCCGCCCGGGCCACCTGGTTCGGCCGGGGGGCGATGATCTGTCCGGTTTCGACGAACAACACACCCTTGGCGAGCATCCGCTGGCAGGCGAAGGGGTCGGCCTGATCGTTTAGACCGACGACGGCATCGCTGGCCAGGATCACGCCGAAGCCGCGGCTGCGCAGACCGATGGCCGCTTCGACAATGCCGGCCGATACGCCCGCCCCGCACAGCACGAAGCTTACGTTTTGCAGCTCGGTCAACAGACGCTCGGCCCGGCGATGCTCGAAGATGTCCGTCGAGCGTTTCTCGAAGATCGCCTGGCGGTACTCCTCGAAGAGGTTCGGCGGCAGATCGGTCGTACCCCGCAGGCCGAAGTCCAGGTACCCCGGCAGGACGGTTTTCGAGAGCTTCTTCTCGCCGCGGGTTCCCTCGATGCAGTGGGGCACATCCGCCAGCGGGCCGATCTGCCCGGGCGGCAGCCGCAGCACCGTGGAAATCACAGGCTGGTCGTTGGTTCGCGCCCAGTCGAAGAGCTTGTATATGTTGTACCGCGCCGTCTCGGCGGTCGACGTATAGCAGCTTCCGCTCGGCAGGAAAAAATCCTGCTGCGCTTCAATATCCATCAGTATCAGATCAAAGTTCATCGGGCACCTCCTTGCGTGCCATACATACAGACCCCTCTGCTCGCTGCAGGTTGGTCCTTTACGTTATTAAACGCACGGAGAGGGTGGGGAGTTCTGGGAAAACAGGAAAAAGAATGCAACTTATAACAGGCCGCAGCAAGTGCTTGTGGCGAGAACACTTACCGATACAGCTTGACCGCCCTGTCTACGACCAACTCGGCAAATTCGGGCGACTGATTGATCGTCGCCCGCTCGTAGAGTTTCTGCATGTATTCGCGGCGGAGTTTGAGGAACTGCTCCTGCTTGAGATCCTCTTCAATGTCGGCCTGGGCGGCCTCGAAGGGAACCGTCTTGCCGGGCACGACCTGCCGGGCGCGGACGATGAAATACCCACGTTCGGTTTCGAGTATGCCGCTATGCTCGCCCGGTGGCAGAGCAAAGGCTTTATCCTCCACCACCGTCTCGCGGAAGTTGCCCTTGGCCATCAACGGCCAGATGCCGTCCTGGTGCGCCCGCAACCCGCGGGAGTATTGCTTGACCACGGCGCCGAACTCGGCCCCATTCTGCAGGGCGGTCATCGCCTCGCCGATCTGTCTGCGCGCCGCCTGGCGGGCGGTGTCCAGCTCGACCGGCGTCGGCGGCGTGGTCGCATTGGCGCGTTCGGGCAGGAACTCCTTGACCGGCGCGGCGACCATCTGCATCTGCACCTTTTTCGGCGTGGTGTATTTCTCGCGGTTGGTGCGGTAGTAATCCCACAGCATCCGCCGGTTGATGATTACCGCCGGGAGAAACTTCTGCCGCATGTAAATCGTGTTGGTCATGCGGCGGCGCTGATTCTGAAGCATCGCCTCGAGAGTCGTGCCTTCGGCGAGACACTTCTGGCGGAGGCGCTCACGGCTGCCTCCAGCGGTGGCGATCATCTCGCGGAGAGCATCCTGCATTTCCCCGTCGATATGCTCCTTGGCCATCTCCTGCAGGAGCGAGTCGGCCTCCTTGTAGATCAGCACTTCCTGGATTTCATACGACAGGTTGCGCCGGACGATGTCGCTGACGGCCTTGAGATAGTCCTCCGACGAGAGCGAGCGAGGCACTTCGATCAGCAAATCGTGCAGGCCCGCGAGCACATCATTAACCGTCAGATACGTGTCGTTGACCTGCAGCACAGCCCCGGCGACGATGACCTCCTGGCCTTGCTGGAGCGTGTCGGTCGGTGCAGTGGCCGCCTGCGTCGCCGGCGAGTCGCTCGGCTGGGTGGTCGCAAGGTTCCACGACTCGGCATCGGCCCCGGCCGGGCGGATGGCCGGGGCGTTGGCCGCCTCGGCGGTCTGCCCCTCATCGCCAGCCAGCGCCGACCGCAGCGAGGCCGTCTCGTCCTGCTCATCGCCGGCCATGGTCACCACCGAGCCTCGCGGCTGGAGGTTGGCCGGGTCGGGCGTGGGCATGGGCGCCAGGCGCGGCGTGGTCTCTTCCGGCTCGGGCGAGGTCGGCTCCTGACCGAGGGTTCGTTGCGTATGTTGCGAAGAGTCGCCATTGCGCGAACCGGCCAGGGCTGTCAGCGGGCGAATGCCCCCATCGTCGTCCTCCGGCAATTCCGCCGGAGAGGGCGGGGGCGAAGCGATTGGTGGTGCCGGCTCGGCCGGCTGGGGTTCGGCCGGAGCCGTCGTGGCGGTCGGATCGTTGGCCACAGGCTGCGTGGTGGGCGCAGCACCCTCGGCGGGGGCAGCCGGTGGAGGCAGGACCTCTTCATTGGTCTCACTCGGCGCGATGACCTGCGGGCCTAGCTTGCCGCCGAGCCAGCGAGGCCGCTGCCAGTTGCCACAGCCCATCGCCGAACAGGCCAGCACACCCGCCGCAAATATCAACAGGATGGGAACGATGCGGTTCATACGCAACCGGGCATTATACACATCCGCCCGGCCGGGACGAACCCTAATTGTCGGCCGCCCGCATGGCAGCGAGCAGCGCCGGCAGAAACTTCTCCGGGCTCCGCAGCGCAACCGGCGGCCGCCAGTGGGCGGTGCGATCGTCCGCATGACGCACCGTACCGCCCGGCCCGGCCCGCAACGCCTCCCACAACGCCTCGCCCGCCCCCTGCTCTTCCAACGCAAAAATCACGTCCGGCTGCATCCACACGCCGCTGACAATTCCCGCCGGGCCGCACCGCAGGCGAACCTCCGCCAGGGCCAGCAGCGTCTCAGCCGATGCCGGCAGCGGGCCGTACGCATCCCGCAAGTCTTCGCGGAACGATTGCAGATCGGCCACCGTCGCAATCTCCGCCAGCCTCCGGTACGCCTCCATCCGCTGCCGGGCGCTGGCCACCCACGCCCGCGGCAGCAGCGCATCGACATCGAGGTCCAGGTGCGTATCGGGCCGGCTGGGGGCCGGCTCGCCCCGCATCCGCCGGACCGACCGCTCCAGAAGCTGGCAGTACAGCTCATAGCCCACCGCCGCGATGTGCCCGCTCTGCTGCGGGCCGAGAATATTGCCCGCCCCGCGAATCTCCAGGTCCCGCATTGCGATGGCGAAGCCCGAGCCGAGGTCGGAAAAATCTTCGATCGCCTTGAGCCGCCTCGCCGCGACGGGGTTCAGCGTGCGCCGCTCCGGCAGGAGCAGGTAGCAGTACGCCCGATGCTTGTACCGCCCCACCCGCCCGCGAAGCTGGTGCAGCTCGCTGAGGCCGTAGCGGTCGGCCTCGTCGATAATCATCGTGTTGGCTGAGGGGATATCCAGGCCCAACTCGATGATCGTGGTGCACAGCAGCACGTCGATTTCCCGTTGGGCCAGTCGGCCCATGACGGCTTCGAGCTGGCGCTCGGGCATTTGCCCATGGCCGACGGCCAGGCGGGCATCGGGCACGAGCTTGCGCAGATGCGCCTCGACGGCATGGATATCCTGCACGCGATTGTGCACGAAGAAGACCTGCCCGTCGCGGTTGAGTTCGCGGAGGATGGCCGAGCGAATCAGCGAATCGTCCCGCGGGCTGACCTCGGTATGGATGGCCCGGCGGTCCAGCGGCGGCGTAGCCAGGCTGGAGATATCCCGCAGGCCCAGCAGGGCCATGTGCAGCGTCCGCGGGATGGGCGTAGCCGTGAGCGTCAGCACCTCGACCTGCACGCGGAGGCTCTTGAGATGGTCCTTGGCCGAGACGCCGAACCGCTGCTCCTCGTCGATGACGACCAGGCCCAGCTCGGCGAAGCGGACGTCGCTGCTGAGCATGCGGTGCGTGCCGATGAGGATGTCGACCTGTCCGGCAGCCAGACGCTTGAGGATGCTCTTCTGCTCGCCGGCCGTGCGGAAACGGCTGAGCATCTCCACGACGACCGGGAAGTCCGCGAACCGCTCGGTGAACGTCCGGCCGTGCTGCTCGGCCAGGACCGTCGTCGGCACGAGCACCGCGACCTGGCGGCCGGCCTCGACCACCCGCATCGCCGCCCGCATCGCCACCTCCGTCTTGCCGTAGCCCACGTCGCCGCAGATCAGCCGGTCCATCGGCTCGGCCCGGGCCATGTCCGCCTCGACGGCCCGGATCGCCGCGAGCTGATCCTCCGTTTCAACGTAGGCGAACTCCTCGGCGAACTGACGCTGCAATTCGCTGTCGGCCGCGTACGCCACCCCCGGCGAGGCCCGCCGCGCCGCCTGCAGCCGGAGCATCTCGGCCGCGAGGTCCTCGACCGCCTCGGCCACCCGCTCCTTCGTCCGCGCCCAGTGTCCACCGCCGATGTTGCTCAGGTTCGGCCGCCGCCCGCGCGAGCCGATGTACTTCTGCACCAGGTGAATCTCGCTGACTGGCACGTGGACGATGGCCCCTTCGGCAAATCGCAGCCGGAGGTATTCCTCGCTCGCCCCGTCGCGATCCATCTTCCGCAGCCCCTCGAACTTCGCGATGCCCCGGGCCACGTGCACCACGTAATCGCCCTCGGCCAGGTCGAGCATCGACTCGATCGGCCGACCCGTCCGCACGCGACGGATCTTCCTCGGCCGGGCGTGACGCTGATAAATCTCGTGATGGCCCACCGCCACCAGCCCCGCCGCCGGCCAGGCGAAACCCTCGGCCAGGTGCCCGCGAACCAGCCTCACCCGCCCGGCCAGGCTCGCGTGACGCTCGGCGAGCATGGCCGCGAACCGATCGGCCTCGGCGGTGTTATCGCAGCAGACCCAGACATCGTTGTCCCCGGCCAGGTCGGCCAGCTCGGCCAGGGCTTCGTCGGTGTTGATGCGCAGCCGCTCCAGCGACCGCACGCCCAGGGCCAGGCCTCGATTTCGCCGCCCGGCGAACAGCCGCATCTCCACGCGGGTGAACCGCTCGAAGCCGTCAAAAAGCTCCGCCGGGCTCCGCAGGGCCACCGGCGAACTCGCCTCGGCCAGGTCGTCCCGCACGCGGTCATAAAGCTGCCCGGCCAGGTCACGCAGCTCGTCAGCCTCAAGCGTGCAGATCAGCGTATCGGCGGGCAGATACTCCAGCAGGGTCGTGACGGCCGATGGATCGTCGCCGGCCAGGCCGGCCGCCATGACGCTCACCTGCCGGCAGGGCTCGGTGCTACGCTGCGTGTCGAGATCGAAGTGGCGCAGGCTGTCGATTTCATCGCCGAACAGCTCGATGCGTATCGGCTGGGCCTGGCCCGGCGCGAAGAGGTCGAAGATCCCACCGCGATGGGCGAACTGCCCCGGCTCTTCGACCTGCTCGACCGGCTCGAACCCGCCGTCGATCAGCCAGCCGATCAGCTCGTCAAGGTCCAACTCTTCGCCGACGGCCAGCGTCCGCCGGCTGGCCGCGAGCGTTTCCCGCGACGGCACTGGCTGGAGCATCGCCATGACCGGCGCGACGAGAATCATCGGCCCGGCCGGCGGTTCCTGCCCCCCCTGCCCGCACGCCAGCATCCGATTCAGCACCGCCAGCCGCTCGCCCGTGATCTCGACACTGACGTGATCGCCCGCCAGCTGCGCCTCCCAGGCCGGCAAGCCCATCGCCCGCTGCCCGGTGAGCGTTTCGATGTCGTCCACCGCCGCGTCGGCGTCGTCCAGGTGCGGCGTGATGAACACCACCGGCCGATCCGTCCGCTGCGCCAGGGCAGCTGCGATCAGCGCCGCAGCCGAGCCCCAAACGCCCGTCAGCTCGACGAGCGAATCCTCCGCGCAGCAGCAAGCCGCCCTGTCGAGCAGTTCACTGCCCCACAGCGGCTGGAACAACCTGCTCGATGCGTCGGCAAAATCAGCCATATTGCTGCGACGGCCCGTAGCTCAACAGGCATGCACTCGGGCACTCACTCCTCATTGCAGCCGATACCACATGCCCATATACTGCGTGATTCGAGCACATCCTTCCACAAGAAAAGGACGCACCATGAACGTTTTGCTTACCGGCGGGGCCGGGTACATCGGCTCGCATGTGGTTCGGGCACTGGCCGAAGCAGGCCATCGCTGCGTGGTCTACGACAACCTCTCCAAGGGCAACGCCCAGGCCGTCGCCGGCGCCGAACTCGTCCAGGCCGACGTCACCGACGTTCGAACGCTCACCACCGTGCTGCGCGACCACGCCATCGACGCGGTGATCCACCTGGCCGCGTTCATCGAAGCCGGCGAGAGCGTCGCCCAGCCGGACAAATACTTCACCAACAACACCGTCGCCGGGCTCATGCTGCTCACGGCCATGCGCGAAGCGGGCGTCAAGACGATGGTCTTTTCCAGCACGGCCGCGGTCTACGGCACGCCCGAGCGCATGCCCATCACCGAGACCGACCGCCTCGAACCGATCAACCCCTACGGAGCCAGCAAGCTCTGCGTCGAGTACATGCTCCGCGGGTATGCGCAGGCGTACGAGATGGCCTTTGTGGCGCTGCGGTACTTCAACGTCGCCGGAGCGCACCCGGCCGGGGATATCGGCGAGGCCCACACGCCCGAGACGCACCTGATTCCGCTGATCCTCCAGGTGCCGCTCGGCCAGCGGAGCGACATCAAAATCTTCGGCAGCGATTACGACACCCCCGACGGCACGTGCATTCGCGATTACATCCACGTCTGCGATCTCGCCGACGCGCACGTGCTGGCCCTTGACGCCGCCGAGCCCGGCGGCGTCAAGGCGTTCAATCTCGGCAATGGCGAGGGCTTTTCCGTGCGGGAGGTCATCGAAACCTGCCGGGCCGTGACCGGCCATGACATCCCCGCCGAGCAGTGCGACCGCCGCCCGGGCGACCCGGACCAGCTCGTAGCCAGCAGCGCTGCGGCCATGGACGAACTGGGCTGGCATCCGAAGTTCCCCACCCTCGAAACCATCGTCACCCACGCCTGGGCGTGGCACGAGAAACACCCCAACGGCTACAACTGATCGCCTGTCATGGGCCTTGCGGTTTTACTTGTTCGGCGTGGCAGGACACGAGCCCCGTCGCGTGAGGAATCGCCCACTGCCCGTTGCCGATTACCTATTGCCCGCGCCCCATTACCCACTGCCTTTTCCTCTTTGCCTTTTGCCCACTGCCGATTCCCCACTGCCCGTTTTCCCAGATGGATTGTAATTCCCGACGAGCGTGCTATAATCCCGCTCTCTGCATTCCCCGAGACAACCAACTCACGAGGCAATCATGTTTGAAGTCAAGAGCAAGACGGAGCTGGCCCCGCAGGTCTGGCGGCTGGACGTAGCCGCCCCGCGCGTGGCCGCGAGCCGCCAGCCGGGGCAGTTCGTCATCGTCCGAGCGAACGATCAGTCCGAGCGCATCCCGCTGACCATCGCCGATGCCGACCCCCAGGCCGGCACGGTGAGTATCATCGTCCAGGCCATCGGCGCCGGCACGAAGGAAATCGTCGACACGCCCCTGGGCGGGTCGCTGCGGGATTTCGCCGGGCCGCTGGGCATGGCCACCCACCTCAAGACGTGGGGCAAGGTCGTCTGCGTGGGTGGCGGCGTGGGCACGGCTGTGCTCTATCCGCTGGCCGCCGGAGCCGCCGCGGCCGGCAATGAAGTCATCACCATCATTGGCGGGCGAACCGGCGAGCTGGTGATCCTGCGCGACGAGCTGGCGAGCTTCTGCAAGGAGGTCCGCGTGACGACCGAAGATGGCTCGCTGGGCACGAAGGGGTTCGTCACGGCCGAGCTGGACAAGCTGCTGGCCGACGAGGCCACCCGGCCCGACGCGGTCTTCGCCGTGGGCCCCGTGCCGATGATGAAGGCCGTCGCCGAGCAGACCCGGCCGTACGGAATCGAGACGATCGTCTCGCTGAATCCGATCATGGTCGACGGGACGGGCATGTGCGGCGGCTGCCGCGTGACCGTCGGCGGCGAGGTGAAATTCGCCTGCGTCGACGGCCCGGAATTCGACGGCCACCAGGTCGACTTCGACGAACTCACCAGCCGACAGACCATGTACCAGCACGATCAGCACTGCCGCATCGGCCTGGACAAATAACCCACGGAGCACCCATGCCCGAAAATGATCTCACCGCCAAAGAGCGTCTCGCCATTGAGCGGACCCACATGACCGAACAGCCCGCCGAGCGACGGGTGACGAACTTCGAGGAGGTCAACCAGGGCCTCGACGAAGACCGCGCCGTCCGCGAAGCCCAACGCTGCCTGATATGCAAGAACCGCCCCTGCGTCGAGGGCTGTCCGGTTCGCGTGCGGATTCCCGAGTTCCTCGACCGCCTCGCCAGCCGCGACTTTCAAGGCGCCGCCGAAGTCTTGCTGACCGACAACGCCCTGCCCTGCACCACCGGGCGCGTCTGCCCGCAGGAAGAGCAGTGCGAGCAGACCTGCGTCCGCGGCGTCAAGGGCGAGCCCGTCGCCATCGGCTGGCTGGAGCGGTTCGTAGCCGACTGGGCCGCCGAGCATTATCAGCCGTCCAAGCCGGACGTACCCTCCTCGGGGCGGACGGTCTGCGTCGTCGGCAGCGGCCCCGGCGGGCTGACCGCCGCGGGCGAGCTGGCCCGGCTGGGCCATGACGTGACCATCTTCGAGGCGCTCCACGATGCCGGCGGCGTGCTGCGGTACGGCATTCCGGAGTTCCGCCTGCCGAAGTCCATCGTCGACCGCGAAGTGGAAAACCTCCTGGCCCTGGGCGTGACCATCGAGACCAACGTCATCGTCGGCAAGACCATCACCGTCCAGCAGATCATGGACGAGTTCGACGCCTGCTTCATCGCCAACGGCGCCGGGCTGCCGATGTTCCTGCGTATCCCGGGCGAGAACTTAAAGGGCGTCTACTCGGCCAACGAGTACCTCACCCGCGTGAACCTCATGGGCGCCTACAAGGGGGCCGAGTCCCGCACGCCGGTGGCCCGGGGCGACCGGGCGATCGTCTTTGGCGGGGGCAATACCGCGATGGACGGCGTGCGCACCGCCCGCCGCCTCGGCAGCGACCCGGCCATCCTCGCCTACCGCCGCAGCCGGGCCGAAATGCCCGCCCGCGTCGAGGAAATCATCCACGCCGAGGAAGAGGGCATCCGGTTCGAGTTCCTCTGCTCGCCGCTGGAACTCATCGGCGACGACGACGGCTGGCTCCAGTCGGTCCGCCTGCAACGGATGGAACTCGGCGAGCCCGACGCCTCCGGCCGGCGACGCCCCGTGCCCATCGAGGGCGACATCTTCGTCGAGCCAGTGGACATTGCCATCGTCGCCATCGGCACGGAACCCAACCCGATCCTCACCGCCGCCTGTCCCGATCTCAAGCTCAACAAGTGGGGCAATATCGAGACCGACGAAACCGGCCAAACCTCGCTGGAAGGCGTCTTCGCCGGGGGCGACATCGTCCGCGGCGGCGCGACGGTGATCCTGGCTATGGGCGATGGCAAGCGAGCGGCCGAGAACATCGACGCCTACCTCAAGGCGAACTAACACCCCGCCGGGCGGCGCGGCGAAAGCCGCCGCATTGTCACGCTTTGTGACTGGGTCGCTATTGAGACTTTGTTCTATTAGACTGCGTCGCTTGAATCGCCCCATCGACGAGGCCTATCATAGCTCGCGTGGGATGTAGTATCCCGCGGCCAATTGGAACCCAGACGAAATGAGGACACCCCATGCATGATATGACAGTAGCGAATCTCCAGAGTGCTTTCGGCGGCGAGTCGATGGCTCATATGCGATACCTGGCCTGGGCGGACCTGGCCGAGAAGGAAAACTTCCCGAACGTCGCCAGGCTGTTCCGCGCGATCAGCCGGGCCGAGCAAGCCCACGCCCACGGGCACTTCAAAGTGATGAAAGGCGTCGTAGGCGATGCCTTGGTCGCCTCGGGCGGCGGGTTCGGCTACCAGAACACCTCGCAGGCACTGGAAGGCGCCCTCGGCGGCGAGGAGTTCGAGATCAACGAGATGTACCCGGCCTACCTGGCCGTGGCCGAGATGCAGGAAGAAAAGGCGGCCGTCCAGTCGATGACCTTCGCCATCGAGGCCGAGAAGATTCACGCCACCATGTACCGCGCCGCCAAAAAGGCCGTCGATGGCGGCAAGGATTTCCAGATCGGCACGATTCAGATCTGCTCGCAGTGCGGGCACACCCTGGAGGCCGACGAAGCCCCCGACAAGTGCCCCATCTGCGGCGTGATGAAGGAACGCTACGTCACCTTCGCCGCCTGAACACCAACCACACCCACCCGGCGGGTCGCACTGGCCCGCCCTTTTTTGCGCCGCCACGCGGCAGAGTTCCCCATGCACATCATCAACACGCTGGTTCCGGTGTTCTGCATCATCGCTATCGGCGCGGGCCTGCGCCGCATCGGCTTCATGTCGGCCGAGTTCCAGCGTGATCTCACGCAAGCAGCCTACTGGGTCGGTCTGCCGGCCCTGCTGCTGGTGAAGATCGCCGAAGCGCCGCAGCTCAGCGAGGCAGGCCCGGCGCTGATCATCCTGCTGGTCGGCGCGCTGGTCCTGACCGGGCTCGGTGCTGCTGTGTGCTGGCTGCTGAAACTGGACGGCTGGCGATGGGGCACGTTCATCCAGGCGAGTTTCCGGGGCAATACGGCGTTCATCGGCCTGCCGGTGGTGATCTATGCCTTCGCCGACTCGCCCGGGACCATCGCCGAGCGGGCCGAGTCCATCGCCGTGCTGACCCTCGGGCCGTTGATCATCCTCTACAATATCCTCAGCGTGCTCGTGCTGCTGCTGAGCCGACACCGCGTGACACGTGCGGGACTGCTCAAAGTCGGCAAGGGGCTGATTACCAACCCCCTGCTGATCGCCTGCGTAGCCGGCGGGCTGCTGGCGGAGTTCAAGGTGGACCTGCCCGAATCGCTCTCACGCACATGCCTCACGCTGGGGCAGTTCGCCCTGCCGGCGGCGCTGCTGAGCATCGGCGGGACGCTGGTGACGACCAAGCTGGGACACAACCTCACGCGGGCGTCGGTGGCGATGGTTCTCAAGACCGTGGCCGGGCCGGCACTGGCGTTGCTGGGGGCATGGCTGCTGGGGGCCGACGCCGAGCAGACGGCCGTGGCTGCGATCATGATGGGCGTGCCGACGGCGGTGGCGAGTTTCGTCCTGGCCGATCAGTTCGAAGGCGACGTGCCCCTGGCCGCCAGTACGGTCGTCATCAGCACCATCGCCTCGGCGGCTACGCTGGCCGGCGTGCTGGCGATCGTAGCGGGCTAGCCGGGCATCTTCTGGGTTTCGGAGAGTTCCTTCCAGAGAGCTTCCTCAGCCTTTCGGAACTTCTTGAAACTCTCCATGAGCGTCTTGCGGATGGACTGGATTTCCTCCTGCGCTTCGGTGCCGTCATCGGTCTGACCGCGCAGGGCGGCGAGCTTGGTCACGGCCGTGTTCAACTGCGAGGCCGCTTCGTCAAACGCGCGGGCCGCGTCGTACAGATTGACCGACTGGACCTCTTTTTTGTCCGGCTGATAGAGCAGCCGCCAGGGGTTGCGGCGGATTTCGGTACTGGCAGCTTTGAGGTTGGCCGAGACGGCGAGCATGTTGCTCATGGTTTCGTCCAGGGCCGGGCTGTTGGCGACCATGAAGAGCTTGATCTTCTCGCTGGTGACGTCGAGGTTGTTGGCCGTCTTGAGCACGGCCGTCGCGATGTCGCGTACCTTGACGATGATCTTGCCGAGGTCGTCCTGGACGTAGCGGTCGATCGTCGAACTCATCTCCGAAAGATTGTGCATGGTGGTCTTGAGGTTGGCTGCGATGGAATCGTCGGCCTTGGGGTTCATCTCGGGCTTGAGATAACCCGCGATGTCGGCGATGTCGGTCGCGGCCTTATTGAGCTGGCTGACCGTGCCCTTGAGCTGGCTGATCATCGACTTGGGATTGCTCTCGTCGAGTTCCTTCTCGACGGTGGCCGAAGCTTTGTTCAGCGCCGCGGCCATGCCGCCGGAGAGCTTAACCGGATTGGCCTCGTCGGCCAGGGGCTTATCGGCCGAGCCGAAGGTTTTGACCGCCAGCATCGCACCGCCGAGCATGCTCGATGAGGCGATGGTCACTTCGGCGTCGCTGTGGATCTGGATGCCCGGGCGCGTGAGGTTCACGACGTAGTAGGTGCGTTTCATGTCCTGATCGAGGAAGACGCGCTCGACCTCGCCGATGGGTACGTCGTTGATGACGACCTTGTAGTCGGCGGCGATGCCTTGCGGGCCGGCGGTCGCCTCGGCGTAGAACCAGGCCTGGCCCTGGCTGGAGGTGAAGAACTTCGAGGCGCCCAGCCAGACGACAATCGCCAGGAGAATCGCCAGCGTCGCCAGCACGAACAGGCCGGCCTTGAGTTCAGAGGGTCCTTTTTTTGGCATGATGCTCTCCGTATGCGTCGGCCGGTCAGATCGGCCCGGCCGCGTTGAGGATATCTTCTTCGTAATCGCTTTCCTGCCGGCGTTGGGTAATCGGCCCCTGCGAGTCGCCCCGCAGGAACTGCCGGATGGTATCTTTCGTCGTCTGGCCGGTCGGCTCGCCGTCGCGGATGGCCTCGAACTCCTGCCGCGTGCCGGTCATCAGCACGCGCCCCTTATCGAGCATCACCATGCGGTCGGCGATGCGGAAGGCCGAGTCCATCTCGTGGGTGACGACCACGCTGGCGACGTCGAGCTTCTTGGCCAGGTCGATCATGAGGTAGTCGATCTCGGCGCTGGTGACCGGGTCGAGACCGGCCGAGGGCTCGTCGTAAAAAAGCACCTCGGGGTCCAGGGCGATCGCCCGGGCCAGGCCGGCCCGCTTTTTCATGCCGCCGGAAATCTCAGCGGGCATGAGGCTTTCGGCGGCCCGCAGGCCGACGAGTTCCAGCTTGATCTTGACCATGATCTCGATGGTCGAATCGTCCAGGTCGGTATGCTCCTGCAGCGGCAGGGCGACGTTCTCGCCGACGGTCATCGAGTTGAACAGCGCCCCGGACTGAAACAGAATGCCGAAGCGTTTTTTCAGCTCGTCGAGCTGCTCGTCTTCCATGGCTGCGATGTTCTGGCCGAACAGTTCCACCGTGCCGCTGTCGGGCTGGAACGAGCCGATCATGTGACGCAGCAGCGTACTCTTGCCGCACCCGCTGCCGCCCATGATGACCAGCATCTCACCGGGATACACCTCCAGATCGCCCCCGTTGAGCACGACGTGATCGCCGAAGCTCTTGACGAGCTGGTTGACCCGGATGACCGGGGCGGCCGAGTTGTCGCTGGTGTCGTTCATGGTGGCTGGGGTTAGAGGTTAAAGACGTAGAAGATGACGGTGCAGACGCTGGCGGCCAGGACGATGGCAACGATGGAAAAGACCACGGTGTTGGTGGTGGCCCGGCCCACGCCGGAGGCCCCGCCGCGAACGCGAAGCCCCTCGAAGCAGGCGATGAGCCCGATGAGCACGCCGAAGACGCCCGCCTGGATGAGGCCGGTCAGGAAGTCGCTGTAGTTCATCGCGTCGCGCATGCGGTCCCAGTAGCCGTTATACACGTCCGGGCCGAGCACGGTCAGGCTGATGAACCACCCGCCCAGGGCGATCATCAGGTCGGCAAAGCCGGTCAGCAGGACCATCGCGATAAAAGTCGCGCCAACGCGCGGCACGATGAGGAAGCGAACGGGCGGCAGGGCCATGGCTTCCATGGCTTCGATTTCTTCGGAGACCACCATCGTGCCGAGTTCGGCGGCAATGGACGCGCCAGCAAAGCCGCTGAGCACCACCGCCGTGAAGATCGGCCCGAGCATGCGGAAGCCGCCCACGCCGATGATCGAGGAGATCTGCGCCTCCTGGCCGTACTGGCTGAGTGTTGGCGAGAGCTGCAGCGAGAGGATCACGCCGATAAAGCCCTGCACCATGGCCACGATGCCGATGCTGCGGATGCCCACGCGCACGAGCTGCACGGCCAACTCGCCCCAGCCGAAGCGGACCTTCGGCGTGAACAGTCCCAGGCCGGTCCAGCGGAGCGTCTCGCCCAGCAGCAGGCTCATGCCGCCGGTGTACCGCGCCAGCGCCAAGCCGTGGGCGCCCAGGGTCGCGACGGGATTTCGCTTCGGCTCGCTCACTTACCCAGGGCCTCCTCTTCGCTGTCGAACATGGCAAAGACACTGTCCAGCCGGGTGATTTCGAAAATACTGCGGACCTTCGTGCTGGGGGCAACAATTTTGACCTCGACCTTCAGGCTGCGGGAGCGGCTCAGCAGCTTGACCAGCGAGGCCACGCCCGAGGAGTCCATGTAGGGCACGTCGGCGAGGTTGATGAGAATCTCGGTGGGCTTCTTGTTCAGTACGTCCAGCAAGCCCTGCTGGAGTGCGGTGGACTGGTGAAGATCGACATCGCCGGTAACATCGACGATGGCGGCCTGGCCGGACCAGCGGACGTTTTGGATGGGGGATTCGCTCATGAGGCGTCCTCGCTTTCGGTGGGCCCGGGCAGGGCCTTGTGCATATGCAGTGTCGTGCCCCGGCCGTTGTCGGCGGGGAGATATTCTACCCGATCCATGCACTCATGGATAATGTGAACCCCCAGGCCGCCGGGGCGGATGTCGTCGAGGTCGCGGCTGCGGATGGTGGCCGGGTCGCAGGTTCGCCCGAAGTCTCGCACGGAGATGGCCAGGTGCCCGTCGTGTGCGGCCAGCGTGATGTGAATGGGCTGGTCGGTCTGGCCCTGGTAGGCGTGGCGGATGACGTTGGTGAGTGCTTCGTCAAGGGCGAGCAGGATCTGCCCGGCGATTTCCTCATCGTAGCCCAGGGCCAATGCGAAGGGCTCGACCTGCTGGCGGACGCTTTTCAGCGCGGCCGGGTCGGAGTCGATCTGCAACTCGAGCGGATTGGCCGAGGCTGGGGTCATGCGGGCTGGCTCGTAGCGGTGGCCGGCTGGGATGCCGCCGGCTGCGTGGCGGCGGTCGCGGGCTGAAACTCGGGCGAGAGTTTCAGGAAGTTGCCATGTCGCCCGGGATGCGTTTGGTTGTACCACTCTCGCCATCGCTGGATAGCCTTCCAGCGCTCGGTGTCGGTATCCCAGGGCTTGTAGCCGAAGTCCTCACCGGTGATTTTGATCAGCGCGAGATTGGCCAACATGCGAACTTCCGAAGCCTGATCGCTGAGGCGGTCGATCAGCAGCGGAACGGTCTTTTCGTTGCGGGTATTACCCGCTTCGAGAACGGCATTGCCGCGGACGACGGGGTCTTCGCTCTGGAGGCCCTGGTAGACGTTCTTCGGCTCGGGCGCCGAGGCGACACACCCAGCCAGGAATGCTGCGGCGAGCAAGGGCAGTGTGTTGCGAAAGTCAATCACGGGTAGTCCTTTTCAGCCAGCAAGGGAAGTATACCGCCGGTAAGCCCGCGTGCAAACCCTTTGGCCAATTAGTCGATCACGCCGCGGCCGGCAAGCAGCTGCACGAGTCGGTCGCGGCATGCGTCGGCATCGAGTTCGTGCGTCGGCAGGATCAGGTCCGGCTCGGCCGGCGGTTCGTACGGCGCGGTCACGCCGGGGAAGAATTCGACCTGGCCGGCGTCGGCCTGGGCGTAGAGATCGGCGGCGCGCTGGCGGCAGGTGTCCACCGGGGCCGAGAGGTACACCTCGATGAATCGCTCGGGGCCGATGACGTCGCGGGCGATCTGGCGGTCGGCGGCCTGGGGGCTCAGCAGGGCGCAAATGACGATCTGCCCGGCGTCGTTGAGCATGCGGGCCAGCTCGGCGGCGCGGCGGATGTTCTCGCTGCGGTCGGTGGCCTCGAAGCCGAGGTCCTTGTTCAGGCCCAGGCGGAGGTTCTCGCCGTCGAGGACGATGACCTGACAGCCCTTCTCGAAGAGGCTTCGTTCGAGGCTGTAGGCGGTGGTGGTCTTGCCCGCCCCAACCAGGCCGGTCAGCCAGAGCGTGGCGGGCTGATGGCCCAGCTTCTCGCTGCGCTGCTCGGTGGAAATCGGATCGTCGTGCGAGGTGACGTGGGTGCTGCGCGGCTGAGTGATACGGTCCTGCGGCTCGGTGTACAGATCGTTCGGCGTGCGTTCGAGGATCATCCCGGCCCCGACGGTATTGTTCGTGATGCGGTCGATGACGACGAACGAGCCGATCTGGCGGTTGCGGGCGTAGGCGTCGTAGGCCAGCGGTGCCGCCAGGGCCATCTGCACCCGGCCGATCTCGTTGAGCGAGAGCGTCTCGGCATCCTGGCGGTGGAGGGTGTTGACGTCCATGCGATACCGCAGGGCTGAGACCTGCCCGCCGACGACACGGGCGGCATGCTTGATGTAGTACCGCTGGTCGAGCTTCATGGGTTGCTCGGCCATCCAGACGAGCATCGCCTCGAAGGCATTGCCCACGTGGGGCATGTTCTTGGGATGGACGATCATATCGCCGCGGCTGACGTCGGTCTCCTTCTCCAGCGTAACCGTCGCAGCCAGCGGGGGGAAGACCTCGTCGCACGGGCCGTTGTGATCGTAGACCTGCTTGATGCGGTTGGTCGTCCCGGCCGGGAGGATGAGCACCTCGGCCCCGGGTCGCAGCACGCCGCCGGCCATGGTGCCCATGTAGCCGCGGAAGGTCCGGTCCGGGCGGCTGACGTACTGGACGGGCAGGCGGACGTCGATGAAGTTGCGATCCGAGGAGACCTGCACCGTTTCGAGGAAGTTCATCAGCGTCGTACCCTGGTACCAGTCCATGTTCCCGCTGCGGGCGACAACGTTATCGCCCTTGAGCGCACTGACGGGGATGAAGGTCACGTCGGGAATGTCCAGCCGGGCCAGGAACTCGCTGAAGTCCCGCTCAATGGCGTGGAAGGCGGCCGCTTCGTAGCCGACGAGGTCCATCTTGTTCACGCAGACCACCAGGTGCTGAATGCCCAGCAGCGAGGCGATGAAGGCGTGGCGGCGGCTCTGGGTGAGCACACCGTTTTCGGCGTCGATGAGAATGACCATGAGGCTGGCCGTCGATGCGCCGGTGACGGTGTTGCGGGTGTATTGTTCGTGGCCGGGCGTGTCGGCGATGATGAACTTGCGCCGCGGCGTGGCGAAGTAGCGATAGGCCACGTCGATGGTAATGCCCTGCTCGCGCTCGGCGACCAGGCCATCGGTCACCAGCGAGAGGTCCAGCTCGCCGCCTGCCGAGCCGGCCCGGCTGGAGTGACGCTCGATGCTGGCCAGCTGATCCTCGAAGATGCCCTTGGACTCGAACAGCAGCCGACCGATCAGCGTGCTCTTGCCGTCGTCCACACTGCCGGCCGTGACGAACCGCAGCAGGTCCTTCTGTTCATTTTCCTGGAGTAGTTGAACAACATCCATGGGCGTAGTCCGTATTCGGGTTGGCTCGCAGCAGAGCGACGGGCCGACGTTTCAAAAATATCCTTCGCGTTTTTTCTGTTCCATCGAGCCTTCGCGGTCCTTGTCGACGGCCCGGTTCTGCCGCTCAGAATTCCGTGCGAGCATGGTCTCTTCGATGATGGCTTCGAGCGTCGTGGCTCGCGATTCGACCGCGCCGGTGCACTTCTGACAGCCCAGCGTGCGGAAGCGAACCCATCGCTGCTCGACGGCTTCGCCCGGCCGGGGCGTTTCCAGGTCGCCGGCGTAGACGAGGATTCCATCGCGTTCGATGACCGGCCGCTCGGCGGCGAAATAGAGCGGCACGATGTCGATCTTCTCGCCGTAGATGTAGTTCCAGATGTCCAGCTCGGTCCAGTTGCTCAGCGGGAAGGCGCGGAAGCTCTCGCCTTTGTTATGGCGGGTGTTGTAGAGGTTCCACAACTCCGGCCTCTGGTTTTTGGGGTCCCACTGCATATTGCCATCGCGGAAGCTCAGGATGCGTTCCTTCGCGCGGGACTGTTCCTCGTCGCGCCGGGCCCCGCCGAAGGCGGCATCGTAGCCGCCCTCCTGCAAGGCCTCGACGAGGGCCTGGGTCTTGAGCATGTTCGCGCACATCGAGCAGGTCCACTTTTCGTACGGGCCGACCTCTTCCAGGGCGCGGTGGTTGGTCTTGACGAGGACCTCCACGCCGAGCTTTTCCCGCAGGGCGTCGCGATAGGCGATCATCTCGGGGAACTTGAAGGTGGTATCGACGTGCAGCAGCGGAAACGGCAGCTTGCCGGGCGCGAAGGCCTTGAGGGCCAGGTGCAGCAGCACGGAGCTGTCCTTGCCGATCGAGTAGAGCATGACGGGGTTTTCGCACTCGGTGACGACTTCCCGCATGATGTGGATGGACTCGGCTTCGAGCTGGCGGAGATGGGTTACGTTGTGTTTCATGGCGACTCGAGGGGAGGCTGAAGCAGGCTGCGTCCGGCCAGGGCTGCGATGATATCGTTTGTGCATTCATCGACATCCCGGCCGGCGGTCTTCACCGTAATGTCCGGCATCTCGGGCGGCTCGTAGGGGGCATCGATTCCGGTGAACTGTTCGATCTTACCGGCGCGGGCCTTTTTGTACAGGCCCTTGGGGTCGCGCTGCTCGCAGACATCAAGCGGCGTGTCGATATAGACCTCGACGAATCGGCCGGGCCCGGCTTTGTCGCGCGCGAGCTGGCGGTCGCGCCGATAAGGCGAGATGAAGGCGGTAACCGTCAACAGGCCGGCGTCGGCAAACAGCGCCGCGATCTCGGCCAGGCGGCGGATATTCTCCTGGCGGTCGTCGGGGGTAAAACCCAGGTCGCCATTGAGGCCGTGGCGGACATTATCGCCATCGAGCACATAGGCCAACCGACCTCCGCCGATCAGCGACTGCTCCAGCCGGCGGGCGATGGTGCTCTTGCCCGAGCCGCTCAGGCCCGTCAGCCAGATCACGCAACCGCTCTGACCGAGCAGCTTCGCCCGGTCGATCGGGGTCACCTCTCCGCCATGCCAGGTGATGTTCGAAGAATGTCTTGGCGAATCGCTCATCCGTGCTCCAATGGATGCTGCATGATACCCTGCGAGCCCCTGAATGACAAGCTGGCCCGGACCGGACCGGCCGTGGTATACTCCGTCCATGACGGACCTGACGACCGACACGATCCATGCCCTGCTTGCCCCCTGCCGCGAAATCGCCCGCCGGGCGGGCCTGGCCATCCAGGCCGTCGCCGCCGAGGACCTCAACGTGGAAGAGAAATCCGATGGCTCACCGCTAACCCGCGCCGACCGCGCCAGCCACGAGTGCATCGCCGCCGGGCTGGCCGAGCTGAGCCCCCCCCTGCCGCTGCTCAGCGAAGAAGGCGACGTCGAAGCGTTCCAGGCTTCCTGCCCGCCGACGTTCTGGCTGATCGATCCGCTGGACGGCACGAAGGAATTTGTCCACCGCCGCACGGACTACACCGTCAACATCGCCCTGGTCTACCGCACGAGGCCGGTGCTGGGCGTGGTCTACGCCCCGGCCCTGGATACGATGTGGTTCGCCGCCCAGGGCACGGGCGCGTATCGCCAGGCCGGCCAGCACGCCCCCACGAACATCGCGCCCAGCGCAGCGGCCCGGCCCCGCTCGGCCGTCGCCAGCCGCAGCCACCTCTCCGAGCAGACCCAAGCCTTCCTGCAGCGCAATGGCATTGAGCAGTTCACCAGCCACGGCAGCAGCATCAAGCTCTGCGCCGTCGCCGAAGGCAAGGCTGACATCTACCCGCGCCACGGGCCAACGAACATCTGGGACACCGCCGCAGCGGCCGCCGTGGCCATCGAGGCCGGCTGCCGCGTCGTCGCACTCGACGGAACCGACCTGTCCTACGACCCCGCCGAGGGGCTGCTCCGCGAGGGCTTTCTCGTGCATCCGCGGGCAATGACCTTCGAGAACTAGCGAGACCCGCCATGCCTTCTGCCATCCTTGCCATTCAGGACAACCCCATTTTCCGGGCCTTCCGCACCTACCCCTGGCTGGATGACGTGCTGGCCACGGCCCTGCTGCTGATGGGCATTGTGCTGATGCGGATGGTGCTGGTGCACCGGGTGAAAAACGGCGACTTCTTCCGCAGCCAGGAGGTCAAACGCCGCTGGCTGGTCACGATCCGCAATGTCTGCGCGGGGTTGCTGCTGCTGGGCCTGGTGATTATCTGGGGTTCGGAGCTGCGGACGATGGCGCTGTCGCTGGTGGCGTTCATGGTGGCGATGGTGCTGGCGACAAAGGAGCTGATCCTCTGCTTTACCGGCGGACTGCTGAAGACCGGCGCACGAGCCTTTTCCGTGGGCGACCGCATCGAGATCGCCGGCCTCCGCGGCGATGTCATCGACCAGTCGGTCCTGACGACCAAGCTGCTTGAGACCGGGCCCGGGCTGGTCTCGCACCAGCACACCGGCCGGGCTGTGACCATCCCCAACAGCATGTTCCTGGCCTCGCCGGTCATCAACGAAACCTTCACGTCAGACTATGTGCTGCACATCTTCACCGTGCCGGTGGCCAACGAGCCGGACTGGAAGCAAAAAGAGGCCTGGCTTCTCGAAGCCGCCCAGGAGATCTGCTGGCCGTTCCTGGAAGACGCCCGCCGGCACATCGGGAAAATCGGCAGCCGCGAGGGGCTGGGCATACCGGCCGTCGACCCGCGGGTGATCGTCGAGCGGCCCGCCCCGGCCCGCTCCAAGGGGCGCGTCGAGCAGCATATCCTGCAAAAATCCCTGGACCACACCCACGGCCAGGACGTCGCCACGGAGTAACCGCCATGGAGCCGCTGCGCGTTCACGAGATCCTCTGCACGATTCAGGGCGAGGGCTCCCGGGCCGGGCTACCCTGCGTGCTGGTTCGCCTGGCCGGGTGCAATCTGCACTGCCGCTGGTGCGACACCCCTGCCGCCCGCGACGCCCAGGCCGGCAGGCCCATGGGCATCGCGGAGATCGTCCGGGCCGTTACGGAAACTGCCTGCCCGCGAGTCGAGCTGACTGGCGGCGAGCCATTGCTCCAGCCGGCCGCACCGGCCCTGCTGGCAGCGCTGGTCGAGGCGGGCTTCGAGACGCTGCTGGAGACCAACGGCTCGTGCGACATCGCCGCCGTCGACCCGCGGGTGATCCGCATCGTGGACGTCAAGTGTCCCGCCAGCGGCGAGGGCGATACATTCGACCCGGCCAACCTTGCCGAGCTTCGCGCGGGCGATGAGCTGAAGTTTGTCCTGGCCGAGAGGGGCGACTATGATTTCGCAACCGCCCTGCTGGCCGAGCACAACCTGACCGAGCGATGCAGCGTGCTGTTCTCGCCCGTGGCGGCCAGCCTCGCCCCGGCCGAGCTGGCCCGGTGGATTCTCACCGACGGCCTGGATGTACGCCTGGGCCTGCAACTGCACAAAATCATCTGGCCCGACGGCAAGGAAGGCCTCTAACCGAAAGACAGACCCATGAACGTCGAACTCGTCAAAACCTTCCGCTTCGAGGCGGCCCACAGCCTGACCGCCGCCCCCGACGGCCACAAGTGCCGCGCATTCCACGGCCACAGCTACCGCGTCGACATCCACATCGCCGGACCCGTCGACCCGCAAACCGGCTGGCTGATGGACTTCGGCGAACTCAAAGCCCGCGTCGAACCGCTCATCGACCAGCTCGACCACCGCAACCTCAACGACATCGAAGGCCTGGAAAATTCCACCAGCGAACTGCTCGCCAAATGGCTCTGGGACCGCCTCATCGGCGACGTGCCGATCCTCTCAGCCATCACCATCTGGGAGTCAGACTCCTCGCGCTGCGTCTATCGCGGCCAGTAAGGAACTCCCCGGCAGCTGGGGGAATCGTCCGGCCGATGCGGAGAATTTCAGCAGCAACTGGCCGGCCTCACCCCTGGGCGTACGCGGCGAAGGTAAAAACATACTCTCGACGGCCGCGGCAGCGGTGACGCTTGTAGGAAACCAACCGGTCGGCGACAGTCTTCAGCGCGAGCCCGGCCGGGAGCTTCCGCTGGGTGATGGTTACGGTATCCCCGTCGAAGGGACCCTGGCGGAGGTGACATTGAATGGTCATCATCAGGCGACTCCTTGCCGAGTGAGGTGGGCCCATACCCGCGAAACACATACGGCTTGTACGTGTATTGTGAGATATAATTCCCCCCCGGGCCAATCGAGGGTGAACATTCTGCCTCAGTGTCCCTGCCGCTGGAGCATGAACTCGCACAGGGCCGTATCAAAGCCGGTATCGGTCGTGACCTGAATGAAATCGGCGCGGACGGCCAGGCAGTGCTGGCGATAGCCGTCGATGAACGCTTCGATGCGGCGGCGGTAGTCCTCGCGGAGGCTGCGCGGGTCGGCCTGGAACCGCTCGTGGGTTTCGGGGTCCTCGAAGTCGCCCGGTGCGTCGATGTCCAGCCACCGCTCGGCCGGGTCGAGCACCTGCATGAGGATCAGGTCGTGCCCGCCGTAGGCAAAGCGGTCGAGCGATTCGAGAATGGCTTGCTGGTCGCCAAGCAAATCGCTCAGCAGGATGACCATCGACCGGCGGGTGAGTCGGCCTGCGATGGTCGCGAGGTTCTCGGCCAGGCGCGTCGGGCCGTGGGGCTTCGTGCCGGCCAGGGTCGTCAACAGCCGCTGGAGGTGGGCCCGCGTAGCGTGAGCAGGCAGGGCCGCCCGCAGCTTGTCATCGAAGACGAACAGCCCGAGGCGGTCCTGCTGGCTGATGCAGAGGTGCCCCAACGCCGCGGCGAGGCAGGTGGCGTATTCCATCTTCGTCATGCCCGGCCGCGATGCATAGCCCATCGAGCCCGAGCAGTCGACCAGCAGGTACGCTTCGAGGTTGGTCTCGGCCCGGAAGGTCTTGACGTAGTAGCGGTCGGTCTTGGCCCAGGCGTTCCAGTCGATCAGCCGAAGCTCGTCGCCGGGGGTGTACTTGCGATGCTCGGAGAACTCCACGCTGAAGCCGTGAAACGGCGAGCGGTGCAGCCCGCTGTAGAGGCCCTCGATGAGGAACTTCGCCCGCAGATCGAGCCGGTCGATCTGGCTGAGCACCTCAGGCTGGAGATACTGTTGCGGACTGAAAGCCATGGGACCATTGTACCGCCCTGCCGCAGTCAGGCCAGCCCCGCCGTGAGATTACCCGGCCGGCTGCAGGGCAAGCTGATCGAGCTGGTCGATGAGGCGATCGATCTCCGGCTTGGAGATGTAGAAGTCGGCCCCGACCGACTCGCACTTGCGGGCCATCTGGTCGTTGATGAGCGAGGAGAACATCACCACCGGCAGGGTCGAGCCGTACTTGGCCTTGAGGTTTCGGCAGAGCGTCAGGCCGTCCATCTGGGGCATTTCGATATCGCTGATGACCAGCGTGGGCTGGGTGAGCTGGTCGCCCTCGGCGAGGATGGCCTCGAGGGCGGACTGGCCGTTGTCGTAGTAGTCGAGGGTATCGTAGCCGCCCTTGGCCAGGACGCTGCGGATCATGCTGGCGATGGCGCCGCTGTCCTCGGCGAGGATGATTCGGACCTCGCCGCGGCTTTCGGCGCGGGGGTTGTCGAGCTGCGCTTCGGTCAGGTCCTGCAGGCAGGCCGAAGGGATGATGTCGCCGACGATTTTTTCGATGTCCAGGATGAGGACCTCGCGGCCTTCGATATTGACCGAGCCGGTGAACTCGGCATGGCTGGCGATGAGGACCGAACTCAGCGGGCTGATCTCATTCCAGCTGATGCGGTGGATGCGGTCGACGCCGTCGGCGATGACGGCCGAGGTCACGCCGTTGAATTCCATGACGAGCACGACGCGGAGCTCCTGGGCGTCTTCATTGTGGGCCTGGTGCGTCGAGAATTAATCGGTAATGCCCAGGTGATACGCCAGGTCGATCAGCGGGATGCTCGTGTTGCGGAACAGCAGCACGCCGGCCAGCGAGTCCGGCGCTTGCGGCACGGCTGTGATCTTCGACGGGTCGTACTGCTCGATGGCCTGGATCTTCGCGACGTTGATCCCAAACCCTTGCCCGGCCAGGAGAAACTCCAGCAGTTCCACTTCGTTCGTTCCACTTTCCAGCAGAATACCTTGCTTGGCCATCGCATGCTCCCTTAGCAAGACATCGCAAACCACCCCCGCATTGGCGGTGTAACCAATGTCCCATCGGCGGGAAGGGGGAGCATCTTTCGTAAAAATTGACGACGGCGGACCTCGCCCGCACGAGAAATGGACGCACATTCACCGCCTGCAGGCCCTGCCGCCAGCCGGTCAGCTCAGCGGCGGCGGCGAAGCAGCGCAACACCACCGACGGCCAGCAGGCAAAGCGAGGCCGGCTCGGGCACGGACGTCACGGCGTAGCTGGAGAAGCTGTCGACCGTGAAGCTCGCCCAGCCGTCGATCAGGGCCAGGTCGGTCGCGTCGTAGGCTGTCCAGCCGGTCGCGGCGTCATAGTGCCATACCTGCCAATCGTCCAGCCCCGGCGCGTTCAGCAGGGCAAAGCTCAGCAGCACTTCGTCGCCGCCGGGCAGCCCCGTGATGTCGAAGTCCCAACTGCCCTCGATGGTGGCGGCCGGGTCGATGAGGGCCTGCAGGTCAGCCAGCACCTGGCCGGTGGTCACTGTAGCCATCACATCCAGCGAAGTACTCCCGGCCGTAGGAGCGAAGTTCAAGCACAAGTCATTGCCGACATTAACGCGCTGCTGGGTCATCAGATCAATGCTCGCCTGCTGACCGGCCAAAACTTGACTGGCCGCCCCGACAGTAAACGTATGCAAAGTATCATCCCACACCCCGCCAAAAGTTTGATAGGTTCCAGTCCCGCCCCAGCTTCCGCCAATACTAATTGGCGTATAGGTGCCCGATGCCAACCCTGCCTGGGCCGTAAGCCGCACTGTGCCGTTATTATCTAAATCCGTACCGACTGTAAACATATTATTGTTACTTAGGGCTTGCTGAACAGGACTTTACTGCTGATTTTACAATTGGATGGCT
>CAZCDM010000010.1:0-3539 GCA_964497475.1 uncultured Planctomycetaceae bacterium
GTCGGCCGGCGGAACTGGCTCGAAGAGCAGGGCACGGATTTTACCGCCATGGCGGGTGAAGAGTTCGCCGAGCCCGAAGGCCTCAGCACGCTGTACGTCGTCCGCGATGGCAAGCTGCTGGGGTGGGTCGGGCTGGAAGACCGCACCCGCAAGGAAGCCCGCCAGGCCATGGAAGACCTCCGGGCCCAGGACATCCGCGAGATCGCCATGATTACGGGCGACCGCTGGAGCGTGGCCCGTCGCGTGGCCCGCGAGATGGGCTGCACCGAAGTCCAGGCCGAGGCCCTCCCGGCCGACAAGCTCGAACTGGTGGCCTCCATGCGGGAAAAAGGCTACACCGTGGCGGTCGTCGGCGATGGCGTCAACGACGCCCCGGCCCTGGCCGCGGGCGATCTGTCGATCGCCATGGGCGCCGCCGGCAGCGACGTAGCCATCAACTCCGCCAACATCGCCCTGATGAATACCGACCTCAAACGGTTGCCCTTCCTGGTGCACCTCAGCCGGCGGACCACCGCGGTGATTCACCAGAACCTGATCTTCGGCGTGCTGTTCATCATCGCCTTCATGATCGGGGCGGGGATGGGCAAGATTCCGCCGATCATGGGTGCGTTGCTGCACATGGTGGGTGCGACGGTGGTGATCTTCAACAGCGCCCGCCTGGTCCGGCTGGGTGAATACCTCCACGCCGAAGACGCCCAGGCCGCCCAGGCCCCCCAGCCGAAGGTCGAGCACGTACCGGCCGCGGCCGGCTAGGCAGGGCCGTGAGTTAGATGCCCGGCGCCTCGGCCGGGCTGGATGAATCGAAATGATGACGCGTTTTGGACAACATCAACATGACCAGCACGACCGCGGAGATCGCGGCGGTCATCAGCAGTGCGCTTTGCGGCTGGTCGAGCCGCAGGGGGCGGGTCCAGCTCCAGCCGGCCAGTACGAGCAGGTGACGCACCAGCGACAGCCCAGCCAGGATGACCAGTACCCACCAGCTCCAGCGGGCCCGGCGGGTAAAGGCGGTGAACAGAATCCACAGCCCGGCGGCCAGGAGGATCGCTCCGCCTCGCCAGGCCAACCCCACGCCCGTCCATGCGTTCGGCTGGGTGAGGCTCACGGCCGAGCCGAGCAGCAGCAGGACCGCACTGATGCGCCCCAGCCCGGCCAGCAGCGCCACCGCCCCGGGCAGCGTCGAGGAACCCTCGCGTGCATCGAGCGGGCGCGTCTGGAACAGCGCCATGCCCAGCAGCATGATCGCCGCGACATAGAAGACGAAGTACAGGCTCACCAGCCCGGCCGGTGGGTTGACATCGCGGGCCAGGCTGTCCAGCGGGAAGAAGGCTGTCAGGTTCGGCAGGGCGAAGGCGAGTACCCCGCCGCCCGGCAGGGCCTTGTCCAGCCCGTAGCGGATCGCACCCCACTGTGCCCCAGCCACCAACACGCCGGTCGTCAGAAGCAGGGTCATGACCGTACCCAGTCGCGTGCTGGCCATCACGGCCACAGCCGTCAGCAGCAGTACCGCCAGGTAGATCTGCCACAGGCTCACCAGCAGTTGGACGGTGATGACGTCTTCGCCGAAGGGCGTGGCGAGGTCCAGGGCCGTCCAGCCCTTGCCCACGAAGGCCACCGCAGCCACGGCCGCCGTCAGCAGCCCGGCCAGGCCCAGCACCGTCGAGGCCAGGAACGACCAGCCGAACGCGTAATTTCCATACGCCGCCCCCAGCAGCGTCAGGACGATGGCTCCGCAGCCGATGACGATCACCGGCCAGTCGATCGGCGCCGAAGCCGAGCTGACCACGCCGTGTCGCACCGCCAGGAGGAACGCCAACGCTGCGATGTACAGCCCCAGCGTAACGGCCAGGGCCGTGCCCGCGAACTTGCCCATCACGAAGAGGGGTCGGCTGACGGGTTTGGACGCCACCGTCAGGGCCGTGCCATCGCGAATTTCTCGTCCGACGGCCGAGCTGGCCGTCAGGGCGCCCAGCACCATGCCCCAGAACAGCAGAATGCTCAGGCCCACCGTCTGCAGCATGAGCTGGTCGGTCGTTTCGTAGTCGCCGCCCGGGCCCATGGTCCAGCCGCTCAGCGGCACGGCCAGGGTGAGCATCACAATCATCACCAGCAGGATCAGCCCGAACAGCGGTTGGCGGATCGTCTGGACAAGCGTATTTTTGGTAATCGACCACAGAGCGTTCATGGCCGACATTCTAGCGCCCGCGCCGTCGCTTGTAAACGCGCCGCAGGACGATTTGGCCCGATCGAGAGCGAGATCATTCGATGAAAAATCAGGAACGAGGCAAACACGTCGCCCTGGGCGGACTGGCCCTGCAGGCGGTCTTGACCATCGCCGCGGTGATTCTCTGGCGGATGACCTCCGCCGGAAGCCTGCAGGTGACCTTCTGGCTGCTGCTGGGAACCCTGCCGGTCTGGCTGATGACGGTGCTGCTGTTTTACGCTCGCCAGCTCGAAGCCCGCGAGCAACTGGAGCAGGAAGAACTCGCCGCCAGCGGGCAGGAGGCGGGCATGTTCGACCAGGCCGAGCAAGGCCAGCTCAGCCCCGCCGCCCAGCGGGTGCGGTTCATGCAGCGTTGGATCGTGCCGCTGGTCACGTTGCTGGTCGCCGCCTATGCAGCCCTGATCGGCCTGTGGATGCTGCGCTCGGCAGGGGGCGAGACGCCCGCGATGGATCGCACGGGCCAGGCGGCCGCCCTGGCAGTCGTCTGCGGGTTCGGTGCGTTCCTGCTGAGCCGCTATGCCACCGGCATGAGTCGCCGGCGGGAATGGCTGCTGCTGCGGGCACCGGGCAGCTACCTGCTGATGGGCTCGATCTTCCTGGGCGCGAATCTCGTCTCGCTGCTGTTCGCGGGGCAGGGCAATATCGTTCTCGAAACCATCCTGCGGACCGTTCTGCCACTGGTGCTGCTCTTGCTCGCTGCCGAGCTGGTCGTCAACTTCGTACTGAACTTCTACCGCCCCCGCATGCCCGGCGATGCCCACACGCCGCTCTACGAGAGCCGCCTGCTGTGTCTCCTGGCTGAGCCGCAACGCGTGGGCCATTCCATCGCCGACACGCTGAACTACCAGTTTGGCTTTGAGGTCTCGCGGACCTGGTTCTACCAGTTGGTCGGGCGTGCGTTCATCCCGCTGGTGATTTTCGCGGTGCTGGTGATGATGGGCATGAGCTGCTTTGTGCTGGTCAGCGACGGCCAGGCCTGCGTGGTGAAAACCTGGGGCCAACTGCCTGCCAACAAGCAGCTTCTCGGCCCGGGACTGCATTTCAAGTGGCCCTGGCCGGTCAGCACCGCCGAGACGTTCAACACCGGCGAGACGCACGAGATCATGCTCGGCCTGGGCGATAAGCACGAGCCGAAATATACCCGCAGCGGCGAGCAACTGATCCTCTGGACCGAAGAGCACGGCCTCAATGCCCGCAAGGAGCAGGATTTCCTCATCGGCACGCCGCCCTGGACGGAGCAGGGCGTCGACGCGCCGCCGGTGAGCATCATCAAGCTCGTGGTCCTCGTGCGATACCAGATCAAGGACGTCTTCGC
>CAZCDM010000010.1:3639-8312 GCA_964497475.1 uncultured Planctomycetaceae bacterium
TGAGCATCATCAAGCTCGTGGTCCTCGTGCGATACCAGATCAAGGACGTCTTCGCTTATGCCTACCAGTACACCAACGTCAGAGAAATGCTCACGTCCCTGTCGGAAAACGAGATGATCAAGTACGTTTCCACGGCGACGCTCGACACCCGCCTGCCGGGCCAGAGCGACCGGCCCCAGGCGATCATGACCACCGGCCGAGCTGATGCCGCCCGCGTCTTGCAGCAGAACATTCAGAAGCTTGCCGACGTCAATGACCTCGGCGTGGAGATTACCTACGTGGGAATCATCTCAGCCCATCCGCCCAGTGATGTCGTGCCCGAGTATGAGAAGGTTCTCGAGGCAGAGCGCTTGCAGGATAAGCAGCGGTACGACGCCCAGGCCGAGGCCTCCCGTCTGCTGGCCGAGGTGGCGGGCGATCCGATGCTGGCCATGCAGCTGTACCTCTACATGCGCCAGGCGGAGTTCTTCGAGAATCTTCACCGCATGAAGGATCGTCCCGCGGCAATGGAGGAGGCTCTGGGCAAAGAGGTCGTAGCCATCCAGGGCCGCATCGACTCGCTGAAACATGAGCGGAGCCGCGAGGAGCTTCTGGGTAAGAGCGAAGAGGCCCTGGCCGATCTGCAAGCCCTCCAGCAAGCCTACGAGGAGTATCTCGGCGTGCTGCGTAAGGCGCAAAAGGCACCGGTCTCGGTCGATTATGTTGCTCTTGCCGATGAGGCCCGGCGGAATATTTCCAGCCGGTTCGACCTGCTCCAGGGCACGCCGGCCGAGCAGATCGCCCAGGCCCAGGCCGACCGCTGGAAACGCGAACTCCGCGAGCAGACGGCGGTGGAAACCTACCGCCGCAAGCTCATGCCCTATCTCGCCGCTCCCCGCGTCTATATGTTCGATGCCTACCTCGACGTGCTCGATGCGACCCTGCCGTCGATGCGGAAATATGTTCTGGGCATCGACCCCAATCGTCTCGACATCCGCATCAACGTCCCCGAGCGATCCAACGTGCTGGAAACCGGCCTGGAAGCGGCCGAGGAAAATCAATAACCCGATTCCGTTCAAAAGGAACCATCATGCGAAACAACAAAGTCCTCGTTCTCGTCATTGCCCTCCTGATCGTCGTGGTCCTGCTGGCCAATACGGTGGCCTTCGTCGTCGACGAGACGAAAGATATCACGCTGGTGACGCGGTTCAGCAAGGTGACGCGCGTCATTGACGGGCGGACCGATCCGGGCCTGCACTGGAAGTGGTTCTGGCCGATCGAGCGGACGGTGACCTACGATTCCCGTAACCAGGTGCTGGTCACGCCGTATCGGCCCATTGGCGATGCGGAAAAGAACAGCATCATGATGGCGGCCTACTGCACGTGGCGCATCGCCGACCCGCAGCGGTTTTACGCCTCGAAGAAGAATGTCACCGAAGCCAGCCAGGCCATCCAGACGCTGCTGTCCAACCAGATGTCCAGCGTGATCGGCAATGTACGCCTCGATGAGCTGGTCAACACCGACCGCCAGAAGAACGATATGACGCAGATCGAAGACCGCATCCGCCAGGGCGTGGCGGGCCTTGCGATGAAGGAATATGGCGTGGAGATGACCAACGTGGGCTTCAAACGCCTTGGCTTGCCGCAGTCGATCACCCAGGCAGTGATTCAGGCGATGAACTCCGAACGCCAGCGGCAGAGCAGGGATCTTCGCTCGCAGGGCCAGGCCATCGCCGATGCCATCATCGCCCGCGCCACGGCCGCCCGCGAAAAGATTCTCGAGTTCACCCGTCGCAAGGCGGGCGATATCCGAACCGAGGGCGAAGTCCGTGCCGCCGAGGCCTACCAGGCCTTCAGCGAAAATCCCGAGTTCAGCATGTTCCTGCGGTCGATCGAATCGCTGAAGCAGTCGCTGCAGAACCGCACGACCTTCATCCTCGATTCCCGCCAGATGCCCATTCTCCGCTGGCTTCGCGTCCAGCCGAGTCTCGAACCCTTCAAGACGGTCGGCCCGGCCCCGGCTGATTCCGACTCCTGAGAGGCCCGCCATGTCACTGAATCATCCCTTCCATCAGCATCCCGAGCCGCACGACGGCATTGACGCGCCCCAGCGCGAGCAAGACCCGGCCCTGTCGAGTCTCTCCGGTGCCCTCAAGGCCAGTTTCCGCCTGCTGACGGTCATCATGATCGTCTTCGTGCTGCTGTTCCTCAAGACCGGGCTGGTGACGGTCGAGCAGCAGGAAAAGGGCATTATGAAAGTCTTCGGGCGCGTGACCGGCGTGGCCGGGCCGGGCCTGGTCTACAACTGGCCGTTCCCCATCGGCCAGGTCGACATGATCAGTACCCAGGAACGCCGCCTGCAGGTGGACGATTTCTGGATGGAAGAGACCGCGGCCGACAAACTCAAATCGCTCCAGGAACGCCGCCGCAGCGACGCGGGCCTCCGCCCCGGCTGGGATGGCTACCTGCTGACCGGCGATCGCAATCTCATCCACATCCGTTTTACCTGCACCTACCGCGTGCAGGACGTACTGGCCCTGGCGCAGAATGCGCCCGACCGCGACCCGGACGAAATCCTGCGGATGGTCCTGTGCGAATCGGCGATTCAGGCATCGGCTCGGCTGACGGCCGACGCCATCCAGGTCGATCACACCGCCTGGGCGACTGACGTCGAAGCCCGCTCACAAAAGCAGCTCGATGAACTGCTCGGCACCGGGGCGGTACGGATCACCAACGTACTCGTCCCGGCCGATGGCAAGATCTGGCCGCTCGGGGCCTACACCGCCTACGAGGACGCCCAGCGTGCCAAGTCCGAAAAGCAGGACCGCATCAACCTTGCCGTCGCCACCGCCAAGGAGACCCTCATCGACGCGGCCGGGGCGGCCCACTTCTCTGAGCTGGTCGGCACGCCGTGGAACGATCCGCAGCTCGAAGCCCAGCGTACCGCCGCGGGAACCGACGGCCAGACGCCCTACAACCTCATCGGTCAGTACGCCCAGGCCACTCGCGATCTGGCCGTCAAAGCCGGTCGTCTCGAAGCGACCGACCAGGCCTCCGCCGAACGCATCGCCAGTCTCAGCCAGGCCCAGCTCCAGGCCCGGGCCGACAACCTCCTGGCCCGCATCGACGAGGTCCTCACGCGCAACACCATCGGCGGCCAGGCCAGCAAGCTCATCGCCGAAGCCGAGGCCGAGAAAACCCGCATCATCCAGACCGCCGCCCGCCGGCAGAAGCAGTTCACCGACCTGCAGGGCGAATACGCCAAAGCGCCGGATGTCTTTCTGGAAAAGGCCTGGGCAGACGCTCTCGATGAGGTTCTGGCCCGGCCCCTGGTGACGAAATACTTCTATTCGCCGGGGCATTTCGGCTCGGTCCTGCAGATCGAACCCGACGAGTCCTATCAGAAGCAGATGCGAAGCTACCAGCGTTCCCAAGCGCGAGAGAAATCCTCCGACTGATCGAGGCAGAGATGGCCAGCGAAGAACAATCGATGATCCGCACGGTCGGGCTGACCAAGACCTTCCGCGACTTCTGGCTGCGGGAGAAGGTTACGGCTGTCTCCGGCCTGGACCTGGACATCCAGCCGGGCGAAGTGTTCGGCCTGCTCGGGCCCAACGGGTCGGGCAAGAGTACGACCATCAAGATGATCCTCGGGCTGCTGTTTCCTACGCGCGGGGTTATTCGCGTTCTGGGCAAGGGGCCGACCAACGTCGCCGTCAAGCGGCGCATCGGCTTTCTGCCGGAAGAGTCGAACCTCTATCCGTTCCTCGACGCGCGGGAAATCCTGGACTACTACGGCCGGCTGTTCCAGCTGCCGCGCAGCGAACGCAACCGCCGCATCGACATGCTGCTGGATATGGTCGGCCTGAGCGGCGTGGCCTACCGGCGCGTGGGCGAATACTCCAAGGGCATGGCCCGGCGGATCGGCCTGGCCCAGGCGCTGATTAACGACCCGGACCTGCTGATCCTCGACGAGCCGACCAGCGGCCTGGACCCGCTCGGCACGCGACAGTTCAAAGACCTCATCCGCACCCTGGCTGGGCGAGGCAAGACGATTCTGCTGTCCAGCCATCTTCTGGCTGACGTCGAGGACGTCTGCGATCGCATCTGCGTGCTTTACGGCGGGCAGAAGCGTGCCCAGGGCGACATCGACGAACTGCTGGCCCAGCGGCATCGCACGCAGATCACCACCGGCGAGTTGGACGAGAAGACCATCGCGTCGCTGCGGGCCTCGCTCGGCCCGGCCGGGCGCGACCTCTTCGAGGTCAGCCATCCGCGCGATCGCCTCGAAGACCTCTTCCTGCGCATCGTCGAAGACGCCCAGCGGCAGAAGCTCCGCTCCGGCGGGGCCATGAGTGGCGGCAAGGTCGCTGCCTTCCTGGCCGAAGCTGATCACGCCGAGGGCGAAGATGTCATCGCCGCCCTGGAAGCACCCGATGAGCCCGCCACCGAGCCCGATGCAAGTCAGTCGACTCCGTCCGCCGATGTGCCGCAGGCCCCGCCTGCCGAGGCGGTGCTGGATGACCTCCTGGCCGAGCCGGCCCCGCCGGCCGGGCCGAGCGAATCGGCCCAGTCCGCATCGCCCCCGTCGCAACCGCAGCAGGCCGACCGCAGCGTCATCGATGACCTGCTCGAAGACGACCCAGCCGATCGGCAGGGGGGGCAAGGCGAATGAGGACCATCTGGGCCGTCGC
>CAZCDM010000010.1:8412-21971 GCA_964497475.1 uncultured Planctomycetaceae bacterium
GACCCAGCCGATCGGCAGGGGGGGCAAGGCGAATGAGGACCATCTGGGCCGTCGCCCGCCAGACCTTCTCGCAGTGCCTGCGGATGAAAATCGCCGTAGCACTCATCGTGCTGCTGGCGGCTCTGCTGGGGCTGCTGCCGACGATCCTCCGCGGCGATAACACCCTGGCCGGATCGATCCGCACCGCGCTGAGCTACGGGGTGTCGCTCTCCAGCGGGCTGCTGAGTATCGTCATGCTGCTGGTGGCGGTGGCCGTCGTGGCTGGGGACGTGCAGGACAAAACCATCCACCTGCTGATCGCCAAGCCCCTGGCCCGCTGGAAATATCTGCTGGGCCGATGGATCGGCGTGGTGATGCTCGGCGGGCTGCTGCTCGGCACGGCCGGTGGGTCGGTGTATCTGCTCGCACAGTATTTGCGAGAGCAACCGGCCGACGATCCGATCGATCGCGGCGTGGTCGAGACGGAGGTATTCACCGCCCGGCAGGCGGTGCGCCCCACGCCGCCGGATGTGCAGGCGGAGGTTCAGCGACGCATCGACCAGCTCAAGACCGATCAGCGATACGATGAAATCCTGGCGACCTTTCGCGCCGAGGGGTCACGTCGAGGCCTCGAGCCCGAGCAACGCCTTTTGACCGAGCTGACCAACCAGGCCCGCAGTCGGTTCGAGACGGCCGGGCCCGGCCGGGCCATCCAATGGACCTTCGAGAACATCAAGCCCCGGGGCCAGTCGGTAACGGGCGTTGGGAAGGTGGAATTGGCCCGGGCCGACCTGCGACGATTCCGCATCGCCGCGGGGAGCGAAATCATCGGGCGCATGATTTTTCAGGGCCCGGTTGAAATCAACGGATTCCCCGCCCGTGTCGCTCGCAAAGACATCACCAACTTCGACATCATCTTCAGCGAAGAGCAGGCCAAGCGAACCGAGATTCGCGATCTTGCCGTCGGCGACGAGGTAGAGATTCTGCTTCAGCCGATGCTGCAGTTCCGCTACGAGGTCAAGCCCATTGGCGGCCGGGCCGAGAAGCTCTGGCGGGTGTTGCAGTTCGGCCCGCTGGAGGGGGCCGTCATGTACCAGGTCATCGGGCAGACGGACCTGCGCGAGCCGGTGACAGTGACCGTGCCCGTCGAGGGCATTGCCGATGCCAAGGGCATGGGCGTGCGGTACGTCAACGCCGGCCCGCCGCCGCAGATGACGGGGGGGATTCCGCAGCGCCCGCCGTCGGTGCAGATCGTCGGCGAGGATGTCTCGGTGCTCTACCGCGTGGGCTCGTTTGGCGGCAATTTCCTGCGGGCGATGTTGCTGATCTTTTTTCAGCTTGCCTTCCTGGCAGCGATGGGCGTGTTCTTCGGCAGCTTCCTGTCGTTTTCAGTTGCGACGATGGCCAGCCTTGTGCTGCTGGTGGCCTCGTGGCCGATGACCTGGCTGGATGAATCGCTGAAGTGGTCCGGCAGTGGGTTGGACGTCCTTGGCAAGGCGACGGTGACGACCCTTTCGCTGCTCATGCCTGGCCTGGGGCGGACCTCGCCGGCTGATCTTCTTGTCGACGGCATATACATCTCCTGGGGCCAGGTGGGCATGGCTCTGGCGGTCGTGCTGATCCTCCGGGCTGGGGCGTACCTGGCGCTGGGATGTCTGATCTTCCACAAACGCGAGCTGGCGCGGGTGCAGGTATGACCCCCCGGCCAAGAGAATGAACCCTGTGCATGCGAAATCGTGATCGTCTCATCCAGGCGGTGCTGGTTGTTCTGGCTGGCGGAATGCTGGCCGGTGGCGCTGCGCTGCAGGAGCCGATCCGCTCGGCCGGCAAGGCCAATGAGTTCATCACGCCCGAGACCGAAGCCGCCCTCGAAGCCAACCCCGAGCTGAGCATGTTGACCTCCCTGCCCGGCGGGCTGCGGGTGCTGGCGGTCAACTACCTCTGGATTCGCTCGCAGCAGGCCCACAATGCAGGCCGACACTACGACGCCTACCAACTGGCCGAGCTGATTACCCAGCTCCAGCCCTACCAGCCGGGGGTCTGGGCGTTCCAGGCGTGGAACATGGCCTGGAACATCTCCGTGAAAACCAACACGCCCGAGGAACGTTGGCGATGGGTGTACGCGGGCGTTGAGCTGCTGCGGGATCGCGGCATTCCGCTGAACCCGCGCAGCCTGATTCTCTACAAGGAACTGTCCTGGATTTATTTCTCCAAGATCGGCGATACGCTCGACGAAGCTCACTGGACCTATAAGCAGCGGTGGGCGGGCATGATGCAGCGTGTTCTGGGCTCGCCGCCGCACGAAGAGACCCTCGCCGAGACTCTCGCCGAACAGACCGGCCGCGCGATCAATGCCTTTCGCCCCATTGCCGATGCACCGCTCGATAAAGACCCTCGCCGCCAGGGACGCGAGCCGTTTCAGGACGATCAGCGGGAGGTCCTTCTGCAGGACGCTGCCGTGGCCGACCTGGCCGCGAAGCTCGATCCTCTCGGCGTGAAGGTGGACGACTCGCTGCTGACGGCCTTTAATACCTGGAGCCTCTCGCCCGAGGTCAGTGTCGTCCGCAACGCGCCGCCCCGGCCGAGCAGTGACAGCGAGAAGGCTCTCAGCGAGCTGCTCAACGACCCGGCCCACGCTGAGCCGTTGGCCAAAGCACTGGCCTGGGTGCGGGCCCAGACGCTCTGGAACCAGTACCGGCTCGACCCGGACTTCATGCTCGAACTGATGACCCGCTACGAGATTCCGCTGGACTGGCGTCATCCGGTTGCACACGGCCTGTACTGGGCCAGCTATGGTGTGAAGATGAACCCCCCGGAGAATCCCAAGAGCATGACGGCCCTGAACAACAGCCGAAACGTCCTCAACTCGTTGAAGAAACTCACCGCCACGGGCCTGGTGAACGTCGAGCTTCGGCCTGATGCGCCGCTCTACCCGGACTATTTCGAATCGGCCGATCTGCGGTTCATCGAGCCGACGCACCAGCAGCACATCCGTTTGGCCAATGAGCTGATCGCGATATCGGGACGCCCGTTCGAGCGAAACACCTTCGCCTCGGGCCATGCCAATTACCTCAAAGAAGCCATCAATATGCTCACCGCCGACGGCCGCATCGCCGCCGCCCAGCGGTACCTCGACTGGATTCGCGAAAACTACAAACGCACCGGACCCGACTGGGAGTTCGACAACGTCGAAGAGTTCGTCATCCACCATCTCGGCAAAGATGGAACCGTCCGCTACGTCATCGCCCTGGAGCTGATGCAATTCACGCTCAAGCGGGCCATGCTCGCTCGCGGCATAGCGGACAATTCCGACGAGTACCAGCAGCGGATGGCTTTTGCAGTGCGGCTGTTTTCATTCTACCAGAAGGAGTCAACCCGCCGGCTGAAGCTGCCGCCCATGCGCGACATGCTCGCCATGATGCTTAGCAACCTGATGATTCGACCGCGAGCCCTCGGGGTAGCCCTGACGATCGAGCAACGCAGCGACCTCTATCTGGCCATGCAGGACCAGCCCGAGGTTCTCGTGCGGGTCTATCACCGCAGCGAGCCTGTCCTGCGACGCCTTTGTAAGGAAAATGAGCTGGACTTCGAAGCGGCCTTCCCCGAGCCGCCCGGGCTGGCAGAATTCCGCGAGCAGATCAAGCAACGCATGACCGGCCCGCAGCAGCGGGAAAAAATCGACTGACCGCTCAGCCCCGGTTCTCTCCACCGGCGCTAGGCGGTATGATCTTCCAGTCGCTTGTTCGCGCAGATGATCGTATTCCGTAGAAGAATCGCCGTGGTCACGGCCCCCACCCCGCTGGGCACGGGCGTAATCGCGCGGACCTTCGACAAGGCACCCTGGAAATCCACATCGCCGACGGTCTGCATCATGATCTTGTCATTCTCGTTCCGCAGCGGATTGCCATCGTGATCGAAGTCGACCGGAATGCGGTTAATCCCCACGTCGATGATGATCGCATCGTCTTTGAGCATGTCGGCTGTGATCAACGGCCCGAGGTCCGGCAGGCAGACATGACGGTTCTGGGCCTTCAGCGTCCGGTAACCCTGCCATCGAATCTGCCGCACGCCCGTGGCGGGAATCACCACGTCGGCCTGGCGGGTGTGGGCGGCCAGGTCACGCGTGGCCGCATGACAGACAGTCACCGTCGGAGAGTAGTTGAAGCTCTGCAGCAGCATCATTGCCATCGGCTTGCCGAAAATCTCACTGTGTCCGACGATGACCACCTCCAGCCCGGCCAAGCCCTTCGGATCGGCGATGGTCCGGTTGAGCAGTTCCAGCGACGACAGGGCCGTGCAGGGGGCCAAATCGCCCCGACCGTAAAACAGCCGGCCCAGGTTCGTGGGGTGCATGCCTTCGACATCTTTGTCCGGATGAATGCGGGTCTGTACGATTCGTGCATTGATCCGTGACGGCAGGGGCATTTGCAGGATGATCGCGCTGACGGCCGGGTCGCCGTTGAGATGCTCGATATGGGCGATCAATTCATCCTGGCTGGTCTCGGCCGGGAGTATCTGCAGGTCATACTCGATGTGCACGGCCTGGCAGGCCCGAGCCTGCATGTTGGTGTAGACCTTCGATGCCGGGCTCTCACCCACCTGGATCGCCACCAGCCTGACAGGAGTTTGGTTTTCACGCAGCTGGCGGGCATCTTCAGCCACAGTCTGCTTGATTTCCTCAGCTACTGCATTTCCGTCAATGATCGTTGCGCTCATGTGATTGTCCTCAAAGGGAAGTACCTTACCCTATCGAAGTGGTATCGGAGAGTCAATGACCCCGGCATGATGCAAAATACTTGCAGAATCGCCGCCTCGGCGATACAGTGACGCGTTGAATCTTCACGAAAGGATCGTCCCATGGACATGTCGAACTTCATCGTCATCGGTGAGAACATTCACTGCACCCTCAGCTACAAGGCTGACGGCGCTCGGGTCAGCCAGGCGCACGACGGCCGAAGCGGCGTGACGTACAAACTCGCCGGGCAGGACTGCATCCTGCCCATTCCCGATGTGTGGGGCGACGTCTCGTCCATGTTCGCCCAGGGCAAGGTGCAGCACGTGGCCCTGGCAGTCTGGCAGGCCCGCAACGGCCAGGGCGACGACCGCCAGGCCGGCCTGGATTATCTCACCGCCCAGGCCCAGTCGCAGATCGACAACGGCGCCGCCTTCCTCGACGTCAATGTCGACGAGTACAGCAACGACCCCGCCGAGCAGGTCGTCGCGATGACCTGGCTGGCCGGGTTCCTGACCGAGAATTTCGACACGCCGCTGTCGATCGACTCGTCCAACGCCCAGACCCTCCGGGCCGGGCTGGAATGCTGCAACCCCGCCCACGGCGCGCCGCTGATCAACTCCGTCAGCCTCGAACGGGCCGACTGCGTCCCGTTGGTCAAGGAGTTCAACGCCGAAGCCGTCGTCAGCGCCGCCGGCAAGGAAGACCTGCCCACCGAAACCGAAGGGCGCCTGGGCAACTTCCGCCAGATCGTCGGCCAGCTCAATGACCTCGGCGTGGATAACACCCGCCTCCACCTCGACCCGCTGGTCTTCCCCGCCAGCACCGATCCGGAAAACGCCAAGCGGTTCTTCCAGGCCGTCGAAGCCACCCTCGCCGAGTTCCCCGGCGTGCACATCACCGGCGGCTACAGCAATATCAGCTTCGGCATGCCCAACCGCAAACTGCTGAACATGGTTTTTACCTACCTCTGTGCCGAGCACGGGGCCGACAGTGGCATCATCAACCCCGTCCACATGCCCCCGGCCGCCATCGGCGCGATGGACACCGCCTCCGAGCCGTTCCAGCTGGCCAAGGGCGTGCTCACCGGTACCGATGCATTCGGCATGGAGTACATCACCGCTCACCGCGACGGCCGATTGACGCTGTAGCCCGGTTCAGGAGTCTCGCGATTCGCCGAGGATGCGCTCGTCGCGCTCGCGGATATTATCGGCCGAGCCGATGATCGTGTGCTTTTCCAGGTCGGGCGAGTAGCGGCTGCCCGGCACGGTGCGCCCCAGGGCTTCGGCCATCGCCCGCACATGGTGAGGCCCCGACCCGCAGCACGAGCCGATGAACCTCACGCCCGCATCGCGAGCGGCCAGAGCATACTCCGCCATGTCCCGCCGGCTGAGCAGCAGGGGGTCCAGCTCCAGCGGAAACGCCAGCCGGCCCTCGTACCGTTGCACCTGGAAGTAGGGCTTTTCATCGCTGCATCGGTAGGCCACCGGCTGGGTCGCCACCGGACAGGAGACCGCCTGAACGGCCCGCCGGGCCAGAGGCAGCGTCCGGGCCGGGTCGCGGAAGCAGTTGATCCCTACGATATCCGCCCCCGCGTCGGCCAACTGCCTGAAGGCGTCCTCCAGCTCGACGTTATCCAGCGTGCGGTCCTGATACTTAAAGCCCAGCGTCACCATCGCCGGCAGCTCAGCGGCCCGCATCGCAGCGACGGCGATCAACGCCTCGCCGAGATACTCAATCGTCTCAGCCAGGAAGAAGTCGCACCCGCCGGGAAGCTGTGAAGCGATCTGCTGATCGAACTGCCGGCGCGTTTCGGCATGGCTGGTCGCATCGCCGGGGTTGTAGACCCACGTATTGCATAGGTTGCCCGCCACCATGCAGCCGTACTCGTCGGCCACTCCGCGGGCGATCTTCACCGCCGCGATGTTCAGCTCCTCGACGTGCGCCTCCAGGCCACGCACACGCAGCTTTTCCTCGTGGCCGTAGTAGGTCACCGCCTGGAGCACCTCGGCCCCGGCCCGGGCGAAGTCCAACTGCATCTGCCGCACCGCTTCGGGCTGTTCGATCACCGCCTCGGGCGTGAACGGACCGGCCGAGACATACCCCCGGCGCTCCAGCTCGAAAATCGCACCCCCATCGCCCACCACCACGTCGTTTTGGATTTGTTCGAGAATCATGGCACCATTGTAGCCGCCCCCCGCCGCAGCGAAACGAAAAACCCCACGCGCAGTATCAATACTCCGCCGGGAGGTGTTCGACTTCGGTCAGGCTGAAGACCGGCCCGTCGATGCAGACATACTTGCTGCCGATATTGCACCGCCCGCACTTGCCGATCCCGCACTTCATCCGCATCTCGAACGACAGGTAGGTGTCGTCCGGCGCGAAGCCGAGCTTCTTGAGAACCGGCAGGGTGAACTTGAGCATGATCGGCGGGCCGCAGACCAGGCAGGCGGCGTTGGCGGCGGCCGGGGCGAGCTCTTCCAGCACAGCCGGGACGAACCCCACGTGCTGGTCCCAGCCGTCGGCTTGGGAGTCGACCGTCAGATGCACGTCGATGTCGTCGCGCTTCTGCCAGTCGAGGAATTCCTGCCGATAGAGAATCTCGCCCGGCTCGCGGGCGCCGTAGACCACGGTGATCGTGCCCACCGTCGGGCGGATCGACTCGTGCAGCAGGTAGCGGAGGGTCGAGCGGAGGGTCGTCACGGCAAAGCCGCCCGAGACGATGACGATGTCCTTGCCGGCCAGGGCTTCGACCGGGTACCCATTGCCCAGCGGCCCGCGGAGGCCCATCTGTCGGCCCGGCTCGCTGGCGTGCAACTGCGTGGTGACCACGCCCGTTTCGTACCGCTTGACGGTGAACTCGATGTAGTCCGCATCGAGCGGGCTGGAGGCAATGCCGATCGGGCTCTCGCCGTAGCCGGCCAGGCTCAGCTCGGCGAACTGGCCGATGCGGAAGTCAAAGGCCTTGCGGTCGGCCGGGTTGCGGAAGACCAGGCGGAACGTGCGGATGTCGCGGGCGTCGTTTTCGACGGTGATCTGATCGATCATCACCGGGTAGGGAATGTAGGGGTTGGCGGTCATGAAGGCCGGGCCTTGATCTCATCGAGGATGTCGCGGATGTCGTTATTGGCCGGGCAGGCGACGATGCACCGCCCGCAGCCGACGCAGAAGGGGATGTCGAAATTCTTCGTGCCGTAGTCGAATTTGTGCATGATGCGCTGGCGGCAGCGCGGGGTTTGCTCGTCACGCGGGTTGTGGCCGCTGGCGTGTTTGGTGAACAGGGAGAACTGGCAGGTGTCCCAGTTTCGCACGCGGGCGCCGCAGCCGCCGCGGCTCTCTTCCGTGATGTCGAAGCAGTGGCAGGTGGGGCAGAGGAACGCGCACGCCCCGCAGCCGACGCACTTGCAGGCGATCTGTGACCAGAGTTCGTCGTCGAACATCGCATCGAGCTTGGCGATGAGTTCGTCGCTGTCGTAGGTGTGGGTGACGCGCGCGGCGGCCGCGGTGCGACGGGCTTCGCCGGCGGCGAGCTGCTCAGGCGAGGCCGGCTCGCAGGATCCGCAGCAGTCGGCCAGCTTGCGCCCCTTGTCGGTGAGGAACTCGGCCACGAACGAGCCATCGTCCAGCGGCGTGAGGAAGATGTCACTGCAGCCGGGATCGGCCGATGAGATGCCCACCGCTTCGTAGAAGCAGCAGTCAGGCGTTTCCAGGTCGGCCGGGGCCAGGCCGATGATCGTCGTTACCGCGCGGCGATCGAGGTAGGGCTTGTCGGGGCTCGGCTCGGCCGAGAAGACCGCGTCGAGCACGGCCACGGCTGCGATGTCGGCCGGGTGCAGGCCGAAGAGCACCTGCGGCTCGGGGGCCGGTGGGGGAACGATCTGCTCGGAATCCTTGCCGGTTCGGTAGTAGAACAGCACTTCCGTCCGCGGCAGGAGGGCTTCTTTGGGACTGTTGCGTGGGATCGTGCCGTCGGTGAGCACGGCCTGGCCGTCGGTGACCCAGTCGAACATCACCAGGCCGTCCTTTTCAATCGGCGCGAAGAGGCGTTGACGCTCGGCCAGGGCGGTAAGGAACGCGGGCAGGGCCTCGGCGGGAAGATGTCGTGTATCGGCGCTCATGGTTACTGGAAGATGTCGTCGCGGTCGTCGAGGCAGAATCGGCCCAGCGGCGGAACCACGGCGGGGTCGATGCCGGCCTCGAAGCCCTCGAAGAGGTCTTTGACGTCCTTTCGGAGTTTGTCGTTGTACAGTCGCAGGTCTACCTCCACCGGGCAGGCTCGCACGCAGGCCCCGCAGCCGGTGCATCGGCCGGTCAGGTGGCTCAGGCGGGTCAGGTGGAACATCATCGCATCGGCCGGGTCGCCGGTGCGGCTCATCCAGCGGGGGTTGGTTTCGTCGGCGAAGCAGGCGGTGCAGTAGCAGGCCGGGCAGACGTTCCGACAGGCGAGGCAGAGAATGCACTTGTCCATCTCGCCGGAGAACGTTGCCCATTTCTCATCGCAGGTGGCCTGCTCGGTCTCGCCGACCGCCGGGGAATACTCCTCGACGTCCGGCTGGGCGACTTCTTCACCGATGAGCACATCGGCGAAGCGGGGGTTGTGCTCGTTGCACTGATGGCAGAAGTCGTAGATCACGTCGCGGAGGGCGAGCGTGTGCTCCTGCCCGCGGGCGGTGACGTGGACCTGGTCGCCATCGACCTGGGCCGAGGGGATCGACGTGCTGCCGACGGCCCGCTCGACCTTGTGTCGGCTGATCACGCCGCTGCACGGCGTGCCGATGACGTGAAGGTTTTCGCGGTCGAGCTGCTTTTCCTGGATGAGGCCGACGATGGACCGCTCGTCGCACCCTTTGGCGACGATGGCGACCTTTCGACCTCGGAGGCGATGAAGGTAGTTGGCGAGGTTGTACTCGCAGGTGCGGTCGAAGAGGAGGCGGTCGGTCTGCTCGGGCGAGCTTACCTGGCAGGGCGTGGCCGAGAGGGCCCGCCGGCCGGCGACGTAGCCCAGCACGACCTCGACCTCACCGTCGGTCAGGAGCTTGCGGGCGTATTCGTTGAGTTGGACAGGTTCGGGCAAGGGGGGCTTCCTAAGACGTGGCGGGTTTGTGGTTCGGGCAGGCGGGGCCGGCTTCGGCCTGGGCGGCGAGGGCTTCGAGCACGTCTTCCGGGACGGACCAGGTCTGCTTGACCATGCGGCGGGCCGGGCCCAGGGCGCGGACGCGCTCGGTGACGTTGCGGATCACGTCGGCGAACTTCTGACCCTCCGAGGCCGAGACCCAGCTGAACTGCACGCGGCCGGGCTCGATGCCGCAGAACTCCAGCATCCGTTCGAGCACCAGGAACCGTCGGCGGGCGAAGTAATTGCCCGTGATGTAATGGCAGTCGCCCGGATGGCAGCCGGAGACCAGCACGCCATCGATGCCCTGTTGCAGGGCCCGGAGGAGGAACATCGGATTCACGCGGCCGCTGCACGGCACGCGGATGACGCGCGTGTTCGGCGGATACTGGATGCGCGATACACCGGCCAGGTCGGCCCCGGCGTAGCTGCACCAGTTGCACAGGAACGCCAGAATCCGCGGCTGGAAATCGCCGCCGGTCTCGTCATGGTTGGGTTGGTCAGTCATGTTCCGATCAGGTTACAGTTGCAGGATTTCCGCGAGGATCTGTTTGTTGGTAAAGCCGCGCAGGTCCAGAGCGCCGCTACGGCAGGCGGCCACGCATGCGCCGCAGCCTTTGCACACGGCCGGGTTGACCTGGGCGTAGAGCTTTTCTTCCTGGCCGATCTTCTTCGATTCGAGGGTGATGGCCTTGTAGGCGCAGATGCCCTCGCACAGGCCGCACGAGGCGCACTTGTCCGGGTTGCATTCGGCGATCGTGCCGTGGGCTTCGATCTCGGTTTTTTCGAGGATGCTGCACGCCCGCGACGCGGCCGCGAGGGCCTGGTTGACGCTCTCGCCGGCGTTCTTGGGGTTGTGCGCCAGGCCGCAGACAAACACGCCATCGGTGGCGAATTCCACAGGGCGGAGCTTGACGTGTGCTTCGAGGAAGAAGCCCTCGTCGTTCATCGGCACCTTGAGCTGCTTGGCCAGCTTGACGTTGGCCTGTACGTCGGGCTCGACGCCCGTCGAAAGAACGACCAGATCACTCGGCAGGGTCAGCTCATCGTCCAGCAGGTCGCCCTGGACGCGGACGGTCAGGCCCGCCTGGCCGGGTTGGATCGTCGGCGGGGCGTCGGGGTCGAACCGCAGGAACGTTACGCCCAGCTCGCGGGCCTGCTGGTAGAGCGTCTCGAACGTGCCATAGCTGCGGATGTCGCGATAGAGCACGATCACGTCAGTGGTCGGCCGGGCGGTTTTGAGGTCGATGGCGTTGCGGATCGCGCGGTTGCAGCAGATGCGCGAACACCACGGGTGCTCGTCGGATCGGCTGCCGACGCACTGGATCATCACGACGCGGCCGGGGTCGTCCGGCAGGGAGTTTTCGGCGATCTGTTCGTGCAGATCGATCTGCGTGATGACGCGGGAATCGCCCCAGCCGAACTCACCCTCGGCCGGCTGGTAGGGCGATGCGCCGGTGGCGACGACGACCGCTCCGTGCTGGAACTCGGCGCCATCGCTCAGCTTGGTGGTGAAGTTGCCCACGAAGCCTTCGATCTCCTCGACGGTTGCACTGGTGTGGACGGTGACGCGCGGATGGTTCCGCAGCGTTTCTTCCGTCTCGGCCAGCAGGCGGCGGTAGTCCTGCCCGACGAAGCCGGTGCGGACGTGCCGCAGATTGCCCCCCAGTGCGTCGCTCTGCTCGACGAGGTGTACTGGGTAGCCGCGGTCGGCGATGGCCAGGGCGGCGTTCATGCCGGCGATGCCTCCGCCGACGACCATCGCCTCGCGGACGACGGGGATGGCTTCGGGTTCGAGCGGGCGGAGGTGCTGGGCCCGGGCGATGGTCATGCGCAGCAGGTCGAGGGCCTTGGCAGTGGCGGCCTCGGGCTCGTTCATGTGGGCCCAGCTGCACTGGTCGCGGATGTTGGTCATCACGAACAAGTGCGGGTTGAGGCCGGCCTCGCGCAGCGTCTGCTGGAAGAGCGGCTCGTGCGTGCGCGGCGTGCAACTGGCGACGACCACGCGGTTGAGCCCGTGCTCGACGATCATGTCGCGGATGTGCTCCTGCGTGTCCTGGCTGCAGGTGTAGAGGTTGTCCTCGGCGTGGATGACGTGCGGCAGGGAGCGGCAGTACTCGGCCACGCCGGGCACGTCGACCACGCCGCCGATGTTGATGCCGCAATGACAGACGAACACGCCGATGCGCGGCGGCTCGCCGGTGACGTTCTGCTCGGGGGGGTACTCGGCCTGGCGGGTGAGCGAGCCGGTGGCCTCGGCGAGCAGGCGGCCGGACTGGCAGGCGGCGGCGGAGGCTTGCACGACCGTCTCGGGGATGTCCTTGGGCCCGGCGGCGACCCCGACGGCGAAGATGCCCCGCCGCGAGGTCTGCAGCGGGAAGTCCGGGTCGGTCCAGACAAAGCCGAACTCGTCGCTTCGCAGGCCGAGCTTTCGGCCCAGTTCGCGCAGTTCGTCCGGCGCCTGGAAGCCGACGGACTGGACGACCATGTCGTAGGCTTCGCGGCAGACGCGGCCGGCCTGGTCGGTGAAGGTGAGAATCAGCTTGCCGGTCTCGTCGTCGCGTTCGATGTTGTACGGCCGGGCGTATTTGAACTCGATGCCGTACTCGTCCTGGGCGCGGAGGCAGTACTTGTCGAAGTCCTTGCCGTAGGCGCGGACGTCCATGAAGAAAATCGTCGGGTGGACGCGCTTTTCGTGCTCGTGGGCGATGACCGCCTCTTTGACGGCGTACATGCAGCAGACGCTCGAACAGTAGCCGTTGCGGCAGTCGAGGTCGCGGCTGCCGACGCACTGGATGAAGGCGACCTTCTCGGGCACGGTGTGGTCGCTGGGGCGGACGACGTGACCGCCGGTCGGCCCCGAGGCCGAGAGAATACGCTCGAACTCCAGGCTGGTAACGACGTCGGCGTAGCGGCTGCCGCCGAGGTCGAAGCGGGCCTGCTTGCTGAACAGCTCGGCCCCGGGCGTGAGGATGATGCTGCCGACTTCGATGTCGCTGAAGGTTTCGACCTGGGAGTGGTCGATGGCGCCGGCCTGGCAGGCTCGCTCGCAGGCGAGACAGTTACTGCAGATGCCGCACTGCAGACAGCGATCGGCTTCGGCGGCGGTCTCCTCGGCGGTGTAGCCGAGTTCGACTTCCTCGAAGCTGCTCAGGCGGCGGTCCATGTCGATCATCGGCACGGCCTGACGCGGGGCGACGGGCTCGGGCTGGTGCGTGAGGTCCGGGTGCGAGACGTTCAGCGGCTCGCGGGCCGGGGCGTGGGTCGGCTCGCCGCGGAGGTGGTGGACGAGGTTGTCCGCGGCGTGTCGGCCGGCGGCGATGGCTTCGATGACGCTGGCCGGGCCGGAGACGGCATCGCCCGCGGCGAAGACGCCGTCCATGCTCGTGGCGAGGGTTTGCTCATCGACGGCCAGGGTGCCCCAGCGGGTGGTGTCGAGTTCCTCGCTGATCCACTCCAGGCCGGGCTTCTGCCCGATGGCAGGGATCAGGGCGTCGCATTCGAGGGGGAAGGTATCACCGGGGATCGGCTCGGGGCGGCGGCGGCCGGACTCGTCGGCCTTGCAAAGTTTCATCTTCTGGCAGACGACGGCCGAGAGCTTGCCGCCCGCGGCGCGAATCTCGCAGGGATTGGCCAGGAAGATGAACTTCACGCCCTCGGCCTTGGCGTCGTGGACCTCGTGTGCGTCGGCGGGCATTTCGTGCTCGGTCCGGCGGTAGACGACGGTGACGTCCT
>CAZCDM010000010.1:22071-31808 GCA_964497475.1 uncultured Planctomycetaceae bacterium
CGTCCTCGCCATCCAGGCGGAGCTTGCTGCCGACGTGGGCGCCCACAGCAAGGAGGATGCCCGCGTAGTCTTTCTTGAGGTCGGTCAGGGTGAAGTCGCGGCCGGCCTTTTGCCCGCAGCGAATCTCCACGCCCATGCGGCGGATGCAGTCGATCTCGATGTCGAGCTGCTCACGCGGCAGGCGGTAGCTGGGGATGCCGTATCGCATCATGCCGCCCGGCTCGTCGAGCTCTTCGAAGACGGTCACGGGCAGCCCGGCCCGGCGGATGTCGGCCGCGGCCTGCAGTCCGGCCGGCCCGGCGCCGATGACGGCAACGGGCTTGTCCGGCTGGGTGATTTCGGCGGGGGTGATTTCGATCTGCCCGGCGTTGGTGAGTTCCCAGTCGCTGATGTAGCGTTTCAGGTGCATGATGTCCACGGGCGTGTCGACCTGTCCGCGGGTGCACATGCCCTCGCAGAACCGCACGCAGACGCGGCCGCAGACGGCGGGGAAGACCATCGCCTGGCGGACGAGTTCGAGGGCTTCGGCGTATTTGCCCTGGCGGATCAGGGCGATGTAGCCCTGGACGTGGACGCTGGCGGGGCAGGCGTTCTGGCAGGGCGGCTCGCCGCGCTTCTCGATGGTGTAGATGTTCGGCACGCCCTGGGCGTAGGGGCGGTAGATGGCTTTGCGGTCGGCGAGGTTTTCTTCGTACTGGTTGGGCACGACGATGGGGCAGACCTCTTCGCAGTCGCCACAGCCGGTGCATTTTTCGGCGTCGACGTAGCGCGGCTTGTGGCGGATGCGAACGTGGAAGTCGCCCGCCTCGCCGGTGATGGCGTCGATCTCGCTGTAGGTCAGCAGTTCGATATTCAGATGCCGGCCGGCCTCGACGAGCTTGGGCGAGAGGATGCACATCGAGCAGTCGTTGGTGGGGAAGGTCTTGTCCAGCCGGGCCATGATGCCGCCGATGGCCGGGTCGGACTCGAGGAGGTAGACCTTCTGGCCGGAGTCGGCCAGGTCGAGGGCGGCCTGGATGCCGCCGATGCCGCCACCGACGACAAGCACCGCGCCGATGGTTGGATTGCTGTTGGATTGAATCATGACCTACACCTCGGTCAGTCCTGTATGGCGTTTTCGATGGCGGTCGCGGTTTTGGTTCGTTCGTCGGGGGTGTCGAGCTGGCACATCATGCGGCGGTAGGCCCGGGTGGCGAGCTGCTTGGCGGCCTGGGCGTGGTCGATGGCTTCGGCGGGGGCGTAGCCTTCGGCGACGGCCATGTCGCGCAGAGCCCGCATGACATCGCGGAACTTGACGTGCTGGGGACACTGGCTGGTGCAGGCGTAGCACTGGATGCAGCGCCACAGCACCGGGTCGGAGAGGATCTGCTTGCGCTGGCCGAGCAGCACCTGGCGGATGATCTTGCGGGGGTTGAACTCGTCGTCCACGGCCGCGACGGGGCAGCAGGCAGTGCACGTGCCGCACGCGTAGCAGAGGGTGATGTTCTCGCCGCCGGGGTGGCGGGCGACGTCGTATTTGAATTGCGGGTCGAGGGTCTGGTCGGTGGCGTTCATAATGCTATGCCTCGCTGGTTTCGTTCTCGATGGTCGGTCGCGGCAGGAGGTTGGCCTGTTCGAGGATGGCGGGGACCTTCTTCTCCCACTCGATGGCCATCAGGTGGATGCCGGCCACGCCTTGGGTATTGCGGAGCCGGTCGATCTGCTCGGTGCAGATTTTGATGCCCTCGGTGGGCCCGTCTTCGGCTGCTTCCATGCGGGCGAGGAGTTCGTCGGGCACGGCAATGCCGGCGACGTTTTTGGCCATGTACTGTGCCATGCGGGAGCTCTTGAAGGGCGTCAGGCCAGCGAGGATTTTGACCTTCTCGTGGAGGCCTCGGTTGCGGACCTCAGCCATCCAGGTATCGAAGCGGTCCATGTCGTAAATGCACTGGGTCTGGACGAAGTCGACGCCGGCGTGGGCCTTTTGTGCCAGCCGGGCCGGGCGGTATTCGTAAGGCGTGCCGAAGGGATTGGCTGCGGCGCCGATGTACATGCGAGGCGGGACGAGGTCGGCCTTTTTCGAGGCGCGGAGTTCGTCGCCGCAGAGGAACACACCCTGGTCGCGCATGGCGCGGACGGCGTCGATCAGCTGGATGCTGTCGAGGTCGTAGACGTGGCGGGCCGTGGGGTGGTTGCCGAAGCACTGGTGGTCGCCGGTCAGGCAGAGCAGGTTGCGGATGCCGAGGCAGTATGCGCCCATGATGTCGGCCTGGATGGCCAGGCGGTTGCGGTCGCGGCAGGTCATCTGCATGACGGGTTCGAGGCCACGGTCGACAAGCAGTTTAGCCACGGCCAGGCTGGCGATGCGGACGATGGCAGTCTGGTTGTCGGTGACGTTGACGGCGTCGACGCAGCTTTTGAGGTAGGAGGCCTTTTCGTCGATCACGGCCAGGTCGCAGCTTTTGGGCGGGCCCAGCTCGGCCGTTACGGCGAACTCGCCCGCGGCCAGTACGCGTTCCAGATGGCTGCCTGATTTCAAGTCGCTCATGGGGGTTCCGTTCGTGCTTCGGTGTCAGTCCATTTCCGCGAGGTCTTCGCGGATGAGTTTCCGGGGTCGGCCGTCGTGCATTTTGGACCAGTCGCGCGGGGGGCGGACGGCCTGGAGGACGTCGGCCTGGCCGATGGCGTCGAGGCGGTCGAGGATCATCGCCCAGCCGCACTCGATGGTGTCCGGGTCGACCTCGCACATGCCGTCGTCGCTGCCGCCGCAGGGGCCGTTGCACAGCGACTTGCTGCACTTGGTTACCGGGCAGACGCCGCCGAGTTCGCCGAGCTTGCAGTTGCCGCAGCCGAGGCAGGCTTCGGTCCATTCGCCGGCGCCCTCGTTAATGCCCATGAACTGCGTGTTGAGGGCGGGGTAAACCGGCAGGCTTTGATTGAGCCGCGCCGCGAGCTGTACGCCCACGCCGCAGGCCATGGAGACGATTGCGTCGCAGGCTTCGATGCGCTGGTCGAGTTCGGCGTCGTCGTAAAATTCCGTATCGCAGCCTCGTTCGATGGTCAGCTCGGCGACGTCGTCGAACTGCCCGGCCAGGCGGAGCAGCGAGGCGAGGGTTTCGACCTCGCGCTGGCCTCCGGCGTTGCAGACGGTTACGCAGGTCGCGCAGCCGAGGACGAGCGGGCGCTGATGGCCGTGGGCGGTGAGGAACGTTTTGATTTCTTCGATGGGTTTCTGGGATGCGACGATCATGGTGGTCTCCGGTCAGTCGGCCGGTTGGGGTGTGGCGGTGAGCAGGTCGATCAACCGTTGGGGCTGGTGTGCGGTGACGGTGCCCCAGCGGAGGCGGTCGGGGTCGATGCCTGCCGCGGCGAGCTGCTGCTGGAGGCGGGCCAGGCGGCGGATGGCGCGGTCGGGGCCGTCGAAGTAGCGGCAGGCGCCGGCGTGACAGCCGAGGACGACGACGCGGTCGGCCCCGTCCTGGAGCATGCGCAGGATGGTTCGCGGGTCGAGCCGGCCGGCGCAGGGCAGCTCGATGAGTTGCACATTGGCGGCCAGGGCGGACGGGTCGTTCGAGCCGGTGAGTGCGGCGACTGCCTGGGCGGCGGAGTTTTCGCAGACGAAGCATGCGACGGATTGGCCGGAGCCCGGCGCGGCGGCGTCATCGGCGGCCGGGTAGGAAATCGCGTCGGCGGGGCACTCGGCCGCACAGATGCCGCAGCGGCGGCAGGTGGCCGGGGAAATCAGGGCGGCCTGCTCGGCGGCGTCGAAGGTGATCGCCCCGTGCGGGCAGAGTCGCATGCAGGTCAGGCAGGCGACGCAGGCTTCGGCGTCGACGTCGGGCGCCTCGGCCGGGCTGGGCTGTTTCTCGGCGAGGAATTCGTAGATCTCGGCGGCGGCGAGTTTTGCCTGGGCTGCCAGGTCGCCGGCGGGTAAGTCGCTGCCGACGGCACCGAGGCACCAGATGCCGCGGCGATTGGTGCGAACGGGCAGGTACCAGACGTTGTCGGCCTGGCTGGCGGCGGGGCGACAGTGGAAGGTCGCCAGCCGTTCGTCGAGCGAGGCCGAGCGGACCAGGTCGCCCAGGACGAGCAGGTCGTAGTGGGCTTCGTCCAGCTCGCCGCCCTGGACGTCGCGTGCGGTGACGATCGCGCCGTCGGGCTGTTCGACCATGCGGCAGGGACTTTGGGGGCGGAAGACTTCCACGCCGGCTGCGCGGGCGGTGCGGTAGAGCGACTCCAGGCCGGTGGCTCCGACGCGGGCGGAGTGGGCGTAGATGCGGATGCGGTGGCTGCCTCGCCGGGCCAGGGCGCGGGCGGCGGCGAAGACGAGTTCGGTGGTCAGCCGGCCCTGCTGGGCTGCCTGGTCGAGGACGATGGCGACGCTGCGCGGGATGAGCCCCCGGCGGAGGTGGAGCATGAGGCCCAGAAGGTTCGTCACGGAGCGGGACATCTCCAGGCCGAGTGTTTCGGGGTCGACGGCTGCGACGGCGGGCTCGGCAAGGATGACGGCAGCGGCTTGGACGGTTTCGTCGACGTCTGGGCCGATGAGGCGGACGGCGAACTCGCCCGGTTCGCCGCTGCATCGTGCCGGGGTCGCATTGCACAGCACGCGGATATTCGGGTCATCCTGGACGGCCCGGGCCAGGGCGGCGATGGGCTGGGCGTGGAAGGGCGGCAGGGGAATGTCGAGCTCGGCCAGCAGCTCGGAGAAGCGGGCCATCGCGCCGGTGGTTTCGGCAAGGAGTTTGTCCTCGGTGCAGGCGAGGGTGACGGATCGGCCGAGGGTGCTGAGGGCGCGGGCGGCCTGGAGGGCCTGGACGCCGCCTCCGACGACGAGGACGGACTCGCTGGCGGCGGGCTTGGCCGGGGCGGAGGCGGTGTCTGCAAGTAACTCGGAAGCCACGGCCCGGCCGGCGGCCATTGCAGCGGCCAGGTCCATCGGCCCGGTCGCGCTGCCGGCGAGGTAGATTCCCTCGCGGTCGGTCCGGCCGAGGGAGCCGTGTCGGACGCGAAAAAAACCATCGGCCTCGATGGCCAGGTCGAGCGTGTCGGCCAGGGCGAGGGCGTCGCTGGCTGGACGCATGCCGACCGAGAGGCAGACCATGTCGAAGGTGTCGTTGGCGGTGGCCTGGGCGGCGGGGTCTTCGTAGTCGACGCGGACCGAGCCGTCCGGCAGGGCCGTCAGCTGTCAGGGGCGGGCTTTGATGAATTGCAGCTCGGCCTGGGCGCGGGCGAGGAAGTCGTCGAAGTCCTGGCCGAAGCGTTGGATGTCCATGTAGAAGACGGTGATGTCGATATCGGGGTGGAGGTGGCGCAGCAGCCGGGCCGATCGCAGGGCGTAGCCGCAGCAGACGGCCGAGCAGTAGTTCGTCGCGAAGGGCTGGCGGTGGGCTGACTCGCTCCGCGAGCCGACGCACTGGACGAAGGCCAATCGTTTGGGGCGCTGGCCGTCGCCGGGCCGGGCGAGGGACCGTTGGCCGTCGGCGAGCATGGCTTCGAGGTCGAGCCCGGTGATGACGTTGGGTGCCTGTGCGTACTGCCAGGCTGCATCGACAGACGGGTCGAAGGGCGTAAAGCCAGTCGCGACGAGCACCGAGCGGACGGTGCGCGTGACCGGGCCGACAGGGGTGGTAAGCTCCGCCTGGAATTGCTGCGGTGCGGTCTGCTCGATGCGTTCCAGGCGGGTCGCGGTCAGCAGCTCGATGTTGCTGTCGGGCGCGAAGGCGCGGTCGATGGTGTCCTGGGCGGCGCAGAGATTGCAGCGGAGGCAGCGGTCGGTGGCTTTGCAGGCGAAGTCCTTTGCCCGGCCGCCGGGCGTCTCGGCCGAGTCGACAACGCAGACGTCCAAGCCCGCATCTCGCAGGGTCAGGGCTGCTGCTGCTCCGGCGGGACCGCCTCCCAAGACCAGAGCGCCTGGCTCTCTGATTTGCTCCCGCATTGCCGAACTCGATTCCTGGCGGATCATGGAAGGTGTATCGTACTGGATTGTAAAGGGGCAGTTCAATCCCGCCGGTGATTTTCACTTCGGTCGGAGCTCTTTGAACGTTATCTCAACACCGGCGGTTCAGTATTCCAGGGCGATCATCTGGTGGCAGGTGAACTCATCGACGGGGAAGGTGACGACACCGTCGGCCTGGGTGAAGGGGATGTCCTGGCCCTGCGGTTGGGCGGTGACGGCCTTGATGTCCCGTCCGGGGCGGACGGTGACCGTCACGTCGCGGAGGGGCAGAAGCTCCTGGATGACCTCCACGCCATTTGGCTTGCGCGAGATGGACCCGCCGGAGAGTTCAATCGGCCCGCCGCGCTGGATGGTGTTGGCGTAGAGCAGGTGGAGGACGAGTCGGTTGTGTGCGGGCTGGTCGGTGAGGCTGACTCTGCCGGTGGAGGGCAGGCCGTCGAGTTGGACCGTTGGTTCGTCCAGCAGTGAGCGGATGGCCCGGACGGCGTAATCCTGATAGGCGACGGCTCCGTAGCCACGGTAGATCGTGAAGACCGGGTGGGCGAGGTAGAGGATATTGCCGTTGCGGATCGCGCAGTGGAAGCCGCTGGGCTCGGGCCGGGCCGGGGCGTGCTGGTGGGAGCAGTAATGGGTGTAGTCGCGATTGAAGTAGGGATCGTAGATATCGCCAAGAGGCTGGGCATCGCCGGTGGCGACGACGCGCTGACTGGGCAGGTACATCACCAGGGGCATGGCCAGGAAGTCCGGCCGCAGGGCGGGAATGGGCAGGATGAAGTCAGGCTGGCAGGGGCTCTGGCCGGACCATGTCGCGCCGATGTCGAAGGCGAAGCCGTCGGCCTCGGTCGACAGGCCGCTGTAGCCGGTGAGCAAGACCTTGCCGCCGGCGGCGAGGTATTCGTCGATGCGAGCCTTGAGGGGGGCGTCGATTTTGATCTCGTCGGGCAGGATGAGCATGCGGTAGGTGCTGAAGTCCATGGATGCATCGAGCATGTCCCAGAGGAAGTGGCATTCCAGCAGGATGCGACCGGCCCCGATGTCGGCCGCGTTATCGCGCTGGCATTTCTGGCCTCGCTGATTATGGACGGCCTCGCTGCTGAGCAGGGCGATGTCGGCCACGGACTTGGCGTCGAGGCAGAAGGGCTCTTTGACTTCGACTTCGCTGTAGGCCTGGCCGATGATGTCGTAGGTCGTCGGGTCCATGAGCCCCTCGGGGTGAAGCTGGTCGCCGATGGAGCACTTGGCGCCCCAGGCGAGCATGGCCGCACACTCGTACCGCAGGGCGTTGGGGTGTTTGTAGCCGCCGAACTCGCCCCATGTGGTGTGGAACTTGCCCGTCATGCCAAGGAAGTCCAGATCGAGCTGGGTGCAGTACTTCGCGCTGATGGGGAAGTGGTCGTACCCCCAGCCGCCGGTGGGCAGCGATTCCAGTTCGAGGTGGCTGAAGTAGGGCAGGATCTTACTATCGCCTCGCGTGATGTGCCCGCTATTGTGGAAGATGGGCATTTCGGGGTTGTCGCAACGGGCGGCCTCGGTGGTCCGGCGGTAGTAGTCCATCAGGACGTTGTGGGCGTTGGTGGCGCGGTCGGTTTCGTCGGTCGGGTCAAGGCCCTCGTCGCGCATTCGCTGGACGCAATGGCTACAGCAGCAGGGCCCCTGATGGATGATGTCCAGGAAGATGCCATCGCAATCTGGATACAGCGTGACGACCTCGCGGATCTGCTCGCAGAGGTGGTCGAGGAAAGGCGTGTTGAAGCATATCTTACGGAAGCCAGCCTCGAAGGGGCTCGGGCCGAGAGGTCGGCCGTCCGGGCCATGCTCTCGCCAGTCGGGGTGCTTTGCGGTCATAACATCGTGCAGCCCGGCGGTGATGTAGATCGGGACGTTGACGTCGATTTCCTTGGCGGCATCGAACTGACTTCGCAGCAGGTCGCCCTGCAGATGCGGATGCGGAAAGCCGACTTTCGTGTCGTAATAGCTCCAGCCGTGGTGTCCGACGGCGAAGCAGGTAATCGAGTCGACATGCCCGCGGCGGAGCATGTCCTGCCATTGAGCCTTGTCGAATCGCCCACCGATATTCTCAATGTCGGGTGAAGTATGAAAGTCCAGATGGATCTGTCGGTATCGCAGCGTGTGCATGGCAGCCTCTTGTAAAGGGTTTGTTTCAGATCAGTTGGCAGGCCACTGGATCTCACTGAACTCATCGAGAATCGTCTTGCGAATCGACTCGTCGATAAGCGGGGTGGGTTCCTCGCTGCGGATATCGGCAACGAAGGCCCGGGCCCGGGCGATGGCGTCATCGTCGGGGGCCATCGTGTCTCGCGTGTCGCGATTGGCCAGGCGGGGCACGAAAAATTCTTCTCGCATATACTCCAGGGTGTGCTCTTCGGCAAGAAAATCCTGGGCCGGTCCCTTGCGGATGAGCATCTCGGTGCCGAGGGTGTCGTCGGTGACTTCGATGCCGCGGAGGACCCGCTGGGTCATGCCGAGAATTTCATTGTCCATCACGAGCTTGTCGTAGCTGACGGTGAGGTCGGATTCCATCAGCCCGGCGATGTCGTGGATGTAGTTCGCCCCGCTCATGGCCACGAGCATGGCCGACATGGCGGACTCGTAGGCGGCCTGGATGTTGACGGCTTTGGCGTCGGTCGTGCCGCCGGTGGAGTACAGGGGGATCTGGAAGTACTGGGCCATCTGGGCCACGGCGGCGTTAATCATCGCCCGCTCGATGGGCCCGGCGAGGTGGTCCATGGTCCGCAGGTTGGTAATCGAGCCGACCGATCCGCAAATGCCCGGCGCGCCTTTGTTGACACTCTGGACGAGTGCAATGCCCGCCAGCGTCTCGGCTACATGCGTCAGCACATTGCCCGCCAGCGTAATCGGGGCCGTGGTTCCGCAGATCGGCTCGGTGGGCACGACGACGGGCAGGCCCTTCTCGGCGAGGTAGCAGGTCATCTCGCCGTAGTGGTCGTCGATCTTGAACGGACTGATGATGAGGGTGATGAAGCTCACGAAGGGCCGGTCGCGGAGGGCGTCGGCGCTGCCGGCGAGCATCTCGGCCATCTGGACGGCCCGCGTGCAGCCCTCCATCGAATAAATGCCGCCCATCACGTGCTTGGTGGTGTTATCCAGGGCGTGGAAGAAGCGGTTGACGTCGATGTGGTCGCGCTGCTTGACGTCGTTGGGGAAGACGTTGATCGTGAAGACGTGAATGTTCTCGAGCTTCTCGACCAGCCGGGCGTTGAGGATGACGTCGTCAATGCGGCTGTCGCGCCGCTGGCCGGTGTCGGGGTCGAGCACGTAGATCGCCGTGCCGCCCGTGCCGTAGTGAACCTTGCTTTCGGTGAGTTTCGCGTCGAAGTCGTCATTGCGGGCGTGGAGGGTGACCTCGGAGGGGTTCGAGGCGATGGCGTCTTCGACGAGGCTGCGGGGCAGCTTGGCGATGGCGTTTTCTTCGTCGATGTCGGCACCGGCTGCGGCCAGGGCCTTACGGGCCGTGGCTGAGTAGACCGCCACGCCCGATTCTTCGAGGATGCGGAAGGCGGCGTCGGCGAGGGTCTTGACGTCAGACTCGTTGAAGGGTTTGTAGAGCTGGCCCGGCAGGCCGGGCTGTTCGTGCTTGAGCGGCGACATGGCTGTCCTTTCGTTTCGTGTCAGTTCGTGTGTGTGTCGAGTCGCGCTGAAAAGGAGAACCATCGTACACCACCTGGCCGGCAGCTGCCAGTGTTATCCCCCGGGGAGAAAATGCCGTGAGTGACCTTTTTTTCTGGCACGTCATGCCGCTGCCCGTTGGTTGTTCCAG
>CAZCDM010000011.1:0-29976 GCA_964497475.1 uncultured Planctomycetaceae bacterium
CACCAATCGTCGTCACCAACAAAAATCAACGGACCGGTGAGAAATGCGGGTTAGATGCGTAGGCCCTGAGGTGTAGGGCCGTCAGCCTGGGTTGCGAATCAGCGAGGCCGAGCCGGCCGGTGAATTGCCGCTCGACAGTCGGCGGGGATTACCGCGCGTGTTTGCGGACCTCGCGGTCGATCTCGCGCTGGTGCTGCTTGCGTTTGATGGTCTCGCGTTTGTCGTAGACGGTCTTGCCGACGGCGACGCCGAGTTCGACCTTCACCACGCCTCGCTTGAAAAACATCTCCAGCGGGACGATGGTCTTGCCCTTCTGCTGGGTGTGGCTGCGCAGCTCGGCGATCTGGCGTTTGTGCAGCAGGAGCTTGCGTTTGCGGTCGGTGGCGTGCTGCATGCCCTCGGCGGCCTGCTTGTAGGGGGCGATGTGACAGCCGATGAGAAATACTTCGCCGTCGTGAATGCGGGCGTAGGATTCGTCGAGCTTGGCCTGGCCGGCGCGGATGCTCTTGACCTCCGTGCCGAGCAGCACAATGCCGCACTCGACCTTCAGCTCGATGTGATAATCGTGCCACGCCTTGCGATTGCGGATACGCACGCGGGAGGTGTTGGTGCGGGCGTCGTCTTTCTTTTTCTTCTTGGCCATGTCAGCGGACCTGGATCATAGCACGGAAGCCGCCGTCGTGCCAACGGGTCGGGTCGCCTACGGGGCCGGGCAGGGTGAGCTTGCGGTCGGCACAGCCGAGCGTTTCGATCTTGCCGAGCAGGCGAGCGACGAGGCGGGTGTTTTCCTCCGGCTCGATCGAGCAGGTGGAGTAGAGGAGCGTTCCGCCGGGGCGGACGTAGTGTGCGGCAGCGTTGAGCAGGAAGAACTGGTCCTCGGCGATGCGGGCGGGCTCGTCGTCGGCGAATCGCCAGCGGGCTTCGATGCGTCGGGCCAGCACGCCGGTGTTGCTGCAGGGGGCGTCGACGAGGACGAGGTCGTAGCTGCCCAGGTCGAGCTGGCCGATCTGCCCGGCTGCGACGGTGCGGACGATGTCGAAGCCCATGCGGCGGCAGTTGTCGTTGATGCGGGCGAGTTTGGCGTCGCTGACGTCGCAGGCGTCGATGCGGCCTCGGTTGTTCATCCGCTGGGCGATGTGGGTGGTCTTCGTGCCGGGCGCGGCGCAGAAGTCCAGCACGGCCATGCCGGGCTCGATGGGCGCTGCGGCGATGACGGCTGTGGCGGTGGGGTCCTGGGGCTGGATGAGTCCGTCGCGGAAGGCGGCGCAGTCGGTCAGGCCGTCGGCCGAGGGCAGGACGATGCTGGCGCCGTTGGCGTGGGGCGTCGCGGCGATGGAATCTTCGGCCAGGGCGGCCAGTGCTTCGGCGACGGTGGCGCGGGCGAGGTTGACGCGACAGATGACCGGCGGAGTGGCGCAGCTGTGGGCGGCCAGGGCGCGGGCGGTGTCGAAGCCGTGGGCGGCGATCCAGCGGGCCGTCAGGTCGCTCGGCAGGGAGTAGGCCTCGCCGAGGTAGTCGGCCGGGCGGCGGTCGGGCTCGCGGAAGGCGGCTCGGCCCAGCGTTTGTCCGCCGGCGGGCGTGGGCAGGATGTCGACGGCGGGGTCAGTCTGCGACGGATCGGCCGGGCCGGTTTCGCGCAGCAGGGTGCGCAGCACACCGTTGACGAGGCCGGCCTGGCGGGGGTGGCCGAAGCGGCGGGTCTGCTCGACGGCTTCGTCGACGGCGGCGAAGTCCGGCACGCGGTCGAGCAGCAGCAGTTGGTAGATCGCAACGTGGAGGATCGACTCGACGGGGCGGGGGAGTTTCTGCTTCGGCCGGCGGAGGTACTTCCGCAGAATGCACTGGAGGGTGCGGCGGCGGCGGAGGACGCCGAGGGTAAGTTCACTTGCGAGGCCTCTGTCGGCGGGGCTGAGCGACGCATCGCCCAGCAGGTGGTCGAGGTGGTCGGTGACGAAGCCGGTGCGGTCGCGGAGGGCTTTGACGGCGATATCGCGTGCGGTGAGGCTCACGGGGTTGCCTCGGGGTGGTGGAAGCTGCCGCCGGCGGTGGCCTGGTAGCCATTGCAGAAGTCGGCCCAGGGCATGAGTCGCTTGCCTGCGGGTTTGACCTCGGCGGGGGTGATCGTGCCTTCGGCGGTGGCGATGCGGCCGTCGGGCAGGACCGTGCCCGGGGCCGACTCGGCGGGGGCTGCGTCGAAGTGGGCGCGGGCGAAGGTGACGGCGAAGCTCTTGCCGTCCGGCCGGCGGTAGAGGGCGCGGCCGCCCGGCCAGGGCCAGGTGCCGCGGATGCGGTTGACGAGGGCCTCGGCGGGCTGGGCGAAGTCGAGGTGGCCGTTGGCCTTGGTGAGCTTGGGGGCGAAGGTCGCGCGGAGGTCGTCCTGGGGCTGGCGTCGGGCCGAGCCGTCGTCGAGGGCGGCCAGCGTGTCGAGCACGAGCGTGGCGCCGAGGTTGGCCAGGCGCGTGCGGAGTTCGTCGGCGCGTTCGTCCGGGCCGATGGGTGTCTCGTCGGTGAGGTAGACGTCGCCGGCGTCGAATTTGTCGACGAGGGAGAAGGTGCTCACGCCGGTGGTGGTGTAGCCGCGGATGATGGCCCAGTTGACGGGCCCGGCTCCGCGGAGTTCGGGGAGGATCGAGCCGTGGAGGTTGAAGGTGTCGATGGCGACGGCCTGGCGGGCGCGGGCGCCGACGAATTGGCCGAACTCGGCGACGACCATGGCGGCTGCGTCGAAGGCGCGGATCTGTGCGACGACGTCGGGGTCGTTGATGTTTTCCACGGCGAGGGTTTCGATGTCGGCCTGCTGGGCCTGGGCGGCGATGGGCGTGGGCGCAGGGGTTTGGCCTCGCCCGGCCGGTCGGGGCGGCTGGGTGATGACGGCTCGCAGCTCGTGCGGGCTTTGCAGGATGGCGTGGAAGGTGGGCAGGGCAAAGGTGCCGCTGCCGCAGAAGAGAACTCGCATGGAGGCATTGTTAAGATTTGGCGGCCCGCTGCCAAGCAAAATCCCGGCTTGGGTGGGGCGAATTGGCCGATGGGTTGTCTCGGGCGGCCAGGACGCATAAAATCTGAGGTTCACGGAACCATTTTTGTCAAACCCCCGTTCGAGAGGATGGCGGCGCGAGCTGCCAGCATTGGATGGCCAACCGCTACGAGTTCGAAGAGCTGGTCCTGCCGCAGTTGGATTTGTTGTATCGCGTGGCATTGCATTACGCGCGGAATCCGGCGATGGCGGAGGATCTGGTGCAGTCGACTTGCCTGAAGGGGCTTCGTCGGTTTTCCTCATTTCGGACGGGCTCGAATATCAAAGCCTGGCTGCTTCGGATTCTGCACAACACATGGATTGATGAGCTTCGTCATCGCAAGGTGGTTGGCCCGACGGCTCCGATTGAGGAGCAGGTCCTGCCGGCCGAGCCGGGTGACGATGAGGTCACCACGAACCAGGAGGACTTGCTGGAGCTGTTCAGCGATCAGCAGGTGCTTGATGCCCTCGGCGAGCTGCCGGAGGAGCAACGGATCACGTTGCTGCTGGCTGACGTGGCTGACCTTGCGCAGGACGACGTGGCGGAGATTACCGGCGTGGCGGTGGGTACCGTCAAGAGCCGCACCAGCCGGGCCCGCGAAATGCTGAAAACCCGCCTTGCACGACACGCCGAGGAACTGGGCTTTACAGGACGACGAGAATGACGCAGTTGTCGGACGAACAATTTGAGGATGCGGTAGCCGGGCGGTGCGATCTGCCGGGCGATGTAGACGAGGCGACTCGCCGGCAGGTGCGGGAGCACCAGGCGGTGCGGAATCGCCTTCGCGTTGCGGCCGATCATGTTTGCACGCCGGATTCGTTGCGGCACGCGATTCATACGAAGCTGATCGTGGCCGAGGCTCGGCCGATTCGCGGCTGGCTGCTGCGGGCTGTTCCCATGGCGGCGACGTTTCTGCTGCTGGCGACGGTGGGGGTACTCATGTGGACCGGAACGCACCGGGCCAAGGCGGGCAGCCAGTCGCAGCTGGCGGCGCTGCATGCGGATGTCTCGCAGCATTACACGGCTGCTGGCTCGGCGACGGAGATCAACCGCCAGTTGCGGCAGGGGGAGGTTTCCGTCGAGGCGGCCCTGCCGAGCCTCAGCGGAGATTGTGTGTATCGCGGCTTGGCGGTGCGGCCGTTCCGCGACAAGGCGGTCGGTTGTGCTGTGGTGATGATGGAGAATCGGCCGGTGACGATTTTCATTGTCCCGGACGCTGCCGAGTCGCTTGGGTTCGATAACGTGGAAACCCACGGAGCAGTGACGTGGGCCTGGTGCAGCCTCGATGGGTGTCGGATGGTCGCGGCCGAGGCCGGCGGGAAGACGTACATCGCCGTGGGCGAGTTGACGCACGCCAAGCTCAAGGCGTTGCTCGGGCAGGTTGTTTCCGGCTGAGAGGGCAGGCGGCCGGCCTTGGGTTGATCGACAGCGGGCGGGGGTTACGCCTTTTTGTCTTCTTGCTCGTACGGGTCGGACGAATCGTCGGAGGCGGACTCATCGGGGCCGGTTTTCGGGTCGTCCTTGAGATGATCCTGGACGTCGGAGAGTTCCCGCTTGAAGCTCTTGAACCCTCGAGCGAGGTTGCGTGCGAGGTCGGGCAGCTTTCGCCCGCCGAACAGCAGCAGCACGGCCAAGAGGATCAGGGCGATTTCCCAGGGGCCCAGGCCGCCAAACAGGGCCAGCATCAGAGATGGGCAAGCAGCGATCATGAATGACTCCGTGGGGTGATCGAGTGGGTCCACCTCGATCATCCCGTATGAACCTGTGCGGGGCACGGGTGTTTTTGTCGCGTCCGGGGCGGGTGGCTAGGCCCAGGGGAAGGTTTCGCCCGTCAGGGCCTGGTAGGCCTCGATATATTTCGTCCGGGTGTTCTGTACGATTTCGGGCGGCAGGGGCGGAGCCGGTGGCGTGCGGTCGAACTTGATTTTGTCGAGGTAGTCGCGGACGAATTGCTTGTCGTAGCTGGGCTGGCTGCGGCCGGGTTTGTAGCTATCGGCCGGCCAGAAGCGGGAGGAGTCGGGTGTGAGCAGCTCGTCGATGAGGATGATGTTCCCGTTGGCATCGCGGCCGAACTCGAACTTGGTATCGGCCAGGAGGATGCCCCGATCGCGCGCGTAGTCGCGTGCGGAGGTGTAAATCTTCAGGGAGATTTCCTTGAGCTGATCGGCGGTCTCCTTGCCGAGGATGTCCTCGGCTTGGGCCTGGGAGATGTTCTCGTCGTGGAGGCCTTGCTCGGCCTTGGTCGAGGGGGTGAAGATCGGCTCGGGCAGTTCGCTGCCCTGCTTGAGTTTGGCAGGCAGTTCAATGCCGCAAACGGTCTGGTCTTCCTGGTAGGACCGCCAGCCCGACCCGGCGAGGTACCCGCGGACGATGCACTCGACGGGGAGGACTTCGGCCTTCTTGCAGAGCATGAATCGGCCGTCGAGCTCGCTGTTGTCGCGGAGGTCGTCGGGCAGGTCCTTCAACGCGACCGAAAGCAGGTGGTTGGGGACGATGTCTGCCAGGTGGTTGAACCAGAAGGCGGAGATCTGCGTCAGGACGCGCCCCTTGTCGGGGATGCCGTTGGGCATGACCACGTCGTAGGCACTGATGCGGTCGGTCGCGACCAGCAGGAGGTTCTCGCCGAGGTCGTAGATTTCACGAACTTTGCCCGATCGGCTCGGGTAGCCCGTCACGGAGCATGTCAGCAGGGCGGTGTTTTTCATGCGTTTGTTCTACCTCCGCAGCGGCAGTGGGTCAAGCGTTACCAGAAGCGAATGTCCCGATTGGCCAGGTAGCTCACGAGCAGGGCCAATTGGGCCAGCAGATTCGCCGCTGCGAGGGTGTCGCGGTCGAGCCGGCCTCGTCGGCGCGTCAGGGCCAGTCCGCCGCCCAGTCCAGCGGCCACGCACGCCGCCGGTATGGTCAGCTGCGTCCAGGGCAGGAAGGCGAAGTAGCCAATCGTCACCGCCAGCAGCACGCCCATCAGGGCTGTTCCCGCCAGCGGCCCGCACCCCCGGGCCAGGGCGAGCAGGCGAGGCTCGGCGAGCCGGCTGCGACAGAACTGCGGCAGAATGAGCATGGTCCATGCGCCCCAGAGGGGCATGAGAAGCAGGACGCGGTCGGCCTTGCTGGGCGGGCGAAGCCACGCCACCGCCGCGGCCAGACGGACCTCCTGGAAGTGCCAATCGCTCCGCAGGGCCGCCAGGGACGATGCCAGCAGGAGCAGCAATGTTCCGCCGAGGAGTATGCGGGCGGTGGGGTTTTCGCCGGCGAGTTGGTCGACCAGGGCGGGCGCGCCGCGGCGCATGGGCCCGAAGAGAATCGCAGCCATTACGATCACGCCCGAGAGCAGGAAGGTTTCGCTGCGGTAGCCCAGCAGCAGGCGGGAGAGGTTCCAGAGTCCGATCATCGCCAGGCCCCAGAGGAACTGGCCGATCAGCAGCCCGAGCCATGCGCGGGCGTAGCGCTGCGGCCGGGCGGAGAGATACGCCCGCTCGGCCCCGGCCAGCAGGGTCCAGCCTGGCCAGCGACGCAGCAGGGGCACGGTCAGTTCCCCCCGGCGGGGTGGCTTGCGGAGGAGCGTTTCTGTGTCGCGAAGTAGTGCTGAAACGCCTGGGCCATCGCCTGGACGTGGGGGTCGGTGTCGGCGAGGTAGTGGCGGATGATCTGCTCGCTGCCGGGCATACGGCTCGAGCCGATGGTCTGGGCCATGCGGAACCGCACGAGGGCGGCCGGGTCGTCGATGGCGGCCCCGAGGCGGTTGAGGATGCTGCCGTCGAGTTGTACACGGTCCATGGCGGTGACGGCGGCGGCGCGGACGACGGGTTCGGCATCGGCCAGGGCGCGGCCGAGGAGCCCCAGCAGGACGTTCTTGTCGATGGTCTTTCGCAGGCTGAGGGGCATCTCGGCCTGGCCGGTTTCGGTTCGTCGCACGAAGGCGATCAGCGAGCCGATCCGCCGGACGGCTCCGAGGCGATCATCCAGCGAGCCGCTGGCGAGGGTTTTGTCCAGGGCGGCGATGGCGTGGTTGTACTGGGACGGCTCGATCGAGTCGATGTCGGCCACGATGGCCAGCATGCCCATGCGGCGGAACCGCTTGGGCTGGGCGCGAACCATGGGCAGGGTCGATGCGATCTGCTGGCCCCGGTCGTAGGGTGCGATCAGGGTGGACAGTTCGATATCCATGTTTTCCAGCGGGCGATCGAAGAGGTAGGTCGCCAGCGGGCCGAGGTCGGCCCGGACCGTAGCCGAGAGCGTTTGGCCGGGGGCGAGTTTTCGCGGCGCGGCGAAGATGGCGACGGGCAGGGAGGTGAATGTTTTTTCTTCCGGCGAGAGGATCTGGGCGGTGAGCCCCACGCGGTTGTCCAGCATGGCCCCGTCGCCCAACGGCACTGGGGCTGAGCCGATGTTCTTCAATGTGACGGTGACGGTGATCGGTTCGTCGAGTTTGATCGCCACCTTGTCGGCCTGGAGGGACACGTCGATGAATGTCTCAGGGTGCTGTCCCATCTTGCGGACTGCGGGCGGGAGGGCCCGGACCAGCTTGTCGACCTCATCGGCCCCATCGGCGGGGGGGATGGGGATGTTTTGTTTGCGGGCCTGGGCGGCGAGCATGCGCCAGGCCATGCCGGATCGAGGCTGGGCAAAGCCGGCCTGCAGGGCCTTTCGGGCCAGGGTGCCGTCGCCTTTTTCGAAGTCATACCGGGCCAGGAACGCAGCGGCCAGCGGGTACTTGTCCATCAGCGGCGTGAGCCTCTTGAGCCCGTATGGGTTGCCGCTGAGCAGCTCGGCGGCACCGTTGGCCAGCTCGACCTGATCGCCTTCGGCGCCGGCGTCGCGTGCTTGGCGAATGGCCTTGAGCGCTTCAAGAGGTTTCGACTCGGCCAGGATGTAGAACCATGCTTTCTGCAGGGCGACTTCACGGAGCTGGGCGGTGAGCTTCTCGCCGGGGCCCTGGATATTACGCGTGGCTTCGATCTGCGTCTGCCTGGACTGCAGCAGACGTTCGGTCCGGGCGAGGGCTTTTTGCAGTTCGGTGGTCTTCCCGGCCCGGGCGAGGGCTTCGGTCCAGAGGCCCTCGAATTCGAGCATGGTGTTGAGCCGCCGCCGGGCGGGCCCGAAGAGTTCCAGCGCCTGGTCGTACTTGCCGGCGTCCATGACGGTGGCCATGTACTGCAGGATAAAATTCGTCGGTGCCTGATCGACACCCTTTTTGCCTCCGCTGAGAGCCCAGCTGTACTCCAGCCAGGAGATCGCCAGCTCGTGCAGCCCGAGGGTGTCCAGCAGCGAGGCCAGCTCGATAGCGACGACCGTGTTGCGGGGGTTGTTCTCCAGCAGGGCGAGCATGGTTTTCGCCCGCAGGGCGGCGGTGGGGTCTTTGGTCAGTTCCAGCCGACCGAGAACGGCCGCGGGGTTCAGCGGATCGAGCGACAGGGCCTGATCGATGGCCTTGCGGGCCGGTTCGACCGAGCCTCGCCCCATGTGTACCCGCGCCAATTCGACGGCTGCGGCCGACCGCGCCGCGGCGGGCAGAGACTGCTCGGCCAGCAGGCGGGTGAGAATCTTGATTCGCTCCTCGGCGGTATTGCCCCGGGACAATTCCATGCTGACCAGCCGCTCGGCGGTAAAGGCATCCTCGTTGGTATGCTGGAGGATGGTCCGGGCGGCGGCGATGGCCTGGTCGGTTTGGCCGAGGCTTTGGTCGATGTCCACGAAGAGCCGTTGGATTTTGAGGTTGCTGACGGGCATGGACCGCAGGTAGCCCACCAGGGCGCGGAGCTGGCCGGCGCGGGCTGGTTCGTTCGGCTGGGTGTAGAGCGACCGGGCCGAGTAGTACAGCCCGGCCGCGGCGCGGGCCTGGGCGGGCGAGACGGCCGAGGGGGCCTGCTGGGCGCTACCGGTGGCGCAGCAGCACAGTACCGCCACAATCATCCAAACGGATCGGGGGTTGGACACGGAGGTTCCTTTCGGGCTGATCAGCGGGCCGGTTGGATGGTCAGTGTCTCGGTATTCTCGCCCCGCTGGACGGCGATGCGTATGGGCTGGGGCGGATTGGCCGAGAGGGCGGTGTCGAAGAGCTGCTTGGCCTGGGCGACGGTTTGGACGGCCCGGTTGTTGATCGCGAGGATGACGTCGTCGGGCATGAGTCCGGCGACCTGGGCGGGGCTGTTGGGCTGGACGGCCTGGACGATGAGCCCGTCGGCCAGGGGGGCAGCGCTGTCGGCGGTCATCTTATCGAGCATGACCTGCTCGCGCGCCAGCAGGCCCAGCTTCTGCTGGACGATGCGCTTGGCCTCGGTGGGCAGGGTGGGCATCGGCGCGAGGGTCACCTGGACCGTCTCGATCTTGCCGCCGCGCAGCACGCCGAAGCTGACGGCCTGGCCGATGGGCAGCGAGAGCAGCTCGCGGGCGAAGCTCGCACTGACCAGCTGCGGCGAGGCGAAAGGCGTCAATGGCTTGCCGTTGAAAGCTACGATGATGTCGCGATCTTTCAGCCCGGCCTTGTCGCCGATCTCGCCGGTGATGACCTGGTCGATCATGACCGCGGGGCGGTCGCCGACGTTTTTGGCCTCGGCGAGTTCTTCCGGCACGGGGCTGAAGCGTCCCACGCCTACCCAGGGCAGCCGACGTACCTTGCCGCCACGCGGAATATTCTGCAGCGTCGAGACGAACTCCTCGACAGGCAGGAACCGCAGGCCGGCCTGGTCGTTCCGCATGGGCAGGTTGATCTGCCGTTGCTGGATGATGGCCTGGTACGGCACGAAGGGCTGATTGGTCACCAGGCCGATGGCTCGGCCGGAGGCGTCGAAGACGACCGACCCGGGCCCGGACAGCGTCCCGCCGGTGACGTAGATTTGCTTGGCCGGCTGGTAGCGAATGGACGCCACATACGCCAGGCCCGCCGTAACCGGCAGGGCCGGGTCGTCTATGGCCAGGCCCACCGAAATCACCTCATCGCCGACGGTCAGGTTGCTCTTGGCGTGAAACTGCACGACGTCCCAGTCGTGGGGCGTCTTGGCCTGCACGAAGGCCAGCCCGCTCAGCGGGTCAATGCCGATCAGATTGGCGGAGACGGTGGTTTTCGTGTTGCCCGGCAGGAACAGATCGAGCTTGACGATGCTCTCGACCCGCATGCGCGGGTTCAGGGCAGTGGTCATGATGAGCCCGGACTTGTCGATGCACACTCCCAAGCCCGCGATGACCCCGCCGCCGGCCTGGGGGGTGATCTGGCAGCGGACGACGCACAGCGCCTTGTGCGACTTGGCGACGGAGGCTTTGACCTCCTGGCTGTCGGCGGCCAGAGCCGGCAGGGCCATTGCGACGATGAGAACGGCAATCAGGGCAAAACGTTTCATGGTATGTCTCCTTGGTTGTGCGGGCCCGACGGGGGAAGTGAGTCCTGGGCCGGTTGTTGTTGGTCGGTCGGTCCGGCCGAGGGCGTAGCCCGTGCCAGCCAAAGCCAATACACCACGCCGCCGACCAAGTATACCATCGACGCCCACTGCCCGTCTGTCAAGCAGCCATGCAGAACATTCTCCGGCTGGTCGCCGCGAATCCCTTCCAGGACGAATCGCGTGACGGGGTAGAGAAGCATTAAAAGGGCCAGAACCTGCCCCTCGATTCGCCGATGTCTCTGCCAGGCCAGCAGCAGTCCAAACAGCACCAGGGCGTTTATGATGCCGAGCAGCTGGGCGGGTTTGAGTGGCGGGCTGTGCTGATCGGCCAGCAGGGCGAAGCGGTCGGCCCGCAGCCAGGTGTCGGCCTCGGCACGCTCGGGCGGGTCGAGCTGGCCGTTGTTGTCGGCATCGAAGCGATTGGTCAGTTGCTGGCGATTGACCAGCCGATAGATTGCCAGCTCTCTGGCGTCGATTTTTCCGTCGGGCCGATTGAGTCGATCGAAGGCCAGCACCTCCGCCCAGATCTCACAGCCGGCCAGCAGGGTGGGCGTCTTTCTGCCGGAGCGGACGGCCTGGATTTCCCGGGCCCATTCGTCGCGGTCGATCAGGCCGTCGTCGCCGGCCAGGGCTGAAAAGGCACCCGGGCCCGGCGGACGCAGGGCCAGGTCGATCTGACCGGCCGGTAGGGCCGGGTAGAGGTCGGCAACGTCCAGCGAGGCCGGGCGGGCGACGTCGTCGAACTGCAGCACGGCGAAGCGGTTGACCAGGCGATCGTCCGGCTGGGCGAGCCCGTGCTCGTAGCTCCAGGCCCAGGCAGGACACAGCCCGGAACTGGGGCTGTACGGCCCCGGCGTGGCCGAGACGACCGGGCGGGAGACCATCGGGAAGGTTTGTGCGAAGGGGGCCTCGGCGCGGCACGGCTCGCCCCAGCAGCAGCCGTTGAGCAGGCAGCCGGCCCGGCCGAAGGCCAAGCCCAGCATGAGGCACGGGGCGATGATGTCCGCATACCGGCGAATCGGCAGCCGACGGATGAGCACGTAGGCGATGATCGCGATGGCGCCGCCGGCGATGGCACCGTAGTAGACCAGCCCACCGGCGGTGATGTTCAGCATGGCTGACAGCAGGTTCGGCGCGGCGGCGAACTCCGACCAGTGCAATGCCACATACGCCCCGCGTGCCCCCAGCACTCCGCCCAGCAGCGCCAGCAGAGCGGCTGCGGAGATATGCTCCGGCCGTTCGCCCGCGAGCCGGGCCCGCCGCCGGGCCAGCAGCACCGCCGCGACAAACCCCAGCACAACCATCACCCCATAGCCGAACAATTGCAGATGCAGCTCGAAGCCGAAGATGCGCACCTTGCCGAAATCAGCGATGATCTGGTTCATGCAAGCCTTTCTGAAACACCGAACAACAATCTACCACAGAGGCGCAGCGAAGCAGAGGAAAACAAGAACAACAAAACAAGCTCGCCTCGGGCCGAGGCTGCGGACTCGGCCACAAACAATCCGCCGGTGCAGGGACGTGTGGCAGATAGGGGTTGGCAGATACCGGCCGGGGTATCGGCAGGAGAGTCTCCGGGGCTCGGTGGATTGTTCGGGCTCAGTGGACTTCGCGGATGGTGTTGTCATCGTGGACGAGGACGACCTTGGGCTTGATGGCTCGGGCGTCGTCGGGCTCGGCGTAGGCGAAGCCCATGATGATGACCTTATCGCCGACGTCGACGAGGCGGGCCGCGGCGCCGTTGACGCAGATCGTGCCGGACCCGGCGGGGCCTTCGAAGATGTAGGTCTCGAAGCGTTGGCCGTCGGTGAGGTCGGCCACGAGCACGTTCTCGCCGGGCAGTAAGCCCGAGGCGTCGAGCAGGTCGCGGTCGATGGTGATCGAGCCGTCGTAGTCGATGCAGGCCTCGGTGATGGTGGCCCGGTGAATTTTTCCGCGGAGCATTTTCAGCAGCATCGCAGGGGTCCTGGTTGGGGGTCTATTGCATTGTAAAGCGGGCGGCGGCGGTTTCCAAGGCGATCAGTCCTCGCCGAGGGCTTTAGAGGCGACGGCTTCGGCGACGGTGGCATGGGTGATCGGGTCCATCATCTCCGGGAGGATCGCATCGTCCGGGACGATGTCGGCCAGTGCGCTGGCCGCGGCGAGCATCATCTCGAAGGTGATGGCCTTGCAGCCGGAGTCCATCGCGCCGCGGAAGATGCCCGGGTAGGCGATGGCGTTGTTCATGGTGCGTCCGTCGGCGTAGACCGCAGCCCCGGCAGCGAGGGCGTCGTCCTTGCCGATTTCGCTGACGGGGTTGGCCAGCGGGAAGACGATGGGCTTCTCGGCCATGGCGCGGACCATGTCCTGGCTGACGATGTCCGGCTGGCTGCAGCCGATGAAGATGTGGGCACCTTTCATCGCGTCGGCCAGCGTGCCGGAGAGGTTCTCGCGGTTGGTCCGCTCGGCCAGGGCGCGTTTTTCGTCGTTGAGGTCGCTGCGGTCGCGGCAGACGATGCCCTTGGAATCGCAGAGGATGACGTTGCCGATGTTGGCCTCGAGCAGCAGGTCGGTAATGCCGGTTCCGCTGGCGCCGGCGCCGCTGATGGCGCAGGTGAGGTTTTCCATTTTCCAGCCGGCCCGGCGGACGGCGGTGGTCAGCCCGGCCAGGACAATCGTCGCCGTGCCGTGCTGGTCGTCGTGCATGACGGGGATGTCGAGCATCTCGTCCAGCCGGCGGGTAATGGCGAAGCACTCGGGGGCTTTGACGTCCTCGACCTGGATCGCGCCGAAAGTCGGTGCGATGGTTGCGACGGTCTCGACGAAGCGGTCGACGTCGCAGGTATCTACGAGAACCGGCACGGCTGAGATGTCGGCGAACTCCGCGAAGATCGCGCTCTTGCCCTCCATCACCGGCATGCCGGCCACGGCGCCGATGTCGCCCAGCCCGAGGATCGCCGTGCCGTTGGTGACGATGGCGACGGTGTTGTGGATGCCCGTCAGCTCGCGGGCGCGGTCGGGGTTGGCTTCGATGGCCTTGCAGACGCGGGCCACGCCCGGCGTGTAGACGATGCGCAGGTTGGTGTTGGACTCGATGGGCGACCGGCTGACGACTTCGCACGCGCCGCCGCGGTGGGTCTCCAGGGCCACGTCGATCACGTCGGTCACCGTCACGCCCTCGACGTTGTCGATCGCATCGCGCACCGCGGCGAGCTGGTCGTCGCCGGTGGTGAAGACGCTCAGGTCGTAGAGCAGGTCGCGGCTGGTTTCTTCAATCTCGTCCAGCTCGAAGCTGCCGGCGACGGCACCGGCGTCGGCGACCGCGGCGAGGACGGCCGAGCGCGGATCGCCCGTGCCGAACAGGCGGAGCTTGAGAACGAAGACGATGTTGCGACCGAGGCGGTCCTGTATCGATTCCTGACTGGCCATGGAGTTCCTTTCAATCGTGGGGGAACAGGCATTATACCCATCCCAGCCGGTGACGAAAGGGGGTTGTGGCCGAACCGTCGGCTTGGGTGTCACGCCCGGGCCAGGCCCGTGCGATCAGGCTTCGGCGGCGGATTGCAGTTGCGCGTACCACTCGGAGAGCTTGGCGCGGATCTCGTCGCGGACGCGGCGGAAGGCGGCGAGTTTTTCGTCCTCGCTGCCTTCGACGGCGGCGGGGTCATCGAAGGCCCAGTGCAGGGTTTCCATGCGTGGCGAGCCGGGCCAGATGCTCGGGCAGGTCTGCGAGGCCTTGTCGCAAACGACGATCATGTAGTTCACCGGCAGCGTGCCGAGGTATTCCTTGACGCTCTTGGCGTACTGGCCGGCCATGTCCAGGTCGATCTCGGCCAGGGCTTTGCGGGTCAGCGGGTGAATCTCCGTCGGTTCGAGTCCGGCGCTGTAGACGGTCATCTGATCGCCAGCGAGGTCGCGGAGGATGGCCTCGGCCATCTGGGAGCGACAGGAATTGCCCGTGCAGAGGAACAGGACGTTCGGTGTGGGTGCTGTCATGGCGTGCTCCGGGAGCTGTGCCGCATGGGCTGGGGCGGCGAGCGTTTCGCCGTCCGACCGGGCCGGGTGCGACAGGCAGCGTGGGTTCAAGTGCATGTCAGTATAGCGGCCCGGCCGGACGGGCGATGTTCAGATCGGGTTAATTCAGCTCGACGCGGTTTGCTCTTCGACCGGATCGGTCACGCGATGGACGAGGGCCTTTTTGAAGCCCAGCAGCATCGGGCTGGCGATGGCGATGGAGGAGTAGGTTCCGAACAGCACGCCCATCAGCAGGGCGAAGCTGAAGCTGTGGATGCCCTCGCCGCCCCAGACGTACATGATGAAGACGACCAGCAAGGTCGTGAAGCTCGTCAGGAGCGTTCGCGGCAGGGTCTGGTTGATCGAGTCGTTAATGACCTGCCCGGAAACGGTCGAGAGCTTGCCGCGGTTCTCGCGGATGCGGTCGAAGACGACGATGGTGTCGTTGACCGAGTAGCCGATGACCGTCAGCAAGGCGGCGACCATGGCGCGGTCGATCTTGAACGAGCCGAGCCCCAGGGCCTCGCCGACGACGGTGTTGTACAGCCAGCCTGTCGCGGCGACCAGGCCGACGACGATGATGACATCGTGGACGAGGCAGATCACCGCGGCCAGGCCCCAGCGGACCGAGCCGAACCGCAGCCAGAGGTAGGCCACGATCGCCAGCCAGCTGAGGATCACCACGACGATCGCCAGTTGGGCGATCTGCTCGGCGATGGCCGGGTCGAAGCTGATCAGGACCATGGCTTCCTCGCGGCGGAGTGCTTCGGTGAGCACGTCGGTTTCCATTGAGGCGAAGAGTTCCTTGCCCGCGTCGTTTTTCAGCAGGTCCGGGTTGGCCGGTCGGGCGAGCACGGCCAGGGAGGTGTAGCCCTTGCCATTGACTGCCGGGGTCAGGCCGATCACGCGGTAGGGGTTGATGGCTGCCTGGCCGAAGTCCGGCTGCAGGCGGATGTCGCGGATGCGGGTTTCCAGGTCTTCTGCCGTGATCGCCGGGTCGAGCTGATCGATCACCATCACCACGCCGTCGGCGAAATCTTCCATGTCTTCGCGTAAGGCGGTGGGCACTCCGCCGACGGTGCCGGGCTCGAGCCAGGCCACGCCCTCGGCGTTGGGGGTGAGGTTCAGTGCGGGCACGGCCTGGCCGGTGACGAGCTGGAACTTCACCGGCAGACGGCGCTGCAGGCTCGTGCCAAATGCTTCGTTGGCGGTATCTCGGACGACCTGCGGGCGACTTTCCGTGGTGGAAATCTGATACGACGTGGGCGATTTCGGCAGGCGGGTTTCCAGCTCGGCCTCGCTCAGTATGCCATTGCCATCCGCATCAAGCAGCTTGAAGTACTCGGGGTTTTTGTCCCGCTCGGTCCAGGAGGCCTGCGTGACCTCGCCTTTTTCATTGCCGTACAGCTCCAGGAACTGCTCGACGCGATTCTCGTTGAAGATCGACTCGACGCGGGCGTTGAGCAGTTTATCATTGCCCGCCGAGGCCGCCGCGAACGCTTCGCGGACCAAGGCGTCGTTGGGCAGTTGCCCGTCGATCAGGGCATCGTCGCGGAGCTTGAGCTGCGCCTGCGTGCCGCTGGAGAACTCGATGCCGAGGATGTTTTTCCCCTGCCAGGCCAGCGAGCCAATGCCCGTGACCACCAGGATGATCGAGATAACCCAGAAGGCGTATCGCTTGTTGATCCAGTTGATTTTGTAGATGCCCACCAGCCGGAGCATCGGCAGGGGGTTGCGGAGGATCTTGAGTTGCAGCAGCACCTGGAAGACCCAGCGGGTCAGCACCAGGGCGGTGAACATACTGAAGATTACGCCCAGGCCGAGCGTCACCGCGAAGCCGCGGACTTCTTCCATGCCGACGCGGCCGAAGACCACGAACAGGAACAGACAGATCAGCAGCGTGGTGATGTTGGCGTCGAAGATGGCGGTGAAGGCTCGCTCGTATGCGTTTTTCAGTGCCTGGCCGACGGCGAGGCCTCGGGCCTGTTCTTCGCGGAGTCGCTCGAAGATCAGGACATTCGCGTCGACAGCCATGCCGATGGTGAGGATCACGCCGGCGATGCCCGGCAGGGTCAGCGTCGCGCGGAACAGGCTCATCGCGCCGAGCACGAGGATAAGGTTCAGCAGCAGGGCCACGTCGGCGATGGCACCACAGAGCAGGTAGTAAATCACCATGAACACGGCCACGGCGATCAGGCCGATGACGGCCGCCCGGATGCCCTTCTGCAGGTTGACCTCGCCGATGGCGGCACCGAAGACGCTCTCGGAGACCGGCTCGTCGTTGACCTTGCCCGGCAGTCGCCCGGCGTCGATCGTCCGTGCCAGCTCGATGACTTCCTGGGCGGTGAACTTGCCCGTGATAATGCCCCGCGTGGAAATCGTCGCCTGAATCGTCGGCGCCGAGTAGACCTCCTGGTCGAGCAGGATGGCCATGCGTTTCTCGCGGTTGTTGGCGGTCATCTGGCTCATGAGTCGGCCGCCGGCCGGGTCGAGCTCAAAGCCCACCGCCGGAGCGCCGAAGTTGTCCTGATCGGGCCGGGCCGAGGGCGTCCACTTGCGGCCGTCTTCGCCGGCCTGGACCATCTTCTGGCCCGGCTGGTTGCTCAGCAGCAGGTATCGCTGCCCGGCGTAGTCGTGCGTCACGCAATTGCCATACCCGTCGACCTCGCCGAGAATCGGGCACCAGATGTACTCCCGGGTCGGGTCCAGTGCGCCCTCGGGGCCGAGCTCTTCGAGGTCGGCTTTGAGTTCCTGGATGCGGGCGGGCGTCAGGTCGGCGTTGGTCAGCTCGGCGTTGGAGATGAGCTGGGGGTTGTACGGGGCGATGCGGAATTCCAGCACACCGGCCTTGCGGATCAGTCGCTTGAGGTCGTTGGGCGATTCCAGCGGGCGGCGGATTTCCACCCAGGCCTGGTATCGCTCCGCGACGGTTTCGATGAGTTCCTGCCGGGCCGGATGGGCGGCGATGAGTTCGGCGAGGTTGTCCTCGAACCGTTTGCGATCGGCATTGCGGGCGTCGTCGGTTTCGGCCTGGCGGATTTCGTCGAGAATCTTCAGCGTGCCGAGCAGCTCGTTGGGGTTGACGTTGTGCCCCTGGACGGCCTGCCAGGCGCGGGCGTAGTTGGCGCGGGCGGCGGCGACGGCCTGGTCGGAATCGATCTTCCGCTGCTGGAGTTCTTCGAGCTGGTCGTCGTCGGCCGAGGCGATGGTGCTGACCAGGGCGGCCCGGGCCTGTTCGGTCTGGCTGAGGGTGTCCAGGGCGATCAGCAGTTCGCTGAGTGCGGCGGCCTGGGCGGCGTCGCCGCCGGTGAGTGTTTTGATGGCGGCCGGCCGCTGGGCCGGGTCCAGTCGCGCCAGGCTCCGCACGTCGGCGCGGGTGATGTTCGTGGCCAGCAGGGCATCGCGGGCGTCGAGGTACTCCTCACGCAGAGCCTGCGAGTCCTCGCTGGCAGCGGGCATGCGAATCTCGAAGCGGTTGTTCTTCAGCGGCGTCCATTCCAGGCTGCTGAGCCCGGCCGGGTCGATTCGCTTTTTGAGGATGGCGATGATCTCCTCGACGACATTGCCGGTGTCCTGTTCGTCGACGCGCACCTCGAAGATCATGCTGTAGCCGCCTGCGATGTCGGGCCCGTACCGCAGGCCCGGCCCGAGGAATACGCTGCCGAGGCAAAGGGCAACGACGACCGCGACGATCAGAAACTTGATAGAAAGGTATTTTCCGCTCATGGTCCTCATCTCATGCAGCATGCGCTGCGCTGGGTTGGTTTTCGTCCGGCCCGCAGCGGTCCAGCCGTCGCGGGCGCAGTTCATGGGAATGGGAGATTGTCTCGCACAAGCCCAGATCGGTCAAGGACAAATGGTTCGCGCCGCCGGCGCTACTGGCCGAGAATTTTCACCACCAGCCGCTTGCGCCGCTTGCCGTCGAACTCGTAGTAGAAGATGTGCTCCCACGGGCCGAGGTGCAGCTGGCCGTCGGTAATGGCCACGACGACCTCCCGGCCCATGATCTGGCGCTTCATGTGGGCGTCGGCGTTGTCCTCGAAGCCGTTGTGCTGGTACTGGCTGTGGGGCTTTTCCGGGGCGAGCGTCTCCAGCCAGAGTTCGTAGTCGTGATGCAGCCCGGACTCGTTATCGTTGATGAAGACGCTGGCGGTAATGTGCATGGCGTTGACGAGCACCAGACCCTCCTGTACACCGCTTTCGGCCACCAGCCGCTCGACCTCGCCGTGGATCGAAACGATCGCCCGCCGCTGCGGGACTTCCATCCAGATTTCCCTGGTCAATGTTTTCATGCGAACTCCTGCTTGGACCTGTTGAATTGCCTCGCGTATCATAGCAGCCCCGATGAGCAACGACCAGCTTACCCCCGAACCCGTCGAGGCCCTGCTGGCCCGGCTGCCGCAGCCGGCGCAGTATGTGGGTCTCGAGCACAACGCCCGCCGGGCCGACCCGGCCGAGGCCGAGGTCCGCCTCTGCCTTGCCTTTCCCGATGCGTACACCATCGGCATCAGCCATCTCGGCACCGGCGTGCTGTACCACCGGCTCAACGACCTACCGTGGTGCGCCGCCGACCGCAGCTACTGCCCCGAGCCGGCCGCCGAGGCGATCTTCCGCGAGCAGTCCGTGCCGCTGTTCGGCTGGGAGAGCCGCCTGCCGCTGGGCCGCTTCGACGTGGTGGGTTTCTCGCTCGGCTATGAACTGTGCGTCACCAACGTGCTGACGATGCTCGACTTGGCGGGCATTCCGCTGCGGGCGGCCGACCGCGACGCGAGCCACCCGCTCATCGTCGGCGGCGATGCCCTGGCCGATACGCCCGAGCCGCTGGCGGAGTTTTTCGACCTCTTCCTGCCCGGCGATGGCGAGGAGCCGCTGACAGCCCTGGCCGAGCTGCTGCGAGAGAGCCCGCGCCACACCGCGCCGCGCCGCGAACTGCTGCTGCGCATCGCGCGGGGTGTTCCCAGTGCGTATGTGCCGCAGCTTTACGAGCCCGATGATGCCGGCCGGGGCCAGCCCGACCTGCCGGCCACCATCGACCACGCCTGCCTGGGCGACCTTTCGTCCAGCCCCGCCGAGGCCCGCCCGCTCGTGCCCATCACCGAAGCCGTCCACGAGCGCGTCGTCATCGAGATCATGCGAGGTTGCCCGAACCTTTGTCGCTTCTGCCAGGCCGGCCACGTCCGCCAGCCCATCCGTCGCCGCAGCGTGGAAGAGATCGTCGCCGCCGCGCGGGCGGGCATCGACAATACCGGCTTTGCCGAGGTCTCCCTGCTGAGCCTTTCGTCGAGCGACTTCGGCCAGCTCGACGAGCTCATCGAGCGGCTCAACGCCGAGTTCGAAGGCGAGCACGTGTCGATCTCGCTGCCGAGCCTGCGGGCCGACAAGCAGCTCCAGCTCCTGCCGAAGCTCACCGGCGCGGTGCGCCCCAGCGGCCTGACCATTGCCGCCGAGGCCGGCACCGACCGCCTCCGCCGCGCGATTCACAAGCAGATTACCGAGGCGGACATGCTCGCCGGCGTGGCCTCGGCCTGGCCGGTGGGCATCAAGAGCGTGAAGGTTTACTTCATGGCCGGGCTGCCGGGCGAGACATGGGAGGACATCGACGCGATCATCGACCTCTGCCGCCGCCTCAGCGACACCCGGCGGGAGTACGACGGCCATCGCGGCGCGATCACCGCCAGCGTCAGCTGGTTCGTCCCCAAGCCGCACACGCCCATGCAGTGGGAGCCGATGCGCGACATCGCCTACTTCTTCGACGTCCGCAGTCGACTGCTGGACCGCGCCCGCCGCTCGCCGGTCAACCTCAAGTTCCACCGCATCGAGCGGTCGGTGCTGGAGTGCCTCATCGCCCGCGGCGACCGCCGTGTCAGCCGGGCCATCCTCGCCGCCTGGCAGGGCGGCGCCCGCATGGACTCCTGGAACGAGCACTGGAACTGGGAGCTTTGGGAGGCGGCCCTGGCCAAGGCCGGGCTGGACCTCGATGCGATCGTCCACTCGCCGATCCCCACCGGCCGGGCCCTGCCGTGGGAGCATATCGCGACGCATTTCGACACGGCCGATCTGCTGCAACGCCGCCGGGCCATGCTCGACGTGCTCGACGAGGTCGGCTGATCGCCTTGCGGCCTTGCCCCCCTGCCGCTAAGATACCCCGCAAGGCCCATCGGCCTGCATGCTGAGGAACTGCACCAGGAGCACGCCATGCTCGCAATGACATTCAACGAACTCATCAACTACCAATGGCTGGGCAATGACCTGTGGCGGTGGGCGGCCCTGCTGGGCACGATCATCGTCTCGCTGGCGGTCGGCAAGCTGCTCTACCTGCTGCTGAGCAGCCAGGTCAAACGCCTCGACGACATCCAGGGGCGATTCATCGTCTCCAGCATGATCCTGCGGAGCATCTCCCGGCCGCTGCCGATGTTCAGCCTTGGCGTGGGGCTCTACCTCGTCGGTGCGTTCGTGATGAACCTGGGCTATACGCTCGACGAGAAAGTCGTCGACGGCAAGCGCCTGGCCGTGACGCTGCAGGACTGGTGGGACAAGGGCTGTGCGACGATCATCATCCTCTCGATCGGCTGGTTCGTCTACGCGATGGTCGACATCGTCGAACTCATGCTGCACAAAATCACCGACCGGACCGATACCCTCCTCGACGATCAACTCGTGCCGATCCTTCGCAAGTCGGTCCGCGTCTTCGTCGTGCTGCTGTTCGCACTGTTCCTGGCCCAGAATGTCTACCAGTGGGACATCGGCGCGGTCATCGCCGGGCTGGGCATTGGCGGGTTGGCCTTCGCGCTGGCCGCCAAGGACATGCTTTCCAATCTCTTTGGCTCGGTGACGATCTTCGCCGATCGGCCCTTCACCATGGGCGACCGCATCCAGATCCAGGGCTACGACGGTATGGTCGAGCAGGTGGGCTTTCGCAGTACAAAGCTCCGGCTGCTGTCGGGCAACCAGGTGACGATTCCCAACTCGATCATGGCCAACGAGCCGGTGGATAACATCGGCCGGCGACCCTCGATCAAACGCGTGCTCGACGTGACGGTCACCTATGACACCCCGCCGGAGAAGGTGCAGCGCGGCGTGGAGATTCTCCGCGAAATGCTCGCCGCCCGCATGGCCCACTTCCCCGAAGACAGCCCGCCACGCGTCTACTTCAACGACTTCCACTCCACCAGCCTGAGCATCATCGTCTACTACTGGTTCGCCCCGCCGGACTGGTGGGAGTATCTCGAATTCAATCACGCCTTCAACATGGAGCTGCTGCGGCGGTTCAATGAAGAGGGCATTGAGTTTGCCTTCCCCACCCAGACGCTCTACGTCAAGCAGGACTCGCCCCTGAATGCGACCATCCACCAGCCCGACCCGCAGCAGTCCTGAGTGACGAGCACCCGCTGCGCGTTTTTTCTCCGTCAGGTACGTTCTTCGCGGAGGATTGGCCTGCGGACCTCATCGACCGAAGTTTTGCGTCCAGTGCAACTCGTGGTAGCCCACGCCGACGCGGCGGAATTCGGGGCGCAGGAGGTTGACGTGGTGGCCGGGGCTGTACCACCAGTCTCGCAGGGCGGCGGCGGGGTCTTCCGAGCCCATCTGGATATTCTCTCCATGGATCGCCGCGCCGGCCCGCTTGCCGCGATCGGCCAGGGTGGTCTTGCCCGGCAGGGGCGAGGTGTGGGAGAAGAACTGATGCTCGGCCATGTCGGCGCTATGGCCGTGAGCCGCAGCCTGCACGCGGAGGTCGATTTTCAACGCGCCCAGCCCCAGCCGGGTCCGCAGCCGATTCAACAGCAGCACGCCCCGCGCCTCGGCTGGCAGGAGGTTCTCGGCCAGCGTGTGGTTCTGGCGGATGACAGCCCGATCCCTTGCGGGCATGGGCGAGGCCAGCAGGATGGCGTATTCCTCCTCGAATTGCAGCAGTGCGTCGGCCTGGCCTGACGAGGGCGGGGCGTCGCCTTTCTTCTGCCGCTCTGCGGGAAGCTCCTGCCAGGCCTGGCTGGCCAGGTCGGCCAGGGCCAGAATCCCCTGCCGCTGCGTGCGAAGATCTTCGTCGCCTTCCAACAGTTCTGCGGCATTGTCTACATAGAGTTCGTTGAGTTTCTCCCGGGCCGGGTCGGAGATCGCAACGATCTGATCTTTGGTCAGGTTCGCCCGCATGGCATTTTGCAGGATGCTCTGCCGGAGGTGCTTGGCCCGAGCGGCGGTGCGACGGGTCCATCGTGACTTGAGAACACGAGAGGCCTCCCTGCCGAGCTGGGCGAGATACTGCTGCTCCAGCCGGTTGGCGTCCCGCCGGATGATCGTCAGCAGCTGCTCGGCCGATTCTGGCCCGGAGGCGAGCAGCTTTTCGGCGAGTTGCACATACTCCTGCGAGCCCGGCTTGCTGCGTTTGAGCTTCGCCAGCAGAACGCGCGCATTGGCCTCGGCGGGGGGCTCGTCGCCATCCCCCTCTGCAAGTGGAAGCTCCGAGGCCGCTTGGTAAGAGGCCCTCTGCTCGGCAGCGCATGGGAGAGACAGGAAAAGAAAAAGTGAAATGGCCGCGTAATACGCCTGCTGTTTGGGCATGGTGTGTCTTTCGGGAAGTGTGCGGAACACGGATGACTTACCGAAGAACCCCACAAGGCTGCAAAAAGGACCGATTCTTTTCCGGATAATCCTGTGCGGGGTCAGGCTGGCTATTTCGTCACGGCGTCGAGGAAGAAGAGGTCCTCGCGGTCGATGTGCGTTCGCTCGGCCAGGCCGACCGGCGAGAGAAGCTCCGCCCACTGCGGGCCCTGCGGCAGATGGTCGGAGCAGACTGGCCCTTCGAGCCCGGCATGGAACGAGTTGATATGCTCGCTGCCGGCCAGGTGCATCACGATCAGTCGTCCGCCCGGACGCAAGGCTGCGGCGAAGTTCCGCATCGCAGCCGGCTGGTCGCGAAAGTGCGGGAAGCAGTGGAAGCAGAGGATCACGTCGTAGCGGTCCTCACCGAGCGGCTCGCTGCAGACGTCGAGGCAGGCAAACGTGGCGGGGATGGTTTTGGCTTCGGCGCGGGCGATCATTTCGCTGGCAAAGTCCACGGCCGTGACCGCCCCCGGGGCGACCTGCTCCGCCAGCCAGGCCGTCGTCTTGCCCGTCCCGCAGCCGACCTCCAGCAGGTCCTGGCCCGGCTGGAGGTTCAGCAGCTCGGCCCGGGCGGCCAGGCCCGCGACCATCGTCTCAGCCGAGGGCTCCTCGTCATCCCAGCCCGCAGCCAACTCGTTAAAAAATCCCCGGCGGGGGTCGTCATGAGAATTGTCATCAATCATACGAGTTTTCCTTGCGTAATACGGCGGCGGTATTATAATTCGCAGGATCGTAACACCGCTCGGGCTCCTCGTCAACGCTCCCCGGGTGAAATGCTCACTTCACTGCTTGCTAAGAAAGGTTCTATCATGCTCTCTACCCGCTCCACCGCTGCGTTTGTGTTTGCTCTCGTGCTGGCTCTCTGTCCGGCCGCCCTGGCCGAAACAAACTGGGCCCTCCAGGCCGTCAATGCCGATGGGTCGAGCGCCTGGTCAGGTACGGTGCCGTTTACCCTTACCGGCGTGATCCTGAACAACCCCGAGCAGATGCTCGATTCGACCTGGGATGCCGATGCAGAAACCGATGGCGTCATGGGTGCCCAGTGGCAGATTTTCATTCAGGGCATTGGCAGTGATCGGGGCGGAACGGCTTTGTGGATGGGGCAGAATTACAGCTCACTGCCTTGGGTCAGTGGGCAGACCTATTCGCTGACCGAATGGACCGATGAAATGAATCGGCTGAATTACACCAACGGCGATCCGAATACGGGCGCGCAATTCCGTCGTGGCGATCTGGTTACGGTTACGGCGAATACATCCGGCGCACACGCCGGTAAGCGGAACGTCAACGAAGGGCACAATACCGGCACGGCCAACAATTTCTCCATCACAATGGAAACCCAGAATTACGGCCTGCCCACAGCCGAAATACTTACGATAGCCGATCTGTACGTCCCGACCGACGACCCGAATTACGACCCCCTCTTCCCGATGTTTGACTCCGACCGCTCCAGCGGAGCCGAGCATTACCAGGGCATGTACGTCCGGCTGAATGACATTACGCTGACCGATGCGAGTGGCTGGAATGGGATCGATTGGGATAGCCGCATCTGCCTTGCCGAGGACGATCAGGGGCGATCCGTCACCCTGCGTATGCCGCTAGAGGATCTCGGCCAGGCGCCCACCGGATGGTTCGACCTCTATGGCATTGTCAATCAGGAAGCGTCCGACGCCGGCCAAAATGGGTACGAAGTCTTCGTGACCGAAATCGTACCCGAGCCGGTCAGTCTGCTTCTGCTCGGGCCGGGAGGGCTGCTTCTGCTCCGCCGACGAACCGCATGACCGCCATGGCGGACAGATCGGGCTTTTCGCTGGTCGAGCTGTTGGTGGTCATCGCCATCATCGCATTGCTGGTTTCAGTGATCATGCCTTCGCTGGCCTCTGCTCGTGAGCTGGCCCGGGCTTGTCGGGTCCATGCGGAGCTGAACGGCTTGGGCATGGCACTGGAACTCTACGCCGAAGAGCACGACCGGACCTATCCTCCAGTGCGCGTCAGTTGCAATCCAAACCTGATAGACCACTACTGCCGACTGCCTCGCGAACTGGCAGAAGGCAACTACGTTCCAGGGGACGAAGAAACCGGCCTGGCCGCTGCCGTCGAAGATGAATTTCACCCGGGGCATACCTACAAGTACGCCACGACGGGGCCGCAGGTGCTCAACAGCAGCCCGGCCGGGACATTTGAACTTTGGATTCCCGATGACTTCCCACGCTGCCAATCGCAAACAGGTTCACGACAGACCGGCCCGGAAACACCCGTCCAATGGGTACTCTGGAGCATGGGCCCTAGGCCGGATGATCCGGTTACGACCGCACCGGAGGCACCACTGGGCGCGTCGACGTGGTACACTTCACTCGGCAAGCCGGGAGTACTGGTTCGCTTCGCCTCGAAAGATGGCTATTTTGGCAAAAGTCCATGATCGTACGAAAACGACATTCTTTCCTTGTTCTGCTGGCGGTTGTCTCATCGCTGCTGGCCGGGTGCGATCGCCAGGCCGACGGGCCGGCGGACGTAGCCGCGACGAACACGCTGCTTGCCTCGGCGGCGGCGGACGTACTCGGCGAGGATGCGCCCATCGAGCTGCTGGCCGGGCCGGGCATGTGTCCGGGGCATTTTGACATCCGCCCCAGCCAGGTCGCCTCGCTGCGTCGCTGTCGCGTGCTGCTTCGGCTGGACTTCCAAAAGCCCCTCGATGCCAAACTCGCCGGGGCAACCGAGGGGGGCCTGACCATTGCGGAAATCTCCCTGCCCGGAGGCCTGGGCGAGCCGGCCAGCTACCTCGCCGCCTGTAAGCAGACAGCCGACGCACTGATCGCCCAGGGCCTGCTCGACCGCAGCACCGCCGATGCGCGACTGGCCGAGATCGCCGCGCGCATCAACGCACTGGCCGCTGAATGCAAAACCAAGCTCGCGCCGCTCGCCGGCCAGGCCGTGCTGACCAGCGGCCACCAGGCTGCCTTCTGTCGCTGGGCCGGGCTGGCGGTAGCGGGCACGTTCTCGGCGGCCGATGCAACCAGCCCGGCCGAGCTGGCCCGCGCCGCCCAGGCCGCCCGCCAGGCCGACGCCACCGCACTCATTGCCAATCGCCCCGAGGGCCGGCGCGTGGCCGACGCCCTGGCCGACCGGCTCGACGCAGCCGTGATCGTGCTGGACAACTTTCCCCCCGCCGCCGGGCCAGAGGGCTTCGATGAGTTGCTGCGGGTCAACACCGCCGCCCTCGTCGAGGGGCTCGGGCGATGACGCCCCCGGCCATCGCCCTGCAAGGCCTCGCCGTCCGCGCCGGCGGGCGAACCATACTCCGCGTCGATGACCTTGCCGCACCGGCCGGGCAGATCGTCGCGCTGCTCGGGCCCAACGGCGCGGGCAAGAGCACGCTGCTGCACTGCCTGCTGGGCCTGGCCCATCACGTCACCGGGCGGGTCGAAATCCTCGGCCAGCCCGTCGGCCAGCTCGGCGGCGGAGCCCTGGCTCGGCTGCGACGCCGCGTCGGCTACGTGCCCCAGCACCTCCCGCAGATCAGCGAACTGCCCCTGACGGTCCGCGAGGTCGTCGCCATCGGTCAGACCGGCCGGGCCGGGCTGCTGCGACCCCTCGGCCGGACGCATTGGCAACGCGTCGATACATGGATCGACCGGCTGGGCCTGGGCGAACTGGCCGGGCGAGGCTTCGGGGAAATCTCCGGCGGCGAGCAACGCAAAACCCTCATCGCCCGCGCGATGGCCCAGCAGCCCAAGCTGCTGCTGCTCGACGAGCCAACGGCGAACCTCGACCTCGGCTGGCGGGAACGCATCGTCGCGACGGTCGAACAACTCGCCGCCGAGACCAGCCTCGGCGTGATCCTCGTCTGCCACGAGCTGGAAGTCCTGCCCGGCTGCCTCGACCGCGTCGTGCTGCTCGACGGCGGGCGCGTGATCGATGACGGATCGGCCGAGGTCGTCCTCACCAACGAACGCATCGCCTCGCTCTACGGGCCCGGACTGGCCGTGACGCGCAGCGGACGACGCTGGGCCGTCGTGCCCGAAGGGGGCGGCGATGATTGACCTGGCCTTCTGGGCACCGGTGCTTCTCGGCGGGCTGATCGCCGGCGGGTCGAGCGGCCTGCTGAGCGTCTACATCGTCGGCATGCGGATTCCCTTCCTCGGCGTGTGCGTCGCCCATGCCGCCCTGGCCGGTGCGGTCGTCGGGCCGTTGGTCGGCCTGGACGGAACGATGCTGCTGGCCCCGGCCCTGGGCGGGGCGGCCGGCATGGCGCTGCTGCTGGGCTACGCCGACCCGCGAAAAATTCACATGGACACCAACGTCGTCATGGGCTTGCTGTTTTCGGTGACGATGGGGGCGGCGTTTCTGGGCCTGGGTTTTTACGGGCGGCTGGGCATCAGCGACAATCACATCCGCTCGCTGCTGTGGGGCAGCCTGGCGCTGTGCCGCTGGGCGGACCTCTGGTGGATGCTCGCCGCCGGCGGGGCGATGGCAGCCTACGTCACGCTCTTCGGCAAGGAAATGCGGGCGATTCTCTTCAGCCGGCACGACGCAGCCGCGGCGGGCATTCGCGCTACGGGCGTGTGGACGGGCTTTCTGCTGCTGACCGCGGCGGTGATGACCGTCAACTTCCAGACCGTCGGCGGGCTGATGATTTACTCGCTGGTGACCAACCCGGCCGCGGCGGCTTTCCAGCTGACGCGCGGGGCGCGCCGGGCGACAGCCCTGGCCGTGGCGATCGGAGCAGCCTCGGGCCTGGGCGGGTTCCTCCTCTCGGCGGTGACCGACCTGCCCAGCGGCGCGGTCATCGTGCTGCTCAGCTCGGGCTTCGTCGCGGCTGCGGCGATCCTCCGCCGGCTGCGACGCGGCGGGGCGTGACTGACACAGCCGCCCCCTGACGCTACAATACCCCCATGCCCGATCCGTCCGATTACGTCTCCCGCGCAGGGGCCAAGCTCGCCGCCGCCCTCGAAGCCTTCGCCATCGACCCGGCCGACATGCTCTGCGCTGACTTCGGCTGCAACGTCGGCGGATTCACCGACTGCCTCCTGCAACGCGGGGCCGCTCGTGTCCACGCCATCGACACCGGCTACGGCGCCCTGGCCTGGACGCTCCGCAACGGTCCGCGCGTCGTCGTCCACGAGCGGACCAACGCCCTGCACGCGGAGGTAGCCGAGCCGGTCGACCTCGTCGTCATCGACGTATCGGTCACGCCGCAGCGGTTGATCGCACCGGCCGCGACGGCCTGGCTGAAACCCCGCGGGCAGATCGTCTCCCTGCTCAAGCCCCACTTCGAGTACGCCAAACTGCAAGGCCGGCGACCCTACAAACCCCTGACCGGCGAGCAGCTCGATGAGGTTCTCGCCGCCGTCGACGCCCAGCTTTGCGAGCTGGGCCTGGCCCCGGCCGGCAGGATCGAATCGCCACTGATCGGCAAGGGCGGCAATGCAGAGTTCCTCCTGCACATCCGCCCGGGCTGAGCGGCATAAAAAACCGACGCGCCCGGTCGTTGACCCCCGGCGGGGCCGGACATACAATACGCTGTCTTTTTAACACATTCTTCACTGACAGGTGGCCGGCCACCTGCCGCCGAGAGGTTGACAATATGGATTCAATTCGAGTAGCAGTCGTGGGCGTGGGAAACTGTGTTTCCTCGCTCGTTCAGGGAATTCACTACTACCGTGACGTCTTCGAGAAGGACCAGGAAGTCGTCGGCCTGGCCCATCCGACACTGGGCGGCTACGGGCCAGGCGATATCGACATCGTCGCAGCCATCGACGTCGACGCCCGCAAGGTCGGCCGACCGCTGCACGAAGCCATCTTTGCCGAGCCCAACAACACCACCGTCTTCTTCGACAAGTTCACCTCCGACGTGACCGTCGCGATGGGCTGCCCGCTGGACGGCATTCCGGAGCACATGGCCGAGTTCCCCCCCACGCAGGCCTTCCGCCTGGCCGACCAGGCCCCGGCGACCAAAGACGACATCTGCCAGGTCCTGCGCGACACCGGCGCGGAGATCCTCATGAACTACCTGCCCGTCGGCAGCCAGCAGGCCACCGAGTTCTACGCCGAGTGCTGCCTGGAAACCGGCGTGAGCCTCATCAACTGCATCCCGGTGTTCATCGTCTCCGAACCGGCCTGGGCGAAGCGGTTCACCGACGCGGGCATCCCGTGCGTGGGCGACGACATCAAGGCCCAGGTCGGCGCGACGATCACCCACCGCGTTCTGGCCCGGATGATGCACGAGCGCGGCGCGAAGATCGACCACACCTACCAGCTCAACTGGGCGGGCAATACCGACTTCCTGAACATGCTCGAACGCTCCCGCCTCAAGCATAAGAAAATCTCCAAGACCGACGCCGTCCAGTCGCAGCTGCCCGTGCCGCTGGCCGACGACGACGTGCACATCGGCCCGGCCGAGTTCGTCCCGTGGCAGAAGGACAACAAGGTCTGTGCCCTGCGGATCGAGGCCCGTGGCTTCGGCGGCGTGCCGCTGCACATCGAGGCCCGCCTGAGCGTGGAAGACAGCCCCAACTCCGCCGGCGAGACCATCGACGCCATCCGCGTCTGCAAGCTCGCCCGCGACCGAGGCCAGGCCGGCCCCGTCCTGGGCATCAGTGCCTACACCATGAAGCACCCGCCCAAGCAGTTCACCGACAACGAGGCCCGTGAGATGCTCGAACGGTTCATCGAGGGCCAGCCCGCCCAAACGCCCGCCAGCGACGCACCCTGCCAGCCCGGCTCGTAACGCCGCCGCTGAAGCGCTGGGTTTGTGCATCATTCCAGCCTTTCACCTCACCCGGAGGGAATGACCCGCCTCAGGGCGTGCGATTACTATGTATGTGACCCTGTGTGGGCCAGCCACGCCCGTGCGGGGCGGTGCGAAAAAGGGAGACGCGGCATGACGAGTGAACCCATCGCACAGCCATCCCATAGAGGATGTTTATGTGGGGTGCATATAAAGTAGGGCTTGCTGAATATCTCTTCCGGGCCGGTATTACGCCGCGGTGGCGAAG
>CAZCDM010000012.1:0-5806 GCA_964497475.1 uncultured Planctomycetaceae bacterium
GAATACCACGGTCTGGCGGCCGATTCCTTATTCTGCCGGGGAGAAATGCGGGCTAACATCGCGCCAGAAAAAAATGTCAGTCACTCCAGCCCAAATCGGCGGTGAAATCCTTGCCAGGCAAGACCGCCTTGCGTATGATACACGTCTCTGCTGCATTTGCAGGAGAAAACAGCGGCCTGTATCGGCTTTGGGCGTGTTGCATATGTGGTGAACCCGACTGGGTTCGCCGCCGGACTATCCGACCTGGCTGCCGTGGTCAACAGACCAAGAAAGGAATCGGAATGAACGCAGGACTCTACCGCCGATGGCTGCTTGTTTCAATTGCGGCGATCCTCCCGCTGATCCCGTGCGGTGCGATGGGTGCACAGAAGCCGTGGCAGGAAGCGGACCGCAGTTACAATACGGCGTTGAAGGTGTATAAGCTGGGCGACTGGAAAAAGGCCGAGGCCGCTCTCGCCGAGTTCGTCAAAAAGTATCCCGATGACGATCAGGTCCCCGTTGCGTATCTGCAGCTGGCGGACTGTCGTCGCCGGTTGAAAGACTGGAAGGGCAGGGACGAGGCCATCGAGGCGGTTCTCAAAAAGTTCCCCGACTCGAAGGCGGCCAAGTATGCCTGTGGCTATCGTCTTGCGGTGCTGCGCGGGCAGAAAAAGCATGACGAATGGCTGGACTTTTTGGAGGACATTGGCAAGCGGCTCGGGCGCGTGCCGCTGGATTTCAATGCTCGGATCGACTGGCGGAAGCACGGCGATTATTGGTGGCGGTACGGGCATACGGCAATGTGGTTTCCGCATGTGCGAACCTCGGGGTATTCGCTGGATATCGCCCCGGGGCTGGGATGGGCCAATCGGATTCTGATCGTTGCCGATACGCCAGGTCGAGCTATTCGCGCGTTGTCCATTCTGGATAAAACCTTCGCCTATCACGGGCAGGATTTGCCCACCGGCTGGAAGTTCGCGCATATTGAACTGCTCCGCCAGGCCGAGGAGTATAAGGACGACCCGGAAGACAAAAGCCGCGAAGCGAAGATCATCCGGGGCCTGGCCCGCAGGCGCCGCCCCAAGGCCGAGGAGCAGAAAACCGAGTACCTCGAAGCCTGGCCCGAGGGCGATCCGCGCAAAATGGGCCTGCTTCTGCTGCTGGCCGAGGATGCGCAGCGCAAGAAGAACGAATCCCAAGCCGGCGCAATCCACGCCGAGCTGATGGAGACCTGGCCGGGCTATTCCACGCTGGGTGGTCGATTCCGGAATCGTCTGGCGGATCTTTACCGTAAGCGGCGATACGCGGAATACGTCAAGGCTGCCCGCTGGTATCTGAAGCATTACCCCATCGGGTCGTGGCGGGACGAGGTGATCAACTGGTGGTTTATTCAGGCACGCGAGAAGGCCGACAAGGGCGACGCCTCGCAGGTTGATGTGGTGCTGGACGTTCTGGCCGAAGAAGAGAAAGGCTACGCAGCCAACGTCCAGCGGATTCGCGACGGCATTAAAAAACGGCTGGAGCTGTATGTCGCCGCGAAACAGAAAGAAAACGCCCAGGCCGAGGCGGGCAAGCTGTTGAGCAAGGAATGCTGGAGCAAGGAAAGCTTCGAGGAAATCAAGACCCTCGCCGAGAAGCACAACTATCTTGCGCCCTACGTTGCCAAGGCCCGTGAGGAATACAAGATTCCCGAAGAGGATGAAAAAAGCCCCGCCAAGAAGCAGTACGACGAGCTGCAGAAGCGGATCAAGGACGGCCAGACGCGTCACATGGAGGAAATTGGCGATGAGATGCTCAAAAAGTATCCCGCCGATGCCTGGACGATCAAGGCCATCAACGACCTTGTGGATTATTACTACAAGCAGGTCCTCGTCGAGCCGCGCGACCGCTGGGTCCGCGTGATGCAGCAGCATTTTTCGCGTCATCCACTGACGCAGGATGTCATCGACCGGCAGATCAAAGCCATGTCGGCGGCAAAGAATTACCCCGTGCAGGCGAATCTGCTGGAGTGGGCGATGCAGTATTTTCCCGGCGCTGCGCGCTGGAATGCGTGGATGAACGAGCGCCTGAGCTGCTTCTCGGCGCAGAAAGAGTATGCCGAAGGTACGCAGTATGTCCAGCGGGTGTTCGGCCCGCGCGCGGCTACGGGCGAGCTGGACGCCATCAATCGAATCGTCGTCTGGGATACGGTCAATTCGGAACAGGACTATCTCAAGGTTCGAGGTGACCGATGGCGGCAGGAGGCGGCCCGCTGGTCCGGCAAGCCGCAGGAACTCTACTGCCTCAAGAATGCATTTAATCATTTTTACGTCACGCCCATCCAGCGCTGGTGGTGGAATCGGATCGACTTTGCCGGTGCGTCGGCCGTTGCGGAGCAGATCAAGCAGATCACCTTCGACCCGGAGATGCCTTGGCGGATGGAATATGAATCGGTCAACATCCTCATCCAGTCAGGCGATGTCGTCGGAGCGGCCCAAAAGGCCATGGAGACTCTCCAAAACGCCAAGGCCAGCTTCCAGATCAGCCAGAGGCTCGACCTGTACAATCTCGGCAGGACGTTGGGCCAGGGGAAGCTTTCCACCAAGGCCAACCATCTCCTGCGGGCGCTTATGAAGGTCTGCAAGACCCCCTCGGATCAATATGCCTTTCTGGTGGGTCTGGCGAATATGTTCCAGGCAGAGGGCGATCACAAACAGGCGGCCCAGCTGTACCAGATGGCCGCCAAGAAAGTGCTCTGGCCTATCGAGCAGTGGCCGATTCAGATGCAGGCCGCCAGCGGGCTGCCCCCGACCGGTTACGGCCAGACGCTGATGAGCTACTCCCGGAGCATTCGCTCGGCCCAGGATATCATGCCGCGACTATTGTTCTATGTCGCCAATCAATACATCAAAAATGGTCCTGCCGCCAAAGCCGGCCCTGCCGTCAACGCCTTACGGAAATCCTTCCCGCACAGCGGTTATCGCGGGTCACTCGAGAATGTACTACGAAAAACAAAGAAGAAATAAGTCGGCACGCATGAATCAACGTGCCCGCCTGTTGTCAAGGAGTACTGGTATGAAGAAAGTTCTGTCCTGCATTTTGATCGTGAGTCTGCTTCTGGCCGTGCCGGCCTTCTCGGCTGTGCGAGAGACCACCGACGAAGACGTCCAACGCGCCATCGATCGCGTCACCCGCTATCTCTGGTCGCTGCAGCATCCGGACGGCCACTGGCAGACGCATCATTACGAGCGAAACCACCACCTGCCGCATGGGTTCCCCACGGCCGTCATCGTCTACGCCCTGCTCGAAGGCGGCCAGACGCCCCAGAACAACCCACGCATGGAAAAGGCCCTGGAATTTCTCATGGGCATGAAGATCAATAACACTCAATTCCGCTCTCTTCGAGCGATGTCGCTGGCCAAGGTCATTGCCGAGGAGAAAAAAGACGAAAAGTCGAAGTACCTCAAACAGCTTGAGGATGATCTCCGCTGGCTTCTGGTGGGAAATAAACGCTCGGGGTTCCGCGGCGCCTGGGGCGAGGTCGGCCCGGACCGCCTTGGCGATAACATGTCCGGGCAGTTTGCCCTGGCAGCCATGTGGGAGAGCTACCTCGCACAGCTCGAATTGAAAAAACGCATCTTCCAGCTTGCCGAGGCCAACTGGATCAAGACCCAGCAGAAGGATGGCGGCTGGGCGCTCGACGGCGATCCGAAAACCAGCATGGCCACCGATGTCCGCATGACGGCAGCGGCCCTGAGCAGCCTGTATACCTGCCGCGACGCCCTGGAACGGGGCGCCGGTCGATACCGCTATCAGAAGAATGTCGACGAAGGCTGGGACTACCTCAACAAGAACTTCAAGCCCGACTTCATCCGCAACAGCTACTCGGCCTTCTGCATCCAGCAGCTGGGCATGCGCTCCGGGCGGAAGTACATTGGCAAGTACGACTGGTACGATATCGCCCTGGCCAAGCTGGCCGAACCAAGCCCCGGCGGGCCGAGCTACAGCGGCTACTGGGGCCCCCGCGTTCGGGCCGCCTTTGAGCTGATCTTCCTGGCCAGGGCGCGGATCCCCCTGGCTGTCAGCAAGCTCGAGTACGGCAAAGACAGCGGGTGGAATACGCACTCCCGCGATCTGCCTCGCTTTACCGACTATGCCCATCGGCAGTTCGAGCGGAAACTCCGCTGGCAGATCGTCAAGATCACCGGCGATATCCAGTCGCTGCTCGACGCGCCTATCCTCCTGATTGAGGGGGATAAGGAAATCCAGCTCAGCCAGGCCGAATGGGACAAGCTCCGCGAATATACTCTCCGCGGCGGGCTCATGATCTTCGTGCCGGTCGGGCGGAATACCAAGCCCTTTGTCGAGTCGGCCAAGAAAGCTCTGCCCGAACTGTACAAGGCCCAGCGGGCCGAGGCCCCCAAGTCCAAACCCTACTACACCCTCCAGGAGCAGACCGATCGAAGCCCCATTTACCAGGGCTATGTCAAGATCGACAGCGGCGCCAATCAGGTCCCCGCCTGGGCCATCTCCGACGGGTCCCGGCTGATCGCCATCGTCCTCGGCGAGGATATCACCGCCTCGTGGCAGAAACGCGACTTCCTCCGCGATCAGGTCAACCACCCCCTCGGGCTGAACCTGATGATGTACGGGATCGGCGGCAACTACAACCTCATGCGCATGAGGCCGATTTTCGACCCGCCCCCCGGCAAGCCCAAGCACACCGTCAAGGTCGGCTGGCTCAAGCACGACGGCAACTGGAACACCCAGCCCTACGCGATGGAGAGCCTCTCCCGAAAAACCGAGGTCGAGAACCGCGTTCGTATCGCCCATACCCCGATCGAGGGCGTCGACAGCAAGAAGGTCAACAGCATGGATATCATCTGGGTGATCGGAACCGATCGCTTCACCCTTTCCCAGAAGCAGATCGATGCCCTCCGCAGCTATGTCGATAAGGGCGGCGTGATTTTCTTCAACGCCATCGGCGGGTCCAGAGACTTCGCCCGTGCCGCCGAGAAGAATATCGAGAAGATTCTCGAGGGCAAGAACATGTCCGAGCGGGCCGTTTCGGCCACCTCGCCGTTGATGACAGGCAAGGCGGGCGATTTCCGCGGGCCGAAGATCATCGACCCGCAACGGGCCAGTGAATTCCTCCGGCTGTTTTCCACCCCGCCCGACCCCCTTACGGTCTACTCGCGCGGTGAGAACCCTTCGGTGATTCTGGCGCCCTACGGGATCCACGACACCATCGACGGGCACGTCGCCGCCGATGCCGTAAGCTACCTGCCCGACTCGGCCCGGGCCTTCGGCGCGAACATCGTGCTTTACGCTCTGGCCAAACCCCAGCTGGACAAAGCAAAATAACCCACGCCCGCCGGCCCGGCGGAGGACCGCTCCATTATCCCCCACCGCAGAATCCATTGGCTCTTCATCGGCCTGCTGGCTGTGGGGGCGGCGCCCCTCCAGGCCCAGCCCGACCCCGGCGGACCGTGGCGCACGATCGACTCGCCCCGGACGCAGCCCGTGCCGGTCGCTTCGCAGCCGGCTTCCCAGCCGAGGCCACCAGAGGCCTCACCCGATCCGACGCGCCTCAATCGGCCGCCCTGGGCGCTGATCGCCCAGCCGAGGAGAGAATCGCCCCCCCAGGCCGCTGCCAGTCAGCCCGCCTCCCAGCCCGTCCGCCGACGCGCGTACCAGGGGCCCGCCGTTACGCCCTGGACCCGGCTGGCCCCTCCGGTCGACGATAAAGCCCATCTCCGGGCTGAGCTGAAGGCTCGCAAATCGCCGCGGTCAGCCTCGCCTCCGCCTGCACCGCCGGTATCGTCACAACCCCTTCGTCCTCAGCAGG
>CAZCDM010000012.1:5906-29735 GCA_964497475.1 uncultured Planctomycetaceae bacterium
CCCGCCCCCCAGGCCGATCTCCAGCCCAGCCGGCCGAGCCTGGATGAATCCGTAGCCAGCCAGCACCGCATCGTCACCTGTGAGGTTCGCCTGGTGCGCCGGGCCGATGGGCGCGTCCTGGCCCAGGCGTCGGCCCAGGCACATTGGTCGCAGCATGAACGCCTCGCCGGCGTGCTCGTCGAACGGCTGCTCCGGGGAGTCAACCCGGCCGGTACCATCGGCGTGGTCGACCTCCGCAACCGTCGTCAGAGCAAGGCCGGCCTCGATGCCTCCCGCATCATGACCGCTCGCCTCGCCGACGCGATCCTCCGCACCAGCCAGTTCACCAAGGTCAACTCACTCGACCTCCGCAAGGCCGTGCCCGACGAGCAGCATCTCGAGAGCGGCCGGAAGCTCCTGGTCAACAAGGCCGCCCGCACCCAACTCGTCGGGTGCGACTATCTCCTGCTGGGCGGCCTGGCTATGACGCGACCTATCGTCAACCTCCAGCAGCGCATCGACGAAGGCGTCCAACAGGACTAAAATTGATCCCCAACGGGGTGGCTGGGCAACACGGCATTTCGTGCTGCCACCCTCGTCAAGCCCTGCGGACAGGAGCGGGGCAGGTCAGCTTTTCTTGCTCGGCTGGTGGGGGACCTGGTGGGTGTGATCCCAGACGGTTTCGCTATCGACCGGTGTCCAGGTGACGGCCTGGAAGGTCTTGTATCCGCCGGTGTAGTTGCTCGCGTCGAAGCCGTTGAGCCGAAGCGTCCGGCACGCAAGATGGGCACGCAGACCCACCTGGCAGAACACGCGGATGGGTTTGTCGGCGGGCAGTTCGTCCAGCCGGCTGCGCAGTTCATCGATGGGGATGTGCACGGCACCGGGGATGGTTCCCTTGGCGACCTCGCCGGGTGTGCGTACATCCAGCAGCACCGCCTCGCCCGGCTGGAGCATGTCGGCGGTATGGCACAGCGGGCTCAGGCCGGCCATGGCATTGCTGGCCACGAAGCCGGCGTAGTTGACCGGGTCCTTGGCCGAGCCGTACGGCGGGGCGTAGCTCAGTTCGAGGTCGACGAGGTCCTGGACCTTCATGCCCGCCCGCTGGGCCGTGGCCAGGACGTCGATGCGTTTGTCGATGCCCTCACCGCCGACGGCCTGGGCGCCGAGGATGGTCCCGTCGGCCGGGTCGTACAGCAGCTTGAGTGTGATCTGGCAACCGCCGGGGTAGTAGCTGGCGTGGCTGGCCGGGTGGACGAAAACGGTCTCGTAGCTCCGGCCGGCTTTGTCCATCGCTTTGGCCGACTGGCCCGTCATGCCGACCGTCAGGTCAAAGACCTTGCAGACGGCCGTGCCCTGGGTGGCTTTGTAGACGCTGCTGCCGCCGAAGATGTTGTCCGCGGCGATGCGCCCCTGGCGATTGGCCGGCCCGGCCAGGGGAATCAGCGACGGCGTCTGGCCGACGAAATGCTCGACCTCGATGGCGTCGCCGACGGCCCAGATCGAAGCATCGGACGTCTGCATGTGAGCGTCGACCTGAATCCCGCCCGTCTTGCCGATGGCCAGCCCCGCCCGCCGGGCCAGGTCGACCTCCGGCTTGACGCCGATGGCGAGGATGACCAGGTCGGCCGGGATGGTTCGGCCGTTGTCCATCGCCAGGTTCACGCCGCGGTCGGTCGGCTCGATCGACTCCACGGCATGGCCGAGGTGCAACGCGATGCCCTTGTCCTGCAGGTGCTGGGCCAGCGGTGCGGCGATCTCCGGGTCGACCGGCGCGAAGACCTGCGGCAGCAGCTCGATGAGGTCCACGCCGATGGACCGCTCGTGGAGCGCTTCGGTCATCTCCAGGCCGATGTACCCGGCCCCGATGACGGCGGCCCGGGTGGGCTTGCGTTTTTCGATGGCCTTGATGATCGCGTCCATGTCTTCCATGTTCCGCAGGCTCAGCACGCGGTCGGCGGCGGCTTTGGCAAAGGGCGGACGGATCGGCTCGGCTCCGGGGCTGAGCACGAGGGCATCGTAGGGCTGGGTTGTTTCGGCGTCGCTGTCGAGGTCGCGCACGGTGATGGTTTTGTCTGCCGGGTTGACCGCGACGACCTCGTGTTTGACGCGGACGTCGATGTTGTATCGCTTCTGGAGCCCCTGGGGGGTCTGGACGAGCAGGTCATCCCGCTCGGCAATGGCCCCGCCGATGTGATAGGGCAGCCCGCAGTTGGCGAAGGAGACATACGGCCCTCGCTCAAAAAGGATGATCTCGGCCTGCTCGTCGAGCCGGCGGCAGCGAGTCGCACACGAAGCGCCGCCGGCGACGCCGCCGACGATGCAGATGGTCTTGGGGGAATTGGACATGGGTTACTCCTGGCTGGGGGTCATGGTGGAACAGGCTTTACGGATGCAGTTCATCAGGCCCGGCAAGCGCGGGTCGCTCGTGCGGTAGTAGACGGTTCGGCCGGATCGCTCGCTGCTGAGCAGGCCGTGGCCTTTCATCAGGCGAAGGTGCTCGCTGGCCTGGTGGGGCGGCAGGTCGCACAGCTCGGCGATCTGCCCGACACTGAACCGACCCTGCATGAGGATGTTGATCATGCGGATGCGAACCGGGTGGGCGAGAATCTTGAGGAACTCGGCCGTGCGGTCGAGAGAGTCCATCGGAATCAGCTCGGGTTGTTTGGATTTGCTTGCCGACATGACGACTCATTATATCGAAACCTTACGATGTGTAAAGTATTTGATTGCGTCGCAGCCGGGCGAGTGTGCGACATGATTTTGGGCCGGCCATTCAGGGGGCTCGAAGCATGTTGCGGGACGATTCACCTGCCCACCCGTGCGGGCGGCTGCGAGCGTAAGCATGCATTCCAAGCATGCCTGTGCGAGCATAGGCATGGAACCTGGCCGGGATAGAGCAGGGCAGTGGTGGGGCTTAGCGGGCCCAGGTGTCGATAATCTGCTCGGCCTGGCCTGGCAGGATGCCGACCAGCCGGGCCAGGTCGAGGATGGTGTATCGCGGGCGGATCTCGTCGGCGTGGGTGAGGACGTCGGTGAGCAGTTCGGGCGTCGCGCCGATGTCGGCTGCGGTGGCGGCGGCCCCGGCGGTGGTGAGGCAGTGTCGGATGGCGGCCGGGTCGGGGCAGCGCGGGGCGAGCTGGCTGCGGAGGGTGTCCCAGTTGCTGCCGGTGCGGAGTTGCGCGGCGGCCTGGTCGAGGCGGTCTCGCTTGGCGGCGAATTGCTCTTCGACGACGTCGGCCAGCGGGCCCCACAAGGTGCGGTCGATGGCGTGTCGCGGCACTTGCCAGTCGGGCGATTCGCAGCCGAGCACGAGCTGGTAGCAGGCCGATGCGAGGATCACGCCCACGCCGACCTGGCGGCCGTGGAGGTCGTGGCCGGTCTGTCGGGCCGAGGCGAGCATGTCGAGGCTGTGGCTGATGAGGTGTTCGCCGCCGCTGGCCGGTGCGCTCGTGCCAGCCATGGTCATCGCCACGCCGGTCAGTTGCAGGGCGTCGAAGAGGGCGTCAATGGCGGCCGGTTTGCGGTCGCGCACAGCTGCGGGGTTCTCGCGGTAGAGCGGTTCAATGTCGGCCACGAGCTGCACCGAGGCCGGGCAGTAATAATCGTCGAACAGCAGGTGGTTCAGCAGCCAGTCCACGCCGGAAACGCTCTTGGCCAAGACATCGCCGAGCCCCGAGGCCGTCAGCTCGTAGGGCGCCTCGCGGAGGATCTGCGGATCGGCGGCGAGGGCGTAGACCGGCTCGCCGTAGGCGAGGGATTTCACGCCGCGGATGGTCGGGGCGATGTTGGCTGAGGTGTAGCCGTTCATGCTGGCGCAGGTGGCGAAGGTGACGACGGCTGCGTCGGTGTCCTGGCTGAGCCATTTGGCCAGGTCGCTGAGGACGCCGCCGCCGACGGGCACGAGCAGGTCGATGCCGGTCAATTGCGGCAGGAGTTCGTCGCGGGTGATGTCGTCGCAGACGGGCGATTGGCCGTGGCGGTCGGGTAGCAGGATGGTTCGCACGGCCCAGCCGGCGTCGGTGAGAACGTCTGCGATGGACGAGCCGGCGACGGCGTGGGTGCGGGCATCGGCGAGGACGGCCACGGATCGCCCGGCGGTGGCGCGAGCGGCGAGGGTGGGCAATTGGGCGATGGCGTCGGGCCCGTAGAGCAGCTCCGCCGGTGCGATGTCGTGAACGCGGCCACAGGCGCAGTCGATGCGTGTGCCGAGGATGCTTGCGGTTTTCATTGGTCGTCCTCCTCACGCCAGGCGGCGGGGTCCATGCGGTAGTAGCGGCTGAATTCGTCGTAGAGAGCGGGGTGCTTGCGCTGCAGGGCGCGGGGCTTTTCGAAGAAGGCTTCGGTGGCCACGGCGAAGAACTCGGCCGGGTTGGTCGCGCCGTAGCTGTCGAGGACGTCGCGGCGGTGGTGTTCGGCGGCGTCCTGGAGGTGCTCGAATTCGTCGTGGCAGATGCGGGCCCAGGAGAGGTAGCTGCTGCGGTCGGGCAGGGGCGGGGCTCCGTCGGCGGGGCTGTCTTCGCTGTCGAGCTGGTGGGCGAACTCGTGGAGCACGACGTTATGGCCGTCGTGCGGGTCGGCGGAGGTGGTCCGGGCGTGGTCCCAGGTGACGATGAGAGCCCCGCGGTGCCAGCTCTCGCCGAGGCGGGTTTGCTCGTCGCTCCACAGGCCATTGCCCGCGTAGACATTCTCGGCGATGTAGGCGTGGGGGTAGATCAGGACGGTTTGGAGGGTGGGGTAGATGTCGCTGTCGCGGTTGAGCAGGAGGATGCAGGCCTGGGCGGCGATGGTGAGCTTCATCTCGTCGGTGACGGTCAGGTCGTGGCAGCCTTGGAAGGTTTTCTCGTCGAGGAAGATGTGCATAAGCCCGTGGAGCTGGCTACGCAGCTCGGCCGGCAGGCGGCGATAGAGGGCGACGTTGCGGCGGAGGATGTCCTCCCAGCCGGGCTCGGCGGGGCGGGTTCGCAGCTCGGCCCGGCGGCGACGCCGATGGACGCGCAGGCGAATGGACTCGAAGCAGACGGCAAAGAGGACCGAGCCGACGAGGATGGCCAGGAAGATCAGGTGTGGCATGGCGGGAGTATACCAGATTGACCGGCCGGTCCAAGCGATAAGGTAGGCGAGTGCGGCGGCGGGGCTGGCCGCGGCGGCGGTCAGGCCAGGTCGCGCAGGATCTCCAGGCCCTGGCTGAGCTTTTCGTTGCCGGTGGCGTAGGAGATGCGGAAGTGGGTATCACGCTGGCTGAAGACATTGCCCGGAATGACCAGGACGTTATGGTCGATGGCGCGTTTGACGAAGGCGGTGGCATCGCCGCCGGGGGCGGGCACGAAGGCGTAGAAGGCGCCGCCGGGCTTGACCAGGCCGAAACTCTCGCCCAGGGCGTCGTAGACCATGTCGCGTTTGTGGCGGTAGGCGGCGACCTGCTCGGAGAGGTCCTGCTGGAGGGCGACGACGGCGGCGGCCTGGACCATGGACGGCGCGCAGACGAAGGTGTACTGCTGGAGCATGGTCATCTTTTCGATGATGGCCGACGGGCCGGTCGCCCAGCCGATGCGCCAGCCGGTCATGGCGTAGCTTTTGGACATGCCCCGCAGCAGGAGGGTGTTGTCGTACAGCCCGGCCATGCTGACAAAGGGCTGATCGTAGCAGAAGAGGTTGTAGATTTCGTCGCTGATGACCAGCAGGTCGTGGCGGGCGGCGAGCTCGGCGATGGCGCGGAGTTCGGCCTCGGTGTAGACCACGCCGGTGGGGTTGCCCGGCGAGTTGAGGATCAGCAGGCGGGTGCGGGGGGTGATGGCCTCGGCGAGGCGGTTGACGTCCGGGCGGAAGTCGTCGTAGGTCTCGACGGGCACGGGCACGCCGCCGGCGAGGTTCACCAGGTGCGAGTACATCACGAAGTAGGGATCGGTGAAGAGTACCTCGTCGCCGGGCTCGACGGTCGTCAGCAGGGCCAGCAGCAGCCCGCCGGAAACGCCGGAGGTCACCAGGTAGTCTCGCTGGTGGGCGTTGGCCCAGCCGAACTCGTCGTGACACTGCTGGGCGAGAGCCTTTCGCAGCACGGCCGTGCCCTGGGTCTGGGTGTACTTGTTCTGTCCGCGCTGGATGGCGGCGATGGCTTCGTGGCGGACCGCGACCGGGACGTCGAAGTCCGGCTGCCCGATCGAAAGGTTGATCGGGTCGTCCATTTGGGCAGCCAGGTCGAAGACCTTGCGGATGCCCGAGGCGTCCAGCTCAGACATGCGTGCGGCGATGCGGTGCGGGTCAGCCATGCCGGGGTTATTCTTCGGCCTGGGTGGCTTCGGCACCCTCGGCGGGTGCCTCTTCCTCGGGCGTCTCTTCCTTCTTGGACTTCGTGCCGACCTTGCTGCGCTGGACGCGGAGCTTGGGCAGGCCGAAGGGGCTGTCCTTGGCGGGGTCGAATTCGCCTTCTTCGATCATGTGGGCAATGCGCTCGGAACGGGTCATGACGCTACGCTCGCCTTTGAGCCCGCCGTGCGATTTGAGGGAACGATCCAGTGACATGGGTCCAACTCCTTGCAGGGGTGTGGTTACTTGTTCTCTTTGGGTTTGCCGGTGCCCCGGTAGTACAGCGGGGTCAGGGGAGCATCGGGTGATTTTCGTTGCTGGAAGGAATAGGTCCGGTGCATGCGGAAGTAGTCCTTGCCGATGGTTTCAATGTCTTTTGCGTGTTGTATGGCGGCCGGGCTGGTGTGGTCGGCATAGCCGACGCGCGACCAGACGAACAGCCGCTGGTTGGGCGGCGAGCCGATTTTCATGACCTGCGACGGGATGCCCCGCCCGGCGAGGTAATCGCGGATGCGATAGGCCTCGGTGTAATCGGCGTCGCTGCTGCCGTTGAGCGTCTGGACCACCAGGTAGTGGTACTGGTCGCTCTGCTGGTTTTCTTTGCAGATCACGCCACCTTCCAGGACTGGCCCGGTCTGCTTGCCGGTCAGGTCGGGCCGCTTGTCGGGCGTGTTGGTGTGGCTGGTCGGGTCGGCCTGGGTTGGTCCGGCCGGGGCGGTAAGGCGTCCGACAACAAAGGCAGCGACGATCAGCACGCCGGCTGCGCCCAGCAGGATCATCGCGGTGGTGAAACGCAGCGCGATGGTGCGGTTGGGCTGGTAGGGCTCGATCAACTCGCCCGGCTGGTCGGCCTGGTCGGCAAAGGTGGGCAGCGCCTCGTTGAAGGTCGGCAGCTCATCGGTCGATGGCTGAACGTCGTCGACCTCTTCGACCGGCTCGGCGGGGTGCGGTTCATCGGCCGGCTCGTGGAGATCCTCGGGCAGCTCATCGACGTAGTCGGGTTCCTCGGCGGGGGCGTCTTGCTCGTCGTGTTCGTCCTCGGCCGGGGTCGGCTCGTCGATCTGCTCCGGCTCGGGAGGGGCTGTGAACTGCTCCTGCGGTGCGGGGGCCTCGTCGTCTTGCGGCGGCGTGGGTTGTTCTTCGGTTGTCAGGTCCTGCGGCTCATCGGGCTCGGTTGGCTCGGCCGGTGGCTGGTCGGGCTGCTGGCCGGACCGCTTGGCCCAGTCAGGAACCGCCATGGAGCGGTCACCCTGTCGGCTGACCGCTTCGAACAGCCCCTGGTGTTGCTTTTTTTTCGCCATAGCCGTGCCTCGTCCGCAACGATCCCCAGAAGCGGTCCGATCAAGCCGATGAACCGGACAACTCTACCCGCAACGGGTCCAAAAGTCAAGCCGACTTGCCTTGGGATCGCGGTTCATCCAGCAAAAACGGACAGGCCGCCGCAGGGGACCTGTCCGTGGGTACTGCACCGCCAGGGATTCGAACCCCGGACCCGCTGATTAAGAGTCAGCTGCTCTGCCAACTGAGCTAGCGGTGCGCTGGGCCTCGCCGCCGGGGCGAGAGCGGAACATTAGACCGTAAACGGGCCGATGGGTCAAGCCCCTTTTCGGGTGTGGTTAGTTCTCGGCCGGGGGTGCGGTTCGCTGGATTTTCTCAGCCGGGATACTCGACTCGATCAGGGCGATGAGCTTTTTGAAGTTCGTGAGCTTCCAGCCGTCGAGTTTCATCTCCTGGCCGTCGCCGTAATGCAGCACGACGATGCCCTTGCCCGGCAGCTCGGACGCATCGAGGGTTTTGACCTCCTGCCAGGCGATCTTGGCCTTGCCGAGGTAGCCAATGCCCTCGCCGTCGGCGACGAGCTTGCGGCGGAGATAGCGAATTAGAAACCCCAGCAGGACCAGCCCGATGGCCGGGCCGAGCACGGCGCAGACGTGGTTGAACATCCAGCCGAAGAAGGCGTTGACGTCTTCGCTGAGGGGTTTGTATGGGTAGTGGCCCAGGTCGATGATGCACCAGACGCCCAGTGCGAAGGCCAGGCCCATCGCGATAGTGAGCCTCACGGCGGGGTCTTTGGCTGCGTCGCACTGGACGGGGGTGGTCGGCTGGGTGGTGTCGGTTTGGTCGGTCATGGTCGGCCCTTCGGTTTGCGGATAACGCGAGATGGGATGCGTATCACCGTTATACCGCAGAAACGGTGATCTATGGGATAGATTATGCATCGCGGCTGGGGAAAATTCAACGGTTGACACCGGCCGGGCTGGGCGGTAGACTACTTCGCTCCGCCCGAGGGTTTTTCCGCGGAGGTTCCGTCGGACCGCTCGGGCAGAGTAACCGTGTATCACCGTCCATATCTCAGAAGGAGACACGACATGGCAATTAAAGTTGGAATCAACGGATTCGGCCGCATCGGCCGACTGGTCTTCCGCGTGATGGCTGAGCAGCCCGAGCGGTTCGAAGTGGTTGCGATCAACGACCTCGGCTCGGCCGAGCAGCTGGCCAACCTGCTGAAGTACGACTCGACGCAGGGCAAGTTCCCGGGCAAGGTCGTCGCCAAGCAGGACGCGATCGTCGTCAATGGCAAGGAGATTCCCATCCTCGCCGAGCGGAACCCGGCCGATCTGCCCTGGGCCAAGATGGGCGTCGACGTCGCCATCGAAGGCACGGGCATTTTCACCAGCAACAAGACCGACGACAAGTCCGGCTACGACAGCCACCTCGACGCCGGTGCGAAGAAGGTCATCATCACCGCCCCGGCCAAGGGCTCGGCCAAGACGGTCGTCCTGGGTGTCAACGACGCCGAGCTGACCGGTGACGATCACTGCATCTCCAATGCGTCCTGCACCACCAACAGCCTGGCGCCGGTGGTCAAGGTCATCAACGAGAAGTTCGGCATTACCAAGGGCCTGATGGTCACCTGCCATGGCTACACCAACGACCAGAACACCTGCGACCAGCTCCACAAGGACCCGCGTCGCATGCGTGCCGCTGCGATCAACATCATCCCCACCACCACCGGCGCAGCCGCAGCCGTGGGCAAGGTCCTGCCGGAACTCAACGGCAAGCTCGACGGCTACGCCCTCCGCGTGCCCGTCCCGACCGGCTCGATTACCGACCTGACGATCAACGTCGAAAAGGCCACCAACATCGAGGAAATCAACGAGACCATCAAAGCCGCCGCCGAAGGCGAGATGAAGGGCATTATCGAGTACACCGCCGACCCGATCGTCTCCAGCGACATCGTCCACAACCCCGCCAGCAGCATCTTTGACAGCGGCAATACCAAGGTCATCGATGGCGACATGGTCAAGATCACCATGTGGTACGACAACGAGTGGGGTTACTCCAACCGCACCGCCGACCTCGTCGAGAAGGTCATGAGCCTGTAAGGCTCTTCTCGCAGCCGGCCTGGCCGGTTGCACCGCAAGACCATGGCGGCCCGGAAACGGGTCGCCTTTTTTTATGGTTCATGTCCCGATTGCGGGGAGTGGATGCGCTCTCAGGGCCGAAGGCCCGGCAGTTTGTAGCCGGGGGCGCACTTGTCCTCCTTCGTCAAGGCTACGGGAGGACAAGTACGCCCACGGCTACATCCCTTCGCAGGAGTTCTCGACATTGGTCCCAAGAGGTTCCCCGGTAATGAACCTTTATTATGCGCCCTGCGTGCGTATCGGGACAACGTCGTTTCACCACAAAGACGCAGAGGCTTGGAGTAGTTATCACTTTCCAATTCGGGCTCGACTGTTTTTTTCCCGCGAACAGCCCGTCGTTGGCTGGCGGGGTTCCCATCCCGCCAGCGGAGAGAACGAGTATGCGGTGGGACAGGACCCCACCGCACGAGTCGCGAGTGGCCATGCGGTACGCACAGCCGAGGGCGGGGTTCCCATCCCGCCAGCTCGGCGGGTCGAGGGTTTCGGCGGCGCATGAAAAAGCCCCCGACCGAGGCCGGGGGCTTTGGGGTGGCAGGCAGGAACATGCCCGGAGGCGGTGCCATGCCGCCGCCCGTGGGCTGGCCGGGCATGGCCGGTCGGGGCGGGGCTTCGGGCAGGAAAATCTCCACGGGCACCTCGCTGAGGACCTGATTGAGCACGTCATTCTGCAGCAGGGACATGATCGTGTTCTTGGCGGTTTCCTTGGCTTGCGGGCTGGGCTCGGCCGAGCCGTCGGTGCGCTGGGTGGTCTTGATGAGGTGGAAGCCGAACTGGCTGCGGACCGGGCCGACGAGTTCGTCGACCTTGGCGTCGAAGGCAGCGACGGCGAAGGGGGGCACCATCTGGGTAAAGCCGAACTCGCCCAGATCGCCGCCCTGAGCTTTGGACGGACAGGCGGAGTTGGCCGTTGCGGCCTCGTCGAAGGTCATCTCGCCGGCGGTGATCTTCTTCTTGAGCTCTTCGAGCTTGTCCCAGGCGGCCTTTTGGTCTTTGGTGCTGCCGGTGGGGTCGGCCTTGAGGAGAATGTGGCTGGCGGTGACCTTCGTGCCGTTGAAGTAGTTGGGGTGATCTTTGATGAAGGCCTGGAGCTTCTCGTCGCTGGTTTTCTCTTCCAGCAGGGCCTTGGCGCGGGCGGAGTTCTTGACCTCATCCTCGTCGTAGCCGGCCTGGGCCATGAGCTGCTCGGTGGTCATGTTCTGCGCTTTGGCGGCCTCGTCGAGCTGCTTTTTGATCTCGGCGACGTCTTCTTCGGTGTACTGCACATTGTTCTTTGCGAGGTAGGTGTTGAGCAGATCGTTGAAGATCATGCCGCTGAGGACCTTCGCCCGGGCCTGGTGGATCAGATAGGGCAGGAGGTTGGCGGGAATGTTCTCGGGGATCGGACCCATGAGGGTGTCGACTTCCTTGGAGGTAATCTCGACATCGCCGACGGTGGCGACGACGTCCGGCAGGGGGGCAACCTCGGCGGCCGGGGCGGGTGCTTCTTCCGCGGGCGTTTCGGCCGCTTCTTCCGCGGTGGCCTCGGCTTCTTCCGCCGACGTTTCGGCGGGTTCTTCGGCGGGGGCCTCGGCGGGCGTTTCGGCAGCTTCGGGGGCCTTGTCCTTCTCGGCCTGGACGTCCGTGGCGGGCTGCTCCTCGCAGCCGATGGTCAGGCCCAAGCCCAGCAGGGCAAGGCAGAGTGCGAGGCTCATGCGTTTCAGCGTGTTCATACAATCTCCTGTTCGTTTGTGCCGGGCCAGGCCCGACGGGATCGTGATGGGTTCAGTTCGCCTTTACTACGCATTGGAACCCGCGTGGGTTCGGTAAAGGTCGGGGATTTCCGGCGCAGAGGATACTGCATCATCGCCGGCGTGTCGCGGATATTCTCACCCGGCCCGGGCGGCGTGGCGGTTGCACGCAGCCAGGATGGCTCGCGCGGCGGCCTGGTTGATGTTGGTATCGCACCCGGCCCCGAAGAGCCTGGTCCCATCCGCGAAGGCCAATTGCAGATACGCCATGGCCATCGCGTCGGCTCCGCTACCCATGGTGTCCTCGTGATAGTCGCAGATGCTCAGGCCCGGCTGGATGGGTTCGAGGCATTTTACGAAGGCGTCGATCGGCCCATTGCCCTCGCCGGTCAGCGTGCGGCCCTCGCCATCGACCTGCAGCCGAAGCTCGCCGTGAATCCACGTCGGGTTGCTGTCGTCGGGTCGAGGCCAGTAGCCTTCCAGTGCCAGCGGGCCTGGCGGGTCGAGGAACTCGGCCACGAACGCGTCGTGGATCTCCTGGCTGTTGAGCTCGCGGCCGGCCTGGTCGGAGACGCGCTGAATGCACTGGCCCAGCTCGGGCTGCATCGGACGCGGCACGGTGATGTGGTGATCCTGCTCCAGCACCCAGGCCACCCCGCCCTTACCGGACTGGCTGTTGATGCGGATGAGGTCCTCGTACTGTCGGCCGACGTCGGCCGGGTCGATGTGTAGGTAGGGCACCTTCCAGCCCATGCCGAACTTCTCCGCGGCCTCGTCGCGCCGGTGCATGCCCTTGTTGATCGCGTCCTGATGGCTGCCGGAAAAGGCGGTGAACACATACTCGCCCGAGTAGGGCTGGCGGTAGTAGATGCCCATGCCGGTGAGGGTCTCCACGGCCGAGGCGACGCGATGGAGGTCGTGGAAGTCCAGGCTGATCTCCACGCCGCGGGCGCGGAGGTTGTTGGCGAGGATGACCAGGTCGACATTGCCGGTCCGCTCGCCATGGCCGAACAGCGTGCCCTCGACGCGGTCGGCGCCGGCCAGCAGCGACAGCTCGCTGGCGGCCACGGCCATGCCCTGGTCGTTATGCACATGGGCCGAGACGAGAATCTCGCCGCGTCGCGAAAAGCCCCGGCTGAACTGCTCGATCATGTCGGCATACTGATTCGGCGGGCGACGTTCGACCGTCGCCGGCAGGTTGAAGATCAGCGGCTTATCGGCCGAGGCGCGCCCCCAGGTCTCGAAGACCGCCTCGCAGACCTCCAGCACGAAGCCCGGGTCGCTGTCGGTGAACTCCTCGGGCGAGAACTCCAGGCGGATGTCGCTTTCGGGCATGGCCTCGGCGCGGTCGCGAATCTGCCCGGTCGCCTCGATCACCATCGCCAGTGTCGCCTTGCGATCCTTGCCGAAGACCTGCTGCATGTGCAGATCGCTCGTGGCGGTGTAGGTATGCACAATGCCTCGCGGCAGGGCGGCAAAGGCGTCGAAGGTCTTGTCGATGAGATGGGCGCGGCACTGCGTCAGGCCCATGATGAAGACATCGGCGGGGATGTGGTTTTCTTCGATCAGCCGGCGCGTGAAGGCGAAGTCATCGGCCGAGGCCGATGGAAACGCCACCTCGATGTGCTTGAATCCGATCTCGCAGAGCAGGCGGAAGTAGTCGAGCTTGGCCTGCGGGCTCAGCGGGTTGGGCAGGGCCTGGTTGCCGTCGCGCAGATCGACCGAAACCCAGATCGGCTCGCGGGTGATGGCTTTGTCCGGCCAGGTGCGATCGGGCAGGGCGATCGCACCTGGCTGGCGATATTTGGCTACGGGGGCGGTCATGGTTCGCGCTCCTTTGCGTCTTGCCTCGCGTCGCAGCGGCGGGGCCGTGACGGGGCTGGTTGTTCCGCGGCCCGGGGGCAAGAAAAAACTCCGCCGTCCCGGGGACCGCGGAGTTCATGGGCTGGTTACCGTCTCCGCGATCCGTCAGCGCAGAAGAAGACCAAGCAGTAGCAGCAGGCTCGGCTTGTCGGGCTGGCGGATCATGGAAAACCTTTCGTACCTCTTTTATATCGACCCGAACCGGCCTAGACAAGCGAAAAACCTCACCGGCCTGCTTTGCGATCGGCCCGGCGGTGCGGTATGATGGGCCCGCAAGGATGGTGAAGAGAAGATGGATCTACTGGACGATCTCAACGAATCGCAGCAGCAGGCGGTGACTCATATCGACGGGCCTTTGCTGGTCCTGGCCGGGGCCGGGTCGGGCAAGACGCGCGTCATCACGCGGCGGGTGGCGTACCTCGTCAGCCAGGGCGTCGCGCCGGAAAGCATTCTGGCGATCACCTTCACCAACAAGGCGGCCGGTGAGATGCGCGATCGCGTCATCGAGCTGAATACCCCGCCGGGGTCGCTGGTCTGCACGTTTCACTCGCTGTGCGCGAGGCTGCTGCGAGACTACGCCCGCCAAGCGGGCCTCTCGCCGAACTACACGATCTACGATCGCGACGATCAGCTCAAGGTCGCCAAGCGCGCCCTCGAAGCGGCCGAGACGTCGGAGGGCTACTTCACGCCGGCCCGGGCGCATGGGGCGATCTCCAACGCAAAAAACCAGCTCCGCACGGCCGAGGGCTTTGCAGCCAACGCGGGCGACTTCTACGAGCGGAACCTCGCGAAGGTCTACGCCGCCTACGAGAAGGAGCTGGCCGAGAATAACGCCCTGGACTTCGACGACCTGCTGATGCGGGTGGCCTTTCTGCTGCGGGACCACGAAGAGATCCGCACCGAGCTGACCGACCGGTTCCAGTACGTGCTCATCGACGAGTACCAGGACACCAACCACGCCCAGTACCTCATCGCCCACACCATCGCCGCGGCCCACAACAACCTCTGCGCCACCGGCGACCCGGACCAGTCCATCTACGCCTGGCGCGGGGCGGATATCAACAACATCCTCGAGTTCGAGAAGGATTATCCCGGCGCGGCCGTCATCCGTCTGGAGGAAAATTACCGCTCGCTCCAGCCGATCCTCACCGCCGCGAGCAACCTCATCGGCCATAATGTCAACCGCAAGCCCAAGCGGCTGTTCACCAATCGCACCGGCGGCGAGCCGGTCGAGGTTATCACCGTCGACGACGAGCACGCCGAGGCCCGCCAGCTGGCCGAACGCATCGAACAGTATCGCATGGCGGGCGGCAGCTATGGCGACGTGGCGGTGTTTTACCGCGTCAACAGCCTCTCCCGCGTGCTGGAAGAGGCATTGCTGCGACGCGGCATTGCGTACCACATCGCCCGCGGCGTGGAGTTCTACAACCGCAAGGAGATCAAGGATGTGCTGGCCTACCTCAAGCTGCTGATCAACCCCGCCGACGATGTCAGTTGCGGGCGGATCATCAACACGCCGACACGAGGCATTGGGGCGACGACGATCAAACGCATTTCCGCCTACGCGATGCAGCACGGGCTGAGCCTGTTCGAGGGAGCCTGCCAGGCCGAGCATATCCCCACGCTCTCGGCCGGTCCGACGAAGAAGGTATTGGCCTTTGCGAATATGATCCGCACCCTGCAGGGCCAGCTCGACCGGCCGGTGCGGATGATCCTGGCCGACGTGTACCGCGACTCGGGCATGGAGGCTCTGTTCGGCCGGGGCGACGAAGACGCCCGCCAGGCGCGGTCGAACGTCGAGGAACTCATCAGCTCGGCGGCGGAGTTCGACGAGGAGGACGAGCACGGCCTGGCCGAGTACCTCCATTCGATCAGCCTGGTCAGCGATGTCGACGGGCTCGACGAGAGTCGCGGCGCGGTGACGCTGATGACCCTGCACGCGGCCAAGGGGTTGGAGTTTCCGGTGGTGTTCATGGTCGGCTGCGAGGAGGGGCTCTTGCCCTTCGAGCGGGCCGACGAGCCCGAGGAGCAGAACCCCGACAAGGCAGAGGAGGAGAGGCGATTGGCCTTTGTGGGCATGACGCGGGCGCAGCAGAAGCTCACGCTGATGACGGCGCGGACGCGGACCGTTCGAGGCCAGCGCATGCCGGCAGCGGCCAGCCGATTCCTCAACGAGATCGGCGACCAGGACGTTTTGCGGACGGATAAAACCACCGCGGCCGGGCGCATGGGCGGGCGGCAGAAACGCTTTGCCCGCGGCGGATTCTTTGACCCTGGCCAGACGCCAAGCCGTCATCGCAAGGTGACCAAAGCGATGGATGGCGGGCAGATCGCCGACTGGGCGGACACCTACGAAACGCCCGTGCCGCCGGAGGTCGAGGGCTTGCGCCCTGGCAGTCGGGTGCAGCATCCGCGGTTTGGCGTGGGGCAGATTACGAAGATTTCAGGCCGATGGCCCGAGACCCGCGCGACGGTGATGTTCCACGAGGTGGGCCAGAAGAAGCTGGTTCTGGCGATGGCGAACCTCACGCCGCTCGACGACGATCCGTGGTGAGCCGTCATCGGCCGTTAGCGTTTGGGGCTGATCAGGTGAGGCAGCAGTTGCGGGAGGAGTTGCTGAGCCTGGTTCTGGAGGAACTCCTGGCCGAGGCGTTTGAGGATGGGCTCGAGGGCGCGGTTGTCCAGCCGGAGGCGCGGCGATTTGTTCGTGCCGGTAATCGGCAGGTCCAACCGCAGGCCGCTTCGCTGGGCCAGGCGTGCGTAGTCGCGTATCGGCCCGCTCACGCCGAACTGACGCAGCAGCGGCTCGCCGATCGGCACGGAGACCACCAGGTCCAGCGAGCCGTCGAACCCGACCGAGCCACGGAAGCGGAGGCTGAGGTCTTCGGCGACTCGCACGTCGAAGCGGTCGTAATAGACCCGCCCGTCGCGCAGCTCGAAGTCGACCCGGACGATCGAGTTTCGCTCCTGGCGGGTCGAGCCGATTCCCAGCAGGGGCAGGAGCTTGCCGGCCAGGCTCGATGAGCTCCGCGGGCGGATGCGCAGATCGGCGATGTTCAGTCGGCCTCGCCCGCGGCCTCGGGTTTTGATCGACTCGCCCAGCGGCAGGTAGAGGTCCTGGGTGACCAGGGTCAGCTCGCCTTCCAGCTCGGCGAGTTTTTCGAACATCGGGTTGATGCGGCCCAGCAGCAGTCGGCCGACCTCGGGGTTGATTCGCACGCGGTCGATCAATCGCACGCGGCCGGGCAGTTGGTAGACGGCCTCTTCGCCGGTCAGGTCGACCCACCCGCCGGGGCGCAGCACGCCGGACGAGGCCGGGATCGGCTTGGCCCGCAGATGCAGCTTGCCCTTTTCCAGTGCGGGCTGGATGACCGCCTCGCCCAGGGCCAACCCCAGCAGCGTGCCGGACGACCAGCCGACGGCCGTGTTGCCCTCGACGCCGATGAACTCCGGGCGGATGGTGGGCTGCCGGGCCGGGCCGGTGAGGGTGAACCGCCCGCGCCGCGTCTGGCTGGGCTGGACCGAGCCGCGAAACTCCATGCCGACGTCGGTTTTGAGGCTCGGGGCGAGCTGGTAGAGCAGGGGCATGAGGCGGTCCCAGCGGCCGGCGAACGTGCCGCGAATGTCCAGGATCTGCTCGGTGCTGAGTTGCGTAATGCCGCTGCCCTTGGCCATGCCCAACGCCAGCGGGTCCGACCGCAGCGTGAAGCGTTCGAATTGCAGTGTCTGGGCGGCCTGGTCGATCTGCCCGCCGACGTCCAGCGTCACCCGGCCGTATCGCAGGGGGCGACCTTCGCTGCCGGGTACGCTCAGCTCGTCGATCGCGCCTTGCACGGTGAACGTGCCGACGTCACCCTGGCTGGACGCCCGCCCCGAAAGGGCGAGCTGTCCGCGGATATCGGCCGAGCCTTCGCCCAGCAGCGGACGCAGCACCGCCAGCAGTCTGGCCAGGTCGGCCCGGAGCTGGAAGTCGCCGCCGGCGCCGCCGGTGGGGCTCAGGCGAAGCTGCGTTGCCCTGGCCGAGAGGAAATCGCCCGAGGTCAGCGTCATCGACTCCAGCGTCATGGCCGAGCCGGTCCGCAGGCCGGTCACGTTCAGGACCGCGTCGAAGTCCATCGGCCGGGCCGGCTCGCCCGCCTGGGCGGCGATGAATCGTCGGGCCTGCAGCGTGGCGCGGATGTTCATGGCCCCCTCGGCTCGGGTGATTTCGCTGGTGAGGTTCACGCGCCCGGCGAGCTGGCCGGTGGGCATGGCCCAGGGCTGGAAGGGTGCTAGCGACAGGTCCGAGGGGGTGTTGAGGGTGATGGTCATCGGGCCGGGCTGTTTTTCTGCAATGTCCGAGGCCGATATGTTCAGCTCGATCGGGCCGGCCTGGTCGAGCAGGGCGTTGAGCTGGGCTGTGAGGTTGTCGCCGGTGAGCTTGGCCTGGCCTTGCAGTTGCGTTACGCGAAGCGTCTGGCCGTCGAGATTGACCAGGCGAATTTCGCCGCCTTCCAGGAGGATCGACGCGTCGATTTTTGTCGGCTTGCTCGGGCTGGAGGATTTCTTCGACGGCGGCAGGGCGTCGCTGATGGAATATGATTCGCGGCCGGGCTGCTGGTAAAGCGTGATGATCGGGCGGACGAGGCGGATTTCTCCGAGCGGCAGGGGCTGGCTGCCGAGCAGGCTCCACAGCGAGCCCTGCATCGAGATTGTTTTGGCCTGGAGGACGACGCGGTCTTGGGGGTCGCGGAGTGACAGGCCGGTGAGTTGCTGGCCGGACTGCCAGGCGAGGGTCAGCCCGTCGAGTTCGACGCGACCGGGGATCTCGCCGTTGACCACGCGAAGTGCCATCCTCTTGCCCGGCCCGGTCGAGAGGAGCATCGGCCCGGCTGCGACCAGCCCGCCGATAAGCAGCAGCAGGATCAGCAGGACGAGCAGCAGCTTCCGCAGGCGGCGCTTGCGGCGAGGAGCTGGCTGGGGGGCGGCTTCTTCGGCGGGCGGTTTGGGTTGGTCGGTCATGGCTGGTTTGGTTGGGCGTCAGGTCAGTCTATGCGCCGGTTCAGCGGGACAGGAGATTTTCGGGCCAGGTTTCGGCGCGGTGGCAGGGCTGGCCGCTCAGCAGGGCGGCGACGGATTCGACCGCCAGCCGGGCCTCGCCGAGAGGATAATGGAAGGCATCCCAGTTCTCGCTGTCTTCGCCGTCGTGGTTGACCAGCACGTGCTGGAACCGCCAGGCCATCGTCAGTTCGTGATAGGCGCTGGTGCAGCGGCGTTCGATTTCGTCCAGGTCGCCGCGGGACAGCTCGCCCTTCTGGTGGCGGGTCCGGCGGAGCAGTTTGCGGCGCATCACGTCGGCGACGACGGCTTTGACGTCGCCCGGCCGGGCCGGGTCGGCCAGGAATTCCAGCTCCTCGCGCGACAGCGGCGAGAGGAACATGCTCAGCAGCTCGGCCTGGCCGAGGTCCATCTCCAGCAGGTGCGTGGCCACGAACGGGTTGCCCTCGAAGAGGATGTCTCCCCGGGACAGGTCGTCCCGCAGCCGATGGGTGTCGACGGCCTGGAGGTCGCCGCGGACGTCCATGACGACGAAGCCCTCCTCGCCGTCCAGGGCGGAGATTTCATTGCGTGTGCGGAAGTGGTAGTCCTGGCCGTCCTGTTCCCCGGGACGCGGGGCTCGGCTGTTGTAGAGCACCAGCGGCGTCAGGTCGGCTGCGAGGTCGGCGTGGTGGTGCTGCAGGGCCTTGAGCAGCGGGCTCTTGCCTGCGCAGCTCGGCCCGGCCAGTACGATCAGTCGTCCCATGATGGTTCCTCCGTCAGGCCTGCGGTCTCGGCGATCCAGGCGTCCCACTGGTCGGCCCAGCGGCTGATGAGATCGTCGGGCTTTTCGATGTAGAGGTGCTGCCCGACTTGGAAGGCCTCGTTCCGCAGGCGGGTCTGCTCGGCGGCGATGATTTTCCGCAGGACATTGCACTGCTTGTCCGTGCCAATGGTCTTGCCCTCGGCGTCGATGACGGCCAGGAGGTCGTCGAGATCGTGGTTCTCGCCGAGGCGGTCGCTGAGGGTTTTGAGGCTGTCGCGGCGGCCTTTCATGACGTCGGGCCAGATGTTCCGCAGCAGCCGGACGTGGTACCAGTGGTATTTGACACGCTTGCGCCAGTCGTGGAACGACTCGGCCGAGGGTTTTTTCGCGGCGATCTTCATGGCGCGTCGGCCTCGGGCGTAGGTTGTGGCGACGCCATCGGCGAGTCGCTCGAAATCGCGTCCGGTCGGCAGGGGCCAGTCGTCCAGTTCGGCCAGGGCCTGATCGAGCTTTTCGGCGACGGCCTGACAAAGACGCGGCTGGTCCACCTCGGAGGATGCAACGGTGGCCTGGCGGACGGCCAGGCAGACCCGCTCGGCCGGGATGACCTCCTCGGCCAGCTCTTCGGGGTGGTCGCTCTGGAGGGCGTGGTAGCATTCGATCATGGCCGCCTGCTCGCGATAGTCTGCCAATTCCCGCCCCAGGTCGCGAAAATAGACATTTTTCTTTTTGTACAGCTTGCCCACTTCCGGCCGGACCAGCCGAAGCACAGCCCGGATCTTTTTAAAGCACTTTCGCGCGTCGTGGATGCCCTCGGTGCGGGCCGGGCCATTCTCGCGTAATCCATTGCGTGCTCGGGAGATTTGTTCGTCGAGGATACGGCGAAGGCCCGTGTCGATGGCTTCGCCCTGCTGGAGATAATAGGACATCAAATCACACCCTTTGGTTGCGTGGTGTCAGTTGGCGGCGCGTATGGCCAGGCTGTGCTCGGAATCGATCTATCTATAATTATACAGATTTCGCCTGTAGAGCAAGGTATCCCTGCCCGCGACCGAACTGCTCGGGCCAGCCGCATCAGCCCTCAACTTCTGCGAGGATTCATGGCTTCAACGTCACCACGATACGATACGCGGATTTTTGCTGTACTCAAACGGCTGATGCGTGCTCTGGATGTCGATTCCCGCCGACTGGTCGCCAGTCACGACATCACCGGCCCGCAACTGTTGTGCCTCATCGCCGTGGCCGAGCAGGATGGCGAGATCACCACCAGTGAACTGGCCGATGCGGTTCACGTAAGCCCCAGCACAGTGGTGGGGATTATCGACAGGTTGGAAGACAAGGAGCTTCTCGAACGCACGCGATGTCAAGCGGACCGGCGGGTGGTTCGCCTCGGCACGACGCGAAAGGGCAAGAATATCACCCGCGAGGTCGGACATCCGCTGCGCGACGGCCTGGCCGAGGCTCTCCAGAAGATGAAGTCCAGGGAGCAGGAACAGCTGACCCTGGGCCTGGAGAAACTCGCCCAACTGATGGGCATCCTGCCGGAAGGCCGCTGAATCTCGTTATATCCGATCCTGTGGAGCTGATCGCGGATACTCAGGATCGGACTTCTTCATAGGCCTGGCGGATCTTGCCCAGGCTCCGCCGTTCGATCTGCCGAACCCGCTCGTTGGTCAGCCCGACCATCTGGCCGACCTTCTTCAGCGTGCTGGGCTTGCGGTCTTCGATCAGCGGAAAACGCTCGTGAATGATCTGCATTTCCGTTTCGGTCAGGTCCGCGTAGTTGCCGCGGATGACTTCGCGCAGTGTGTCGATGGCCTCGCTGCGCTGTTTGCCATGTCGGCGGTCGAGGTAATCGTCCTCCTCGTGGTTCTCATCGAATTCAGCCCCGAAGCGGGTCTTGTGCTTGACGGCTTTCTTGCCGAGATACTGAAAGGCCGAGAGGATCGACCGGCAGGCGTAAGTTGAAAATTTGTACCCGCGGGATACGTCGAACCGCTCGACGCTGCGCAGCACGGCGAGATAGCCTTCGGACATCTGCTCGCTGAAATCGACGAGGCTGACCTTTTTCTTGCCGATCATGCTCGGCACGAGGGCGAGATTGGCGTGCATGATTTTTTTGCGGACGTCCATCGCCTTGCGATACCACTCCACCGCCAGGCGCGCCCGACGGACGGAGAAGTACGTATCCTGTTTTTCGAGCAGCTCGCAGGCGCGGTAGCGGGCGTAGTTGTACCGCAGGAACAGGGTGCGTTCCTGGGCGCGGCCGATGCGATGATGCCGGGCCGGCAGGGCACCGTCCTGGTCGGGGAAGAGGCTGTACTCCGGGATGTCGATGACCTCGGCGTCGGGGCCGAAGAGCTCGGCCTCGGTTTTGGGGTCCGAAAATGAGGGATGATCGACGTAGTCTAGATTTTCGGCGATGGTTTCGTACAACCGACGGTCGTCTGGGGCCAACTGCGCCAATCGCTGGCGGGCTTTTTTCTTTCTGCGGCGAGGGGGGGAGGCTCTGCGGGACATAATATGTCCTTTCGTGCGAGCAAAGTGAAGTTCTGGTCAAGCGGCTGAAACACATTAATTACGCATCAAAATATTTCGTGTTCTAACTGTTATTGTAGGTCGGTAGTTTATCGATGCAAGAAAAAAAGTGCCAATGAAGCGAATTTTGTGCAATTTGAGTGCTTTTCCTCAGTCGGTCGGGTTTCGTTGCAGCAGAAGTTTTTCGACAAAGGATACGCCCGGGTGTGTTTTCCCCTATAATGCGCCGATCCATTCAACAGGAGCACCATGGGACTTTTAACCATAGACAACCTCAAGCTGGACCTCGGCGGCAAGGCGATTTTAAATGGCCTGTCGCTGGACCTGTGGGAAGGCTACGTCCACGCCATCGTCGGGCCTAACGGGGCGGGCAAGAGCACGCTGGCGTTTACCATCATGGGCCTGGAAGGCTATACCCATTTCAGCGGCGAGCTGCGTTTTAACGGCAGGTCGCTGAAGGACGTGCCCCTCGACGAGCGGGCGCGGATGGGCATTACGCTGGGCTGGCAGGAGCCGGCCCGCTTTGAGGGCCTGACTGTCGAGCAGTTCCTCCGGGCCGGTGCGCCCGAGGCAAGCGTCGAAAGCCTCCGGGCGATTCTCGACAGCGTCGGCCTGCCGCACGGCCAGTACCTCGGTCGGGTCGTCGACAAAACCCTCAGCGGCGGTGAGCGAAAAAAGGTCGAGCTGGCCAGCATCCTCGCGATCAAGCCTAAGCTCGTCATGCTCGACGAGCCCGACAGCGGCATCGATGTCGACAGCCTCCGCCGCATCCACGACGCCATTACGCTGCTCCGCGAGGCCGGCACGACCGTCCTGCTGATTACCCATTCCACGGAGGTCCTCAGCTGGGCCGAGCACGCCTTTCTCGTCTGCCACGGCACGCTGCTGGACAAGGGCCCGGCCGAGGAGATCGCCCGCTACTTCCACGACCGCTGCATCCCCTGCCCCCACAAAACGACCCCACCCAAGACGAGGTGAACGCATGAGCCTCGACCTGATCCAACAAGCCAATATCCACGCCGCCACCAAGGACCCCGATGTGGCCCACCTGGTCATCGGCCTGCACGAGGTCATCTCCAGCCACACCGTCGAGGGGCTCGCCGTGGACGTCGACAGCCGGGCCGACGAGGTTCACATCGGCGTGACCGTCGCCGAGAACGTCCGCATCGCCAAGCCCGTGCACATGTGCTTCGGCCTGCTGCAGGAGCAGGGCGTCCAGAAGATCAACCTCGACTTCACCGCCGAGCCCCGCAGCCGCATTCACGTCATCGCCCACTGCATCTTCCCCAATGCCGTCGATGTCCAGCACCTCATGGACGCGAAGATATCCATCGGCCCCGGCGCCGAGTACAGCTACTACGAGAAGCACATCCATGCCGACTCCGGCGGGGTCAACGTCGTGCCCAAGGCCGTCATCGACATCGCCGAGGACGCCCGCTTCGTGACCGACTTCGAGCTCATCGAGGGGCGCGTCGGCTCGATCGACATCGAATACGAAGCCACCTGCCACGACCGGGCCGTGATGGAAATGAACGCCAAAATCTCCGGCAAGGCCGACGATCGCATCAACATCCGCGAGATCGGCCACCTCGTCGGCGAGCACAGCCGCGGCGCGCTGACCAGCCGCATTGCCGTCCAGGACCAGGCCCGCGCAGAAATCTACAACAAGCTCACCGCCTCGGCCGCCTACGCCCGCGGCCATGTCGACTGCAAAGAGATCCTCCGCGACGAGGGATTCGCATCGGCCGTGCCGGTTGTTGAGGTCAACCACCCCCGCGCCCACATCACCCACGAGGCCGCCCTCGGCAGCGTCGATACCAAGCAGCTGGAAACCCTCATGGCCCGCGGGCTCGACGAAGACGCCGCCAGCGACCTCATCATCCGAGGCCTGCTGCAGTAACCCTTTGTATTTCAGGCAGTTCTGTGTACATAGAAAAGGCTTGACTTGTACCGATAATGTGGTATGGTTAAAGCTGAGACAAGGATCTAATTCAACATATGCAGGGTATTTCTCTCCCAAGCGAGTTGCCTCTGCCCTGGGCAAGCCGGGGCGCCGCTTAAAACATTTTTATGAAAGGCTGCATAATGAATCTGTTTCCCCGTTTTTCGATCATTGCGTGCATTGGACTGGTTCTATGCTTTGCCTGCCCCATTTGGGCGGATTTCCCTTATCAGGATCGCGCTTATTACGGGGCGAGGTACGAGCCGA
>CAZCDM010000013.1:0-28087 GCA_964497475.1 uncultured Planctomycetaceae bacterium
GCCCTCTACGACCTGCTCCATTGATTGGGTGTCCCAATGTTGAAGTCAGGAAAATCCGCATTCCGGAATCGCAAATGTAAACAATCCACAATTCACCGCGCCGGCCTGGCGTGCCGGTTTGTTTCGGCGGGGGTTATTTTGCTTCCAGCCAGCTGGGGCCTCGGCCGACGTCGACTTTCAGCGGCACGGCCAGTTCGATGGCGCCGGTCATTTCCTCGACGAGCATCGCCTCGGCCGATTCGTCGCCGGCGGGCACTTCCAGCACGAGTTCGTCGTGAATCTGCAGCAGCATGCGTTCGGGGCGGTCCTGCTTGGCGATGCGGCGGGCGACGTGGACCATCGCCTGCTTGATGAGGTCGGCCGCCGAGCCCTGCACGACGGAGTTGATGGCGAGGCGTTCGGCCTGGGCGCGAACCTGGGCATTGCTCGCGCCGATATCGGGTATCGTCCGCCGGCGGCCAAGGATCGTCTCGACGTAGCCGTCGGCCTGGGCCCGGGCGATGCACTCCTGCAGAAACTCATCGATCCGCGGAAACCGCTTCTTGTAGCGGGTGATGAAATCCTCCGCCTCGTGCCGCGGAATCGACAGTGCCCGCGCCAGGCCGAACGCGGTCTGCCCGTAGATAATGCCGAAGTTCACGCCCTTGGCCCGGTCTCGCTGCTCGGGGGTGACGTCCTCGACGGCCAGGCCGAAGACCTCGGCCGCGACCGTCCGGTGGATGTCCTGGTCGTCGGCGAAGGCGGCCAGCAGCGTTTCGTCGCGGCAGAAGTGCGCGAGCATCCGCAGCTCGACCTGCGAGTAGTCGGCCGAGAGAAGCTCCCAGCCCTCCTCGGCCACGAAGGCTGAGCGAATCTGCCGTCCCTGCTCGGTGCGGATGGGAATGTTCTGGAGGTTCGGGTCGCTGCTGGAGAGTCGGCCCGTGGCCGTCGAGGCCTGGTGGAAGCTGGTATGCACCCGCCCGGTCTGGGGGTGGATGCACTCGGCGAGGGCCTTGAGGTACGTGCTCAGCAGCTTGGTGAGCTTGCGGTATTCCAGGATCATCGTGGGGATGGGGTTGTTGTGCTCGGCGGCGAGCTGTTCGAGCACGGCCGAGTCGGTGCTCGGGCCGGTTTTGGTTTTGCGGACGACCGGCAGCTGGAACTTGCCGAAGAGGATCTCACCGAGCTGCTTGGGGCTGTCGGGGTTGAACTGGGCCGAGCCGGCGGCGGTGACGATATCCTCGCGGAGCGTGTCAGCCTGGTTGGACAGCTCGGTCTCCATGGCCTTGAGTCGCTGGGGGTCCACGCGAATGCCCGTCTGCTCCATGTCGGCCAGCACGGGCAGCAGCTCCATTTCCAGCCCGGCCAGGAGGTCCTGGAGCTTCTCGCGGTCGAGCTGCGGGGCGAGGTGGTCGGCCAGCCGCAGGGCGATGTCGGCATCCTCGGCGGCGTAGGGGCCCACGACGTCGGTGGGCACGTTGTCCATCGTGGTGGCGTTGCGCCCTTTGCCGATGACATCCTCGATGGGGATGCAGGTGTGGGCGAGCATCTCCTCGGCCAGCACGTCGAGCTTATAGCTGCGGCGGGTCGAGTCGAGCACCCAGGCGGCGACCATCGTGTCGAAGTAGGGGCCAGCCAGCTCCAGCCCAGCCCGTCGCAGGACGATCAGATCGTACTTGAGATTGTGGGCGATTTTTTCGATTGCCGTGTCGGTGAGCACCGGGCCGAGGGCTTCGGCGACGGCGTCGAGGTCGAGAGTGGCCTCGCCCAGCGGCGCCCGCAGCGGCAGGTAGACCCCCTGGCCCGGCCGCCACGACAGGCTGATGCCCACCAGCGTCGCGAACATCGGGTGGACGCTGGTGGTCTCGGTGTCGACGGCCAGCCGCGTCACGCCGGCGAGGTCGTCGACCAGGGCGGCAAGGGCACCGGGGGTGTCAATCACCTGGTAGTCGATTTCGGCGGGCGCCTGGGCAGCGGGGGCGGCGGCTTGGGTCGGTGCGTTGCCGGCCGGCAGGGGTTGGCCGGTGATTTTCTCGACCTGCCGGGCCAGGCTGTCGAAGCCGACCTCGGCGAAGATCGGCTGGAGGTTCTCCCATTGCAGCCGGTCGCTGCAGAGCTCGTCGGGTGTAATGTCGATCGGCACGTCGCGGTCCAGGGCGATGAGCGTGCGGGCCAGCAGGGCGGTGTCGTGATGGGCGGTGAGGTTCTCGCTGAGCTTGGGGGTCTGCTCGTCGGCGTGGGCGAGGACCTCCTCCAGTGAGCCGTAGGTGTTGATGAGCTTGACGGCCGTCTTGGGCCCCACGCCGGGCACGCCGGGGACGTTGTCGCTGGTGTCGCCGATGAGGGCCTGGACGTCGAGGGCCTGGTCCGGGCGATAGCCCTTGGACGCGAGGATCGTCTCGGCGTCGAGCGTTTCGTCCTTCATCGGGTCGTACAGCCGGACGGTGTCGGTCACGAGCTGGTCGAGGTCCTTATCGCGGCTGACGAGCACGACGTTCCACGCTCCGCCGAACCGCTCGGCCAGCGTCGCGAGGATGTCGTCGGCCTCGTAGCCGGGCACGTTGAGGATCGGGATGCCCAACGCATCGACCATCTCGATGATGCGTTTCTCCTGCGGGAAAAAATCTTCGGGCGTGGGTTTACGCGTCTGCTTGTATTCGGGGTAGATCGCGGTGCGTTTGAGCTTTTCGCGCGGGCCGTCGATGGCCATGGCGACGTGGCTGGGGCGGTGGTCCTGGAAGAACTTCAGCAGCATGTTCATGAAGACGTAGCTGGCCCAGGTCGGCTCGCCGTTTGGGGCGGTCATGCTGCCGGGGCTCAGGGCGTGGTAGGCGCGGAACATCTGGGAATGGCCGTCGATGAGATAGATGGTGTCCATGGTGCTACGCTACTTCATCCGGCCGGGGGAATCAAACCTCGGTGGCGGGCTGGCCGAGGTGGCTCAGCAGCGGATGCGAGCAAACGGCACAGCCGGGGCGGTCGCAGCGGGGCCAGCGGTCTTCGCGGCGGGCGCGGGCGAGGCGGGCGGTGAGTTCGTCGATTTCCTCGCGGGCCTGGGTGAGTCGCTCTTGGCCGAGGGGAATCGTCGCCATCTCGCCGGACCGCAGGAAGTAGAGCGACAGCTCGGCCGGCGGCTCGCCGGTGATCCGCTCGGCGGCGTCGGCGTAGAGCAGCAGTTGGAGGCGGTAGGTGCGGAGTTTGTCGTCGGCCGGGCCGTGGAGGTGGTCGCTCTTCCAGTCCAGCACGCGCCACGTGCCGTCGCAGCGGTAGAGCAGGTCGATCTGCCCGCGGATCGAGCCGCACGGCGTGGGCGTGGTGAAGTCGATCTCTCGGTGGACGGCCTCGGCGGCGGCGAGCTGCCCGGCCAGGCCCGAGCTGCGCAGCGTGGCGATCATCGAATCGAGCAGGGCGGCGGTCTGTTGCTCCTGGGCGGCGGAGGTCGGGTCGAGTTCGGCCAGGGCTGCCGGCAGGAGCTGCCCGGCCGGCTGGGGGTTGGCGAAGTCCAGCAGCTCCATGCAACGGTGCAGCACCGTGCCGAGTGCCATGGGGTCCAGGCCGGTCTCGGCCGCGGCGGCCGGGGGCGATTGGCCGTCCCGCGGCGGCAGCGGGCCTCGGAGTTCGTACAGCCAGCGGTAGCTCAGCGGGCAACGCTGGAATCGCCCCAGTGCGGTCGCGGCGACGGCCATCGTGCCCGCGCCGGCCGGTAAGGGGCCCAGCAGGGGCAGGTCGACCGATGCGCCGGCTGAGGCGAGGGTTTCGACGACCCCGGCGGCCTGGGTGATGGTGGTGACCTGGTTCAGGGCGTTGGTCAGCAGGGTTTCGTCGCGCCGGGTGGTCTGCGGCGGGGTCGGTTCGACCAGTCGCAGCGCGGCTTGGTATTGGTTGTCCGGGCCGAAGGGGAGTTCACCGCGGCCTCGATCGATGGCGTCGAGAAGGCTGAAGGTTTCATCGAGCTTCTGGAGGAAGCAGTCGCCTTGTTTGAACAGGCCGGTATTGCTCTGCCAGTTGGCCCCGACGAGGATGAGGCGGTCTTCGTGGCGAGTCAGGGCGACGTAGAACATCCGCAGGGTTTCCTCCTGGCGGTCCCATTGCTCCATGCGTTTGGCCAGGCGGTAGCTCAGCGGCGGGGTTTCGATGGGCTCGTCGATGGTCTCGAAGGGCTTGGCCGTCAGCAGCCAGTCGCGGCGGGCCAGGAGGGTGTCGCTGGAGGCCTGCGTGGCGTGGTTGAGGTCCGGCACGAAGACGATGGGGAACTCCAACCCCTTGGCCTTGTGGATGGTCATGAGGGAGATGGCATCTTCGCCCTCGCCGACGACGGCGGCCTGCTCCTGCCGCTGCTCGTTGATGGTCTGGCGGTTCATGACGTCGATGAACTCCCGCAGCGAGAGCTCACTGCCGGCGGCGGTGGCCTGGTCGAGGAGCTGGCGGACATTGCCCACCAGCCGTCGGCCCTGGAACTGGCTCTGCAGGACGCCTTCGTAGCCGGTCTCGTCGAGGATGCGCCGCAGCAGCTCGTCGATGGCCAGGGCGTCTTTCTGGCGGTGCAGCTCGGTGAGCAGGTCGGTGATGAATCGCAGTTGGGCCAGCCGGGGCGGTTCGAGCAGCTCGGCCAGGGCGTCCAGGTCGAGGTTCGGCAGGTAGGGGCGGTGGTGCGTGCGGGCCAGGTGGGCCAGGGCGTTATCGTCCAGGCCCACCATGGCGCTGCGCAGTAGGCCCAGCAGGGCGATGTCGTCGGCCGGGCTCTCGATGACGCGCAGGGCGTTGAGCAGGTCGAAGATTTCCTGGCGTTTGAAAAAGCCCGTGCCACCCACGACGTGGTAGGGCAGGTTGCGGTGCTGGAGCTGGCGTTCGAATTCCAGGCTGTGGGTCATGCGGACGAAGAGGATCGCGATGTCGCCCGGCCGGGCGGGGCGGTAGGTTTCGGTTTCGGCGTCCCAGACGGTGTGCTGGCCGTCGCGGAGGAGCTGGTCGATCCGCTGGGCGGTGAGCAGGGCCTGGGCGTGGATGCACTCGTCGGCCGAGTCGATGGGGGCCTCGTCGCTGGGCTCGGCCAGGAGGATCTCGACGGCGGGCTCGGGCGGAGTCTGCAGGCGGTGGGCCTGGAGGGGCTGGTAGCGTTGGCCCATGAGCTGGGCGAAGAGGTGGTTGACGAACTCGACGCCCTCGATGTGGGTGCGGAAGCTGGTGTCGAGGTCGAGCTGCTGGCGGGGGGGTAGTTGCTGGCAGAGGTCGCGGAAGACCTCGACCTGCGCCCCGCGGAAGCGGTAGATCGACTGCTTGTCGTCGCCGACGAGGAAGAGTCGCCCGTCGTCCCAGGGTGCCCGGCCGAGCAGGGCGGTGACGATGTCGACCTGGGTCGAGTCGGTGTCCTGTGCTTCGTCGATGAGCAACTGGGCCATGCCCTCGCCGATGGCGCCTGCCAGGGCTGGCCGGTCGCGCAGCAGGGTGCGGGTGCGGACGAGCAGGTCGTCGAAGTCGAGCAGGCCGCGACGGGCCTTGGCGTGGGAGTAGTGGGCGAGGACCTCGCCGGCCAGGTCCAGCAGCGTCGCCAGCTGCCCGGCGGTGAAGGCGTCGAGCGGGCCGAGGTCTTCGGCGAACTCGGCCCAGGAGCCGAGGGCGGCCTGGACTTCCTTGATGCGGTCGCGGACGGCCTTGGGGGGTTCGGTCCAGGCGTTCTTGCCGCCCTTGCTGCCGGGGGAGATACCGGCCAGTTGGGCGAAGGTCTCGACCGTGTGGGCGTCGCGGTCGGCCAGGAGCGTCCGTGCGAGGCAGACCGCCTGGTCGCGCAGCGGCAGGAGCTTGTCGTCCGGGTCGGAGCAGGGCAGCCAGGCCAGCTCGTCGATGCGTTTGGGCAGTTGGCGGTCGCCGTCGAGGCGTTCCCAGGCCCAGTCCCGCGCAGCCGGCAGGACGGTTCGCCAATGGGCCAGCAGAGCTTCTGCATCGGGCGGGGCGTCCAGGTCGAGCTGCCCCCGGATGGTGATAAGGTTGCCCAGCAGGGTGCTGATTTTTTCGAGCCCGGCCGTGGCGACGAGGTCGGCGATGGCCGGGTCGGATTCCAGACGGGCAAGGAGGACCTGCTCGGCCGAGCTGTCCAGCAGGGCATCGGCGGTGGTGGTATCGGCCCCGACCTGGAAGGCGGGGTCGAGGCCGGCCTCGATGGCGTAGCTCCGCAGCAGCGAGGCGCAGAAGCTGTGGATCGTCGAGATGCGGGCGTCGGGCAGTTGCTGGATCCAGTCCAGCAGGCGGTGGCGGTCGGCGTCGCTGCCGGCCGATTCGGCGAACTGGCGCAGCATGCGTCGCACGCGGGCGGACATTTCCAGGGCGGCCTTGTCGGTGAACGTCAGGGCTACGAAGTGACGCAGCGGGTTGACCAGGTCGCCGCTTTGCAGCAGCAGCTCGGTAAACCGCCGGGCCAGAACGAGCGTCTTGCCGCAGCCGGCCCCGCTGCGCAGAGCGACGTTTTGGCTGGCGAGGTCTACACCGGCGGCCTGCTGGGCAGGGGTGAGTTTGATCTCGCTCATGACGAGGCCCTCCCATCGCGGGCCTGTTTGACGTCGGAGCGGGCCTGGGAGAGGTGGCAGCTCTGACGGTAGTCGCAGGATGTGCAGGCGCCCGTTGCGGGCTCGAGGTCGAAGCGTCCGTCGCGGATGGCCTGGATCATCTCGCCGATGCGGCCCAGGGCGACCTGGCGATCGGCGGTGTAGTGTTCGTCCGCCCGGGGCGTGTTGCGGTAGAGCTTGACCTCGGCGAAGGTCGTCTCCTTGCCGTCGCGCAGGGCGTGGTACGCACCGCCGATGCAGGGCTCGTCGAGCAGGGTATCGGCCACGGCGAGGTAGAGGGACATCTGCACGTCGCGGGCGTCGGCGATGGAGGCGCGGCTGGGGCTCGAGCCGGATTTGTAATCGACGAGCAAAGCGCCGGAGGCAATGTCGGTGGCGACGTGATCGATGCGGTCGATCTTGCCGGCCAGGTGGATCGTGCCGGCGGAGGTTTTGATCTCGACCGGCTCGGTCGTGCTGGCGGGGTCCATCCAGTCGACGCGGTCCGGGTCGATGCCGAAGCCCAGCTCGAAGTGGCTGGGGCGGGGCTGGAAGGGGTGAGCCTGCTGGGCCTGGAGGTAGCTGAGCATCTGAAGGTGCATGGTCTGTTGCTGGCGGGCCCAGAGCAGCGGGAAGGCGATCTGCGATTCGGGCAGACGGTCGGCCGATTCGTGCTCGGCCTGGTCCAGGGCAGCGGCGAGGTCGTCGGCGGTCAGCTCGGCCAGGGGGACGGGCCGGCCGTGTTGCCCGGCGAGGATGGTCATCGTCCGGTAGAGGGCGTTGTGGATGTAGATACCGCGGTTTTGCGGTTCGAGCGTGCGTTGCGGCTGGACGAGCGGTTCGAGGCTGAGCAGCTCGCGGGCGAAGTACTTCCACGGGCACTTGGCGAAGTCGTTGAGGCGGCCGGCCGAGAAGACCGTCCGGTCGAAGCGTTCGGCGAGGCTTTCCAGCAGGGCCGGCTCGGAGAGTCGGCCGTCGTATTCGTTCCACTCGCCCCCGGCCCAGCGGCGGTGCAGCGTCCAGAGCCCCGCGGCCGAGCGGGTCAGGACATCGGCCCGGCGAACAAGCAGGGCTGGGAGGATGGACGTTTGCCCCAGGCTGGTAAGCCCGGCGCGGAGAGCTTCGTTGGCGGTGGCGATCTGCTCGGGCGGCGGGTCGGTCGGCCCGGGGGGGATGGTCTCGAGTCGGCCGGCTTCGCTGAGTGTGGCGAGCCCACCGGCCGGGGCGAGGAGGGCTTCGAGGAAGGCGCCGGGGGCGGCGGCTCCGCCCGAGGCGGTGGCGTGCTGGTAGGTGGCGGTGAAGGTTTTTTCGGCGCGGGTGGCGGCGAGGTAGAACAGCAGCATCTCGCGGGCGGTCAGGTCGCTGCGGAGGTCGAGGGGCAGGTTGTGGCGGGCCCAGGCTTCGCGGTCGGCCTCGCCGGGCAGGGCGGTTTCGGCCAGCGGGGCGGGGAACTGGCCCTCGCTCGTGCCGAGCAGGAAGACGTGATCCCAGCGGCGGGCGCGGGCATCGAGGACGCTGAGGACGGCGGCGGCCTGGTCGGATCGCGGGCCGGGCAGGGTGACCTCACCGAGGGCTTCGACGAGGTGGGCCCAAGGGGCGGGCTCGTGGGGGGCGAGCTGGCGGCAGGTTTCCAGGGCGCGGAGGTCGCGTGCGATGCGTTCGGCGGAGGTCTGCTCGCAGCAGGTGGTCGTCAGGTCGAGCCGGTCGATGAGTTCGGGCAGGTCGGCTGAGGTGGTGCATCGCTCGGCCAGGGCGTAGAGGGCATCGAGCAGCTCGGCGGCGCGGGTGAAGTCGGCAGCAGTGGGCTGGTGCGGATCGGGCGGGGTCTGGTCGTCGACGGGCTGGGCGGCGCGGTCGGCCAGGGCAGCAGCGGCCCGGGCCGGGGCGTGGCGGCCGTCGAGGACATTGCCGTGACGAATGAGGGTTTCGGCGTGGATGGCGGTGGTCTCGTCGAACGGGCCCAGAGCGGCGGGGTGGAAGTAGCTGCTGTTGAGCACGCGGAGCACGGCCGGGAATGCGAAGTTCAGCTCGGGCAGCTCGGCCAGGTGGAGCAGGAACCGCACGACGGGCACGTCGGCCAGGACGTAGGCCGCCGGGGCCAGGGGGATGTCGAACTCGCCGAAGACCCGCTCGATGGTGGGGCGGATTTCGTCGAGGTGGCGGGCGAGGATGGCGATGCGGGCCGGGTCCGTGCCGTCATGCAGGAGCTGCTTGACGCGGCGGGCGACGGCGATGACTTCGGCTTCGGCCCCGGCGGTGGCGATGACGTCGAGCCCGGGCGGCAGGGGGAGTTGGTCGGTGTGGAAGTCGAAGACCCGCCCGGCGAGTGCGCCGATGGCGAGGCTGTCTGCCGGGCCGGCGGTGGTGGCGAGTTCTGTCAGGCCGGGGAATGTGTCGCGAACGGCCTGGGCGGTGCGTGCCGTCCACTGCCACATGCGGTCGCGGCCGTCGGCGTCCAGCGGCAGGGTGATGGCGAGTTGGCTCATGGCAGGGCGGAGCAGGGCGAGGATGGCCAGCTGCGTGGGGGTGAAGTCGGCAAAGCCGTCGACCAGGAGGGTGTCGATCTCGGCCAGTGCCTTGCCAGCCAGGTCGGGTTTGTCGGCCAGCAGTTGGCGGGTCCGCCAGAATCGCCCCTCGGTGTCGTAGCGGTCGGTGGCGAGCAGGGCGTGCTGGTAGGCATCGTACAGCCGGGCCAGGTCGCGCCCCTTGCCGCGCGGCTCGACGATGTCCAGCAGGGCCCGCGGCTCGACGGCGGCGCGTTTGAGTTCGCCGATGGCGCGGTCCAGGGCCAGCAGGAACCCCGGCGTGGCGGCTACGTCGGCCAGTACGGTGAGGTGGTCGCGTTGGTCTTCGACGATGCGCCGCAGCAGCAGGCGGCGGTCGAAGGGGCGGATGGCGGTCATGCGGTCGCCGGCGGCCAGGCCGACGCGGTCGCACAGCGTGGCGAAGGTCCAGGTGCGGGTGGCCTGGGCGGGTTCGGCCGGGAGGCTCAGCGAGCGGGCGGTGGCTGCATTGGGCAGCAGCAGTGCGGCGGGGCGCTGGCTTGCCAGTTCGAGCAGGGCGGAGGTTTTGCCGCTGGCGGCCGGGCCGGTGAGCAGGACGACCGGCGCATCGGTGGCGGCGAGTTGTTCGGCCAGTGGATGAGGCGTCCGGTGTGGCATGGCTGGTATTGTCAGCTCCCCCGTGTGGTGTTGCAAGCTCAACGCATGAAAAGGAACCAGGCGGCGACGGCCCCGGCCAGGAGTATGCGGTAGATGCCGAACGGCACCATGCCGTGGCGGGTCAGCCAGGCGACGAAGCCCTTGACGGCCAGGGCGGCGGCGATGCCGCTGATGACCACACCCAGAATCAGCGAGGCCGGTCCGGCGGCGTGCATGAGGTCGTCCCAGTCTTTGGCGGCTGCGACGAGGGTGGCCCCGCCGAGGGTCGGCAGCGCCAGCAGGAAGCTGAACTCGGCGGCCTTGACGAGGTTAATGCCCACCAGCACGGCTGCGAGGATGGTGACCATGGATCGGCTGGTTCCGGGCCACATGGCCAGGCACTGCGCCAGGCCGATGACCAGCGCCTGCCAGTATTGGATGTCGGCCAGGCGGTTCACGCCGCCGGTGTGGATGCGTGCCTTGCCGAGGCGTCGCTCGACGACGATCATCACCACGCCGCCGACGGCCAGGGCGGCCGCGACGGGGTATGGGCCGAAGAGGTGTTCGGTGATCCAGTCGTGCAGGGCCAGGCCGAGCACGACGGCCGGTGCGACGGCCACGAGCAGCAGGGTCACGAGGCGCAGGCCTTCGCGGTCGCGCCCGACCAGGCCGAGGCACATGGAGGCGACTTGTTTGCGGTACAGGCCGACGACGGCGAGGATCGCGCCGATCTGGATGACGACCTCGAAGGCGTCGATGGCGGGGTTCTTGTCGATCTCCGGGCCGAGCGGGCCGGGTCGGCTGGAGAAGGACTGCAGCCCGATGGCCTGGCTGGTGAGGATGAGGTGGCCGGTCGAGCTGACGGGGAGGTATTCGGTGAGGCCCTCGACGATGCCGAGGACAATCGCCTCGTGCCAGTCGATGCGCTGGGCAGCGGCGGGTTGCGCGGCCGGTTGCGATGCAGCGGCCGAGGCGGGCTGGCTGGCCGGTGCGGATGCGGGGCTCTCGGTGAGGGCGACCGAGGAGGCCAGCAGCAAGCAGGCGAGCAGGACGACGCGCGTCACAGGCCCACCGCCCATCGCAGGATGAGCTGGGAGGCGATGTTGGCGTAGACGGCCGCGATGAGGTCGTCGATGACGATGCCGATTCCGGCCGGGAACACCTGCGACTGTTTCGCCGGCGGGGGCTTGATGATGTCGAACAGCCGGAATGTCACGAACCCCACCGCCAGGACCCAGCCGTGCTCGGCCCAGTTCGCGCCCAGCGGCAGGGCGATGAACGTCATGGCCTGGCCGGCCCATTCGTCGAGGCTGACCGTGCCGGGGTCTTTCTTGCCGTAGGTTTTCTCGGCGAAGGGCCCGAGCTTCACGCAGGCCAGGCTTGCGGCCAGGGTGATCGCCGCCAGCACCAGCCCCGCGCCCAGCGAGGTCATGCCGATGGCGATGAGCCCGGCGAAGACCGCGCACGCCCCCAGCGAGCCCCAGGTTCCCGGGGCGGGGCGAAGGTAGCCCAGGCCCAGCCCGCTGATGATGAACTTACGCAGGGCGTCCATTGGAGAAGAACAGGCCTCGGGCTTTGTGGACGTAGATCACGCCGCTGAAGATGGTCACGGCGACGGTGGCCCAGACGAGCGCGCCCTGCAGCCAGGCGCCCCAGGCGGCGGAGGGCACCCACGCGCGGGCGAAGAGGATCGTGCCGATGGTGAAGGACTGCAGGAGCATTTTGATCTTGCCGGCGGCGATGGCCGGGAACCCCTTGCCCTGCGATTCGCTGTAGCCCCGGATGGCCGAGACGACGAACTCGCGGGCGAGGATGACCACGACCATCCAGGTCTGCACGCTGGTGAGCATGCTGCCGTCGAACCAGGCGGGGATGTCGTTCTGCAGGCGGGTGATTGGGGACATCTGAAAGTTGGGCCCGGCCAGCATGATGAACGCGCCGACGACCATGACCTTGTCGACGAAGGGGTCGACGATTCGCCCGAAGGCGGTGACCTGGTCGAACTTGCGGGCGATGTGTCCGTCGGCGATGTCGGTCAGGGCGGCGATGACGAAGACGACGAAGCCGACGCCCATGAGGGCAGAGCCCTGGCCGGGCAGGGGTTCGTAGAGCCCCAGCAGGACGAAGAACCCCCCCGAGAGAACGATCCGGGCGATGGTCAGAAGGTTGGGCAGGTTCCAGGTCATGCGGAGATTGTAGGGGCAAATCGGGCTGGGGGCAACTGCGGGGTGTTGTTTTCACGCAACGCCGGGTATGATGCTCTGCCATGGTTCCGCCGATGCCATCGAAGGATTGCGTGATGACGGCCGTTCGTCGCGGTCTGCTCGACCCGCTATAGAGGGCTGCGGGTGCTTGTATGAAAAAGGTTCGCTTCCGATGGTCCTGCAGCGAGCGGTGCTTGCGGAACTCGCGCGAGAAGTGAAACGTGCTGAGCCCGGCCAGCTCGGCCAGGTCGTCCACGCGCCAGGGGGTGGCCGGCTGGTCCTGGACCGCCTGGACCACGCGTGACAAGCCGGTCGACTACGAGCTGGATATCTCCGCCGCGGCCGGGCCCGTGACCGTCCGGCCGTTGCTTGGCCCGGCCGAAGTCAAACCATTGGACAACGGCGCGATACCGCTTAGACTGACGCTTGAGCCGGTCTTCCTGCGGGCCAAGGCAAAGGATGAGCACAAATGAATCGAAGTCGACACAGCCATTCCGAAAAAACAGCTTTCACGCTGATCGAATTGCTGGTCGTCATCGCCATTATTTCGCTTCTGGTTTCCATCCTTCTACCGAGCCTGAATCGGGCCAAAAAGCTGGCCCGGCGGGCCATGTGCCTGGCCAACATGAAAATCTTCGGGCTTGTCACGCCTCTTTACGCCAACGATTACAATGGATCAGCCCCGCCTCACAGGCAGCAGGGGCCGGGCATTCCGTTGTCCGAGATGCAGTATTTCCGAATCCTGCACAGCCAGGAGTTCATGGAAGAGGATGGAGCTTTTGTCTGCCCGGAAAATGGCACGCCCAAGCCTGGTAGTTCCAATGCCACAACAGTCCAGTGGTATATACCCCGGGTCCCGATGCCAACGATAATCTTCTGGGGCTTCACTCGGGAGGGTATACCTCCAACCAGGAACTGTTTGGCTATTGGGACAGGACGAATTGGCTTTGGAAGACCACCTCGTCACACGAGTTGAACCATTGCGTCGAGCCGCCCGGTTTTTTCGGCGAAGTCAGTGCCTGAATGATCCTCGACGCGGGGTATGGAAATATCACGACCGATTCGGGCAGACTTCGCCTGGCGAATCATCAAACCGATGATCAAGGCCGGATTTCGCATACTGGCGCTTTGTCATATCCGGAACACTATTATTCCCTGCGACATGATGAGGCACGCTTTAACGTGCTGGCGACCGACGGCCATGCTGAGTCGATGACGCTCAAGGAGGCTACCGGCAATGCACCCGACAGCCAGAACGCCAGCGACACCTCCGGCTACGACCCGCTGTTCGATCATATGTCCTGGCGGTAGCTGGGTATGATAGACTCCGGACGCTCCGCGTACTATTCCGAATCGAAGGATCGCATGAAGACGCACACCCTCAAGCAGACCGCCGTGCCCCTGGACGACAGCTGGGATGTCATCGTTGCCGGAGGCGGGCCGGCCGGTTCGGCCGCCGCTGCCTCGGCTGCCCGCGAAGGCGCCCGGACGTTGCTCATCGAAGCCACCGGCTGCCTGGGCGGCATGGGGACCAGCGGGCTGGTCCCCGCCTGGTGCCCGTTCACCGACTACGAGAAGATTATCTACGGCGGCCTGGCCGAGTGCGTCTTCACCGAGTGCAAAAAGGGCATCCCGCACGTGCCCGACGAGCAAATCCACGGCTGGGTGCCGCTGAACTCCGAACGGCTCAAACGCATCTACGATGACCTCGCCGCCTGGGCCGGGGCCGAGTTCACCCATGGCGACGAGTCCGGCCAGACCCAGCCGGGCACCCTGTGCTTTGTCCTGTCCAACGTCGACGACTACGCCTACGTCCACGGCCGAAGCATGGACCACAAAGACCCCGAGGGACTGGCCTACGATATCCTCCGCTCGGAAAAATACCCGCTGGCCTGCGACTACCACCTCTGCCAGAACCTCATCGGCCCGTCGACGGCCGGCTTTAACGCCGGGCACATCTGGAACCTCGACGCGACGGACCCCGCCTGCGTTTCGGCGGCGATGATGCACGGCCGACGAATCGCCGCCCAGCTCCGCGACGCCCTGGCCGAGTTCCGCCCGGACGTGTTCGGCAATGCCTATCTCGCCGCGACGGCCTCGCTGATGGGCGTCCGCGAAAGCCGACTCATCCTCGGCGATTACGTCCTGACGCTGGACGATTACCTCGCCCGGCGGAGCTTCCCCGACGAGATCGCCCGCAATGCCTACTTCATCGACATCCACGCGGCCAAGGACGAAATCGAACGCAACCAGTCCGGCGAAGACGTCGTCGGCCAGCGCGTCGAACACTACGGCCCGGGCGAGTCGCACGGCATTCCATACCGCTGCCTGACCCCGCGAGGCCTGCGGAACGTACTCGTGGCCGGACGCAGCCTCTTCTGCGACCGCATCGTCCACGGCAGCGTCCGCGTCATGCCCGTCTGCCTCGTCATGGGCGAAGCGGCCGGCATGGCCGCGGCCCACGCCGTGACGAACCACGCCGCCGACGTCCACGCCGTGGACACCGACCGCCTGCGAGCCCGCCTGCGTGAAGAAAACGCCTACCTGCCCGATTGATTCATTCCGCCATCCGCTTTCGGCAGGTGGTGGGGGTCAGGCCGCCTTGCGGGCAAACCAGCCTTGCGTCCGCAGGCAGATCTTCACCAGCAGCAGCATCACGGGCACTTCGATCAGCACGCCGACGACCGTCGCCAACGCAGCCCCGCTGGACAGCCCGAAGAGAATCGTCGCCGTCGCGATGGCGACCTCGAAGTGGTTGCTCGCGCCGATCATGGCCGAGGGGGCTGCATCGGGGTAGCTGAGTTTCAGCAGGCGGGCCAGGCCGTAGCCCAACGCGAAGATCAGCGTCGTCTGCAGGAACAGCGGAATCGCGATCCACAGAATCGTCAGCGGGTCAGCCAGAATCGTCTCGCCCTTGAAGCTGAACAGCAGCACCAGCGTCGCCAGCAGGGCCAGAATCGTAATCGGCGTCAGGACGTGGAGGAACTTCTGCTCGAACCAGTCGCGCCCTTTGCGTTTGATGATCCACTTCCGCGAGAGATACCCCGCCGCCAGCGGCCGGGCCACGTCGGGCTCGGGCAGGGCCATCTGGGCGGTGGCCTTTTGCAGGCTCCTTTGCGGTAAATCAGGTGCATCACCAGGCCGATGACGATGCTGAAGCCAATCGCCCCGACCGCCCGGGCAATGCCCAGCTCTACCCCGAGGATTCGCGCCGTCAGAATGATTGCCAGGATGTTAATCGCCGGGCCGGAGTAGAGAAACGCCACGGCCGGGCCCAGGCCGGCTCCCATCCGCCAGATGCCCGCGAACAGCGGCAGGACCGTGCACGAGCAGACCGCCAGCACCGAGCCGGACACGCTGGCCACGCCGTAGGCGATCACCTTGTTGGCCCGGGCGCCGAGGTACTTCATCACCGACGCCTGGCTGACGAAAACGCCGATGGCCCTGGCGATGAAGAAGGCCGGCACGAGGCACAGCAGGACATGCTCGCGGGAGTACCAGCGGGCCAGGTGCATCGCCTCGAGCACGCTGCCCTGGAAGCGGCTCCAGCCGACCGGCAGGAAGAAGACGGCTGCGAAGATCGCGGTGATCCCCAGCAACTTCTTCCATTCGTTCTTCCATTGGGCCATGTTGGTTTCGCTATAAGTGTGTTACTGTTTAATCACGAAGAGGCAGTTCGCTACGGCAGGCTTGCGAGAATCTCCTTTGTCTGCCGGGCCTGATCTTTCAGGACGTTCCGCACGCAGTCGCTGATGCTCAGGATGCAGGGGGGGTGCAGGGCGTACATCATCTTCAGGCCCTCCTTGCGTTGCGAAACCAGCCCGGCGTTGCGCATCACCGCTAAATGCCTGGAAACATTGGGCCGATTGGCCCCGACGTGCTTCGCAATGTCGCAGACGCACTGCTCGCCGCCCTTGAGATAGTCCAGGATGGCCAGGCGGATTTCATGGCCGGCCGCGGCGATGATCCGGGCCATGAGCTTGTACATTCGTTTCTGATCGGCGTTCATTTCTTCTTTGAATGAGTATGTCACAAATCAATCACATAGCAATGCTTCGGCCGATTGAGGGGAAGTGAATTTTTTATTGGTTCCCAGCCCTTGCGATGAAATGCCGGGTCGGTTCTGCTACACTCGTCGGAATCAAACCTCGGCATGCTGTTGCATGACGGTTGGCCGGGGCGACCTGCGGTCATCTCACACGAAAGGATGTTTCCCATGTTTGACGGCCTGCATTGCTCGCTTAATACCCTCTCGCTTCTGTCCGATGCCGAAACGCGATCCATCTGTTCGGAGAACCGCGACGGCTCCCGCGCCGGTGGCGCCCGTGCCTACCCGCCGCTCGATGAGCACGGCAAGCCGACGGGCCCTGCCCGATGCCAACGGCCTGGAGATCCGCTAGGGGTTGGCAGAGAATCACTGCTCCATGCGAGGCCGTTGGATTTACCCGCCCGGCCCGGTACAATGCGTGCCTGAGATCTGGGAGTCGCGCGTGTGAAGGTAGCCTTGGCACAATTCAATCCGGTGGTGGGGGACCTGGCGGGCAATGTGCGCCGCCATGGCGAGTGCATCGACGCTGCCGCCCGGGCCGGGGCTGACCTGGTCGTCTTTGGCGAGCTGTCGGTGGTGGGGTATCCGCCGCGGGACTTGCTGGCCAAGCAGGGCTTTGCCGCCGACTGCCGCCGGGCGGTGGAAGCCCTCGCCGCACGATGTACCGATATAGCAGCCCTGGTGGGGTTCGTTCAGCCCACGGCGGGCCCGGCCGGTCGCCGTCTGCAGAATGTCGCTGCCGTGCTGGCCGGGGGCTCGATCGCCCAGGTGCACGTCAAGTCGCTCCTGCCGACGTATGATGTTTTCGACGAGACGCGCTACTTCGAGCCCGGCCGCGATGTGGAACTGCTGGACATCGCCGGCCGACAGGTCGGCCTGAGCATTTGCGAAGACTTGTGGGACGCTTCATCGCTGGGCTGGGAACTCTACGATGACGATCCGATCCACCGGCTGGTTTCTGCCGGGGCGGAGGTCATCGTCAACATGGCCGCCAGCCCCTACGAGCAGACCAAGCCCGCCCGTCGGGAAGAGCTTTTCCGCCGACGCGCCCGCGAGCTGGTCCGGCCGATCGTGTATGTCAACCAGGTCGGCGGCAATGACGAGCTGATCTTCGACGGCGGCAGTTGCGTCGTCAGCCCGGCCGGCGAGGTGGTCGCCCGGGCGAAATCGTTCGCCGAAGACCTGCTGGTCGCCGACCTCGACGAGCCCGGCCCGGCGCGAGTGGAAACCCCGCCCGATCGCATGGCCGGTCTGGCCGAGGCGCTGCAGCTGGGCCTGGGCGATTACGTCCACAAGTGCGGCTTTTCGCGGGTCGTGCTGGGCCTGTCCGGCGGGATCGACTCAGCCATCGTGGCCGTCCTGGCCGCCGACGCGCTGGGTGCCCGGAACGTTACCGCCCTGGCCATGCCCAGCCGGTACAGCTCCGATCACAGCCTGGCCGACGCGTTCGCGTTGGCGAACAATCTGGGCATCGCCTGTCACGAGGTGCCCATCGAGCCGATTCACTCTGCGTTTGAGCAGGTCCTTGCCGAAGCCCTGACGCACGACGCGCCCGGCCGGGATGTCGCCGAAGAGAATGTCCAGGCTCGCATCCGCGGGAATCTGGTGATGGCCTGGTCGAACGCCTACGGCCAGTTGGCCCTGGCGACGGGGAACAAATCGGAACTGGCCTGCGGGTACTGCACGCTGTATGGCGACATGGCCGGCGGCATTGCCCCCATCGGCGATGTGCTGAAGACCGAGGTCTACGAACTGGCCCGGTACATCAACGACCGCGCCGGGGCCGAGCGTATTCCCGAGAACATCCTCGCCAAGCCGCCCAGTGCGGAACTCAAGCCCGGGCAGGTCGACCAGGACAAGCTCCCGCCGTATGACGTGCTGGACGGTATCTTGCAGATGTACGTGACGGAAGATCAGCCGGCCGATGCGATCATCGCAGCCGGGTTCGACGCGACTCTTGTCGGGCGGATTCTGCGGCTGGTGGATCTCTCGGAGTACAAACGGCAGCAGGCGGCCCGCGTGCTGAAGGTCAGCGGGCGGGCGTTCGGCATGGGCCGGCGGATGCCCATCGCCCAGCGGTACATTCAGAGAACGGATCGCCCATGACCGCGCCGCGACGCATGCGACTGGTTTGCGGGCAGTGCGGCAAGCAGCACGAGGTCGAGGCCGGTCCGCAGGTGCTCACCGCGGTGTGCGATGCGTGCGGCCATGAGATTTTCCTCGGGCATTTGACGCATCCGGACCAGGACGAGCCATACCAGCCGGGGGTTGCCTTCGGGGACGAAACCCAGGGCTTTGCCGAGTCGGCCCGCAAGATCATTCGCGAGCGTGTGCTGATCCAGTGCGGCTCGTGTCAGGCCCGCGTGAAGGTCTCCAAGCGGCAGTGCGGCCAGGTCATTCGCTGCCCGTCCTGCGGGGTCGATATTCGCGTGCCGCTGCTGGATACCGACGATCTCTTTGAAGATACCTACCTGCCCGGCGGCCCGACGGGGGAGCTGGCGTTGGTCGCGGCGCTGTCCACGGCGGAAAAGCGTCTGGCCCGCAAGGCGCAGGCGGCACAGCGTTCGGAAGGGCCCAGCCGCAAGATGCTGCTGGTGATTGGCGGAGGGATAGCCATCCTGCTCGTGCTTGCGGCTGTGATTTTCATGCCGGGCCAATCGTCCGATTCGCAGGAGGATGATGCCGTCACGACGGCCGAGACGGTGGGCCCGCCTTCGCAGCCGGTGGCCTCGCAGCCGGCCGATGCTCCCCCGGCTGCGCCCACTCCGCAGGCGACCGTCACGCCGCCCCCGCCGCCCGCCGCTGCGCCCCAGCCGAGCGATCAGCCTCGCGCGGTCGTTGAAGAAATCGCCTGGGCGGATACCATCGGCGAGGGACGCTACCCCCCCGCGCTGGGGATGCTCTACCTGCGTGTGCGGCTGCGGCTGCATGCCGCGGCCGAGCCGGTGCGGGTCTCGTTCTCGGCCGAGGATATCCTGCTTCGGCTTGGCAGTGAGATGATTCCCGCCCTGGGCACGCCGCCTGCGCCGGGGCCCTTGCCGCGCCTGCCGGTTCGCACGACGAGGTACATCCAGCCCGGAACCACCGAGACGCTGACGGTACTCTTCGAGCTGCCTGCCCGCCAGGCCAGGGGATCGTGCCACATCCGAGGGCTGGCGAGGGTTGCCATCGAACTGCCCGACCCGGGTCGGGTGGGCCATCGTCTGGAAGGGCAGTGGCAGGAGGAATCTCCCCGGAACCTCAAGCCGCTGTTGCGTCATCCGGTGATGGCGGCCATCCAGGCCCGGCCTGATGATCGGCTGATCATTCGGCGAACCGGCGATGCGTACGTGGTGTGGTTTGACAAGGCGGCGATGGCGGGGAAGTTGGCCTTCGCGGGGCGTGGGCAGTACCGTGTCGAGTTCGAAAAGCAGGGCGAGACGCTGCCGGCCGTGCTGCGCCTGTTCGATGAAGGCCGACGGATGGTCTTATACCTGCGCGACGAGCCGATGTACCAGTTAACCTACCGTCGGGTGACGCCGGCCTCAGCGCCGGCCTCCAAGCCGACGGCCGAACCCAAAGCCAGCCCGACGAGCAGCCCGGCCAGCAAACCGGCTACCCGCCCGGCCCGTGCACCGGCCCAAACGCGCCCTGCCCCCAGTCCGCAGCCCGAGCCTCTGCCAGAAAATGACCCCCATCGCCCGCGGTTCTTTGGTGTGTGAGGGCGAGGGGGAATCGGGCGGGCTTATTGCTGCTCTTTGACGGCCCAGGTCTGGCGATTGAGGTTGGGCGTGACCCCGGCTGCCTGCCAGTAGGGCAGCACGTCGACGACCTGGCCGGTTTCCATCGCCTCGTCGATGGCGATGCTGGCCAGCGAGCTGAGGATGCCGTCATTGAGGTCGCAGCTGGGCATGGCCCCGCCGAACATGCAGTCGCCCATTTCCTTGGCGATGATCTGGTCGCCGCCGCCGTGGCCGCCAGCCTGGTTGTCGAAGATCAGTTCGGGTTCGCTTTTCCAGCCGTAGCGGCAGAGCTCGACCTTGCCGGTGTACAGGTCCCCCCGGATGCCGCCGCGCGAGCCGTTGATGTACATGCGGCGCTCGGGAAAGGCCGAGCAGCAGTTCGTGTGGAACGTCGCTCGCACGCCGTTGGCGTATTCGATGATGGCGACCTGGTTATCGACGATGTCTTTCTCGCATAGGAAGGGGTTGCGTACGTCGGCGCGGGTCGAGCCGGGGATCGCCCAGGACTGGAACGCCTTGCGCCCGCCCCCGCGGGGATCATCGTCCGGCGAGAGGCCCAGCTCGTCCTGGATGTACTGGTTACGGGCGGTGAAAAAGTCCAGCCCGCCGAAGCTCGCGACCCGCCGCGGCAGCGATTCGGTCATCCAGTTGACCAGGTCGATATCGTGGCAGCACTTCTCCAGCAGGTGCGTGCCGGCGTATTTCGTCAGGCGGCGCCAGTCGCCATGGATGAATCCGCCGTGGTTGAAGGCAAGCGTTTCGTTGAACTCCATCGAGACGATGTACCCGATCGCGCCGGAGGTCAGGACCTCTTTGATCTTCCGATAGAAGGGGCTGAACCGCAGGGTAAAGCCCACGATGCACTTGCTGGTGCTTTGCTTCCAGGCGGCCTGGATGGCGAGGGCGTCTTCCAGGGTAGTGGCGACGGGCTTTTGCAGGAAGACATCCTTGCCGGCGGCGAAGGCGGCCTCGGCCTGCTCGCGGTGGAAGCAGTTGTATGAGGCGATGATGATCCAGTCGATATCGTCGGCCTGGCAGAGGTCGTTGAAGTCGTCGTAGACCGGCACGTCGTAATCGACCAGGGCGGCGGTATCGGTACGAGACCTTTCCCTCGGGTCGCAGATGCCCCGCAGGGCTACGCGGTCGCCGTGGGCTTCCAGCAGCAGCCGCAGGTTCACCTGGCCCATCTTTCCGCTTCCGATAATACCAACGCCTAATTTATCACTCATCGATCATGTCCTTTGTGTTTCGGGTGAAGATTGAAAGCACCAGTATAGCGTCTGCCCGGTTGGATGCAATCGACTGTCGGGGCGGGCCTGGTCTGGTCTGGGTCAGATCTGGTGACGGCGGTAGAGTTCGGCGTAGTAGCCGTCGCGGGCCAGGAGGTCGTCGTGATGGCCCTGCTCGACGATGCGCCCCTCGCGCAGGACGTAGGTGAAGTCGGCCCGGCGGGCAGCCCAAGCCCAAAGCGACAGGCGGGGCAGGGCTCAGGCGGGCAGCTGGCCAGGCCAGGAGCCGGGCGTCGCGCTCATGTGCAGTTCGAGCGTTCCGCCGGCGGAGACTTCCTCCGGCCTCAGCCAGGCGCGGTCGAGCGTCTGGCCGTTGAGCGTCGCGCCGGTGACGTAGATCGCCTCGGGACTGTGGCCGGTTGCGACGATCTCGAATCGCCCGCCGGCTACGGCCATTGACGCCCGCCGGAACGCCGGTGAGCCGATGAGCCACAGCGGCTGACCGGCCACGGGGAAAATGCCCATCGCCGCCCAGACGTACCAGCTCGATAGTCCGCCCGAGTCGTCATTGCCCGGCAGGCCGTTGCGCCCTGTGCGGAACTGACCCCGCGCTGCGGCGAGGACGTCGCACGCGCGGTCGTGTCGGCCGGCGTAGATGTAGGTGTAGGGCGTCTCCATGTCGGTCTCGTTATTGAGGCCCTCGAAACGCTGCTCGGCCCACTGGGCTTCGGTGAGGCCCTGGCCCCGGCCGGGCTGGGTGACCGGGGTTGCATCGAAGCCGAAGTAATCGTCCAGCAGCTCGACGAACCGCTCGACCCCGCCGGCGCGGGCGATGCGGCCGGCCATGTCGTGCATCGGGCGGAAGGAGTAGGTCCACCGGCTGCCCTCGTAGAAGGTCGAGTCGACCACCAGGCCGGTCTGCTCGTCGTAGGCGACGGGCCATTGGGCCGCGAGTGTCTCCATCTGTTCGCCGCGAGCATCATCGCCGACGGCGCGGGCGATCTTCGCCAGGCCGAAGCATGCTTCGCAAAGGTCCAGCGTGTGGGAAATCGGGTGAACGATGCCCTCGTCGACGAAGGTTCTGGTCTTTTCGTCCGCCAGGAGCGACTCGCAGATCAGCTCCAGCTCGGCTGACCAGTCGGCGGCGTCGGGCAGGCGGAAGAACGCATCGGCCAGGGTGATGTGCCCCAGGCCACTGGCCTGCTTGGAGCAGATGTCCGGCTGCGGGCAGGTCAGGTACGCCCGCCAGAGCGTGCCGAAACGCTTCGCCGCCGTCAGCAGCGTGGCCACCAGATCGCGCCCCACTTGCGGGTAGACGGTAAAGAGCATCGGGTAGAGCGTTTTGTACTGGTCCCACAGCGTGCAGAGGTCCAGCAGGCAGGGGCCCTCGTCGGGCCAGAGCGGGCTCTCGTCGCGCGTCGAGACGGGCTTGATCAGCGAGTGGTAGACGGCGGAGTAAAACACCGTCGCTGCCTCGGGCGAGTCGGCCTCGATGTCAAACGCTTCGAGATGCTCCCGCCATTGCTCTGCGGCGCGGGTGGCGATTTCGTCGAAGCTCGCTGCGTCGATTTCAGCCAGGGCCTCACGGGCCCGGTCGATGGATCGGTAGGAGAACCCCAGGCGGATTTCACACTGCGTCGCATTGGTCGGTAGGGTAAAGGCAGCGCCCAGCGGGGTGCGGTCGGTGATGCGATCGACGTCGAGTGTCTGTTCATTCGATCGGTCCTGGCCCTGGAAGAGGCAGGCCGACTCGCTCGTTTCGCGCAGCTCGGCGACGACGTAGAGATGGATATCGTCGACGTCGAGTTCGCCTTCGGCGCGGGTCGGGCTGACCAGCCGGATTGTCGCGGCGGTGGGGTGCTGCTGCATGGCTTCCTGTTCGACATCCAGCCCGGCCGAGGCGAGGTTCACCAGCAGCGTGCGGGGATCGTCACCGGCGAGGGTATAGCGATGTAGGGCCGCCCTGCGGGTGACGGTGAGTTCGACGGCGGGGCCGGCCTTGTCGAATCGGGCGGCGTAGAAGCCGGGCCTGGCGCTCTCGTCGAGGATGGGCCGTTCGATTTCGGCCAGGTCGGCTCTGGTGAGGCTGACGCGGGCGTAGTTGTAGTAATGCCCCACCGTGCCCGTGCCGCTGTGGTGGAAGTGCGTCACGCCGCGGGCGATGTGGCCTTGCGGGCGCAGCCGGGGCAGGCCCGAGCAGGAGACCTCATACGGCCCGTAGCCGGTGACATAGCCGCCCGAGTAGGGCAGAGCGGTCACCATGCCCAACGGCAGGGCCGCGCCGGGGTGCGTATTGCCCGTCAGTGCCTTGGGCAGCAGCCAGCGGTCGGCCAGGCCGCCGCGGGGGTGGGGCATGTCGGTCTCCCAGTTGCCCAGGAACGGATCTACGGATTCATATGCGTTGGTCACGTGTGATCGTGCTTTCAGTGTTTGACGTCGAGGGGGGATCGCTCGGCGGTGTTTCCGGGGATGAACGGGAAGACCGGCCAGACGCCGTCGATGCGGTCGTCGTCGATGGGTCGCTGGACGAGTTGGCCGTCTGCGACGAAGGGGCTGTTGCGCTGGGTGAGCCTGTCGATCAGGGCGTCGCGCAGGCGGGTCTGCTCGGCGGCGACATCGGTCGAGCCGGCGAGGTTGCAGCACTCCTGCGGGTCGGCCTGCATGTCGAAGAACTGCTCGGCCGGGCCCTCGGGATACCAGCAGTATTTCCATCGGCCGTCTGTGATGGAGACCGCGGCCCGGCCGGTCTCGGGGCCGGGGCCGAGCTGCATGTCGGTGTACTCCCGGGCGGGTTGGCGACCCTCGACGACGGCCGTGAGATCCATGCCCTCGATGTCGTCAGGAATCTCTCCGCCGGCCTCGGCGAGAATGGTCGGCAGCAGATCGGCGTGGGTGGCCAGGGCGTCGGTTCGCTTGTCGGCCAGCCGGCGGTTGAAGCCATCGGGATAATGAATCATCAGCGGCACGCGGGCCGAGCAGTCGTGGTGGAATATCTTCGCGACGTTGCCGTGGTCCAGCAGATACTCGCCGTGGTCGGAGGCGAAAAGAATGAGTGTTTTTTCGTGGCTGCGAGTGCCACTGATTTCCCGCAGTGCTGCCAAGACCCTTCCGATATTGTAGTCGATCTGCGTGATCATGCCGTAGTACGCCGCCCGTGCAGCGCGGATGATCTCCGGGGTGTATCGGCTGGCCACGCACCCGCCGCGGTTCCGCCGGAAGGTTATCGGGGCGTGGTCCTCGTCGGCCCAGTCGCCGAAGACCGGCTCGGGGATGTCCTCATTGAGATACATCGAGTAGTAGGGCTCGGGCGGGTCGAACGGCGGATGCGGCTTGGAGAACGAGGTCATGAGGAAGAACGGCGAGGTCGGGTCGCGCCGGCGGAGAATAAACTCCATCGACTTCTGCGCCACCCAGTTGGTGTGGCTGAGGGCTTCGGGAACGGTCGAGCAGGAGGGCGTCAGTTCGTTCTGCCCCAGGCCGTGACGCATCGGCTGGAGGTCGTAGCCTCGCTCGGCCATTTCTTTGTAGTAGTCGTCGGGCAGGAGGATGTCGTCAAAGCCGTGCCTTGCCCGCGCCGGGCCGAAGTGCATCTTGCCCACGCCGTAGGTCTGGTAGCCCAGCTGGCCGAGATACCACGGCAAGGTGTGGGTGCGCCCCATGACGTCGCTTGTCTTCCCGTTGCCGACCATGCCGGTCGTCCAGGACCGCTTGCCGCTCATCAGGCAGGTCCGGCTGGGCACGCAGATGGGGGAGTCTGCATAGGTGCGGTCGAACGAGACGCTGCGGGCGGCGAGGCAGTCGAGGTTCGGCGTGCGGAGGAAGGGCGGCTTGTGCGGGCCGAGCGTGTCGTAGCGCTGCTGGTCGGTGAAGAACAGTACGATGTTGGGGCGGTCTTGGGTCATGGGGTGTCTCGCGTGGTTTGGGGAAAGGGGGGTGGTGGTGTGCTAGGCTTGCAGAGCCTGGCCGATGGCTTTGCAGAAGGCGGGCAGGTCGTCCGGCGTGCGGGCGGTAATCACCGGCCCGTCGACTACGACTTCTTCATCGACCCATTCGGCCCCGGCGTTGGCTACGTCGTGACGGATGGCCATGAAGCTGGTGGCCTTTCGGCCTTTCAGCACGCTGGTCGAGCAGAGCATCCAGGGGCCATGACAGATCGCCGCCAGGACAATGCCCGCCTCGACGCACTGTTCCATGAAGGCCAGCATCGGCCCGCTGCGTCGCATGAAGTCCGGGCACCAGCCGCCGGGGATGATGGCCGCGTCGTACTCGCTGCCTTTGACGTCGACGGCTGAGCGGGTGGCCTGGCAGGGGTAGCCGAGTTTCGAGCTGTAGGTCTTCTGTGCCGTCTCGGCTACGAGGTCGACCGTCGCGCCGGCTTCGCAGAACCGATAGTAGGGGTACCAGACTTCCAGCTCCTGGTACTGTTCGTCGACGAGAATGGCGATTCGTTTGTTGCTGAGGTCCATGGGGGTTCCTTTCCGCAGGAGGCTCTATGCGGAAGGATAAACCCTGGCCCGGCGAAAATCAACTAGCGGCCGGCTGGGCGGAGAGGTGCTCCAGCCAGGCCTGCCGCAGCGTCGTCCGCAGAGCAGCGGCGAAACGGGTTGCATCACACAGGCCGCCGGCAACCATGTCCCGCCGGATGGTCCGCCGGAGCATGGTGCGTGCTTCGATATTGCGAGCCAGCGAGGTCGCCAGCAGAACGTACTGCTCGGGCGATTCGGTGGCCAGCACGTCCAGCCCGGCTGCGCTGAGCAGCGAGGCCCCCACGCGCGAGGCGTGATGCTTGCCCGTGAGGCTCACGACAGGTACGCCGTGGTAGAGCGATTCGCAGGTGGTCGTCGTGCCGTTGTAGGGGTAGGTGTCGAGCATGACATCGACGAAGCGATGCATCGCGAGGTGCTGGTCGAAGCGGCTGGACAAGGCGATCTCGACTCGTTGCGGTGCAATGCCCAGCCGACCCAGCGCGTCGCGGTAGACCGCGTCGATGGTATCGCTGGGGCTGCCCTGGAGCTTGAGCAGCAGTCGGCTGTCGGGCACGGCCTGCAGAACCGTTGCCCACAGGCCCAGGAGGCTGTCGTTGATCTTCCGCTGGTTGCAGAAGGCGCCGAAGGTGACCTGCCCGGTGGCCTGGCAGGGCAGGGTCAGGTCGATGTCGCACGACTCGGCCGGGGGCTGATAGCACACGAAGCAGCCTTCGATGCGGCGGAGGGTTTCACTGGCCCATGCGTCGCTGCCGGGCGGGTCGGTGATCGCGTCGCACAGCCGGAAGTCGACGGCCTCGAGGCCGGTCGTATCCGGGTAGCCCAGGTATGTGCCCTGCAGCGGCGCGGGCCGATGCGCCAGCACGCCCAGCCTCGTGCCGCGGCTGTGGCCGGCAAGGTCGATGAGGATGTCGAGGTTGTCCTCGGCGATGAGGGCGGCGGCCTGGGCGTCGGACATCTGGGAGATGTCCCGCCAGAGGTCGGCCTGGCCGGCCATGAGTTCGGTGATGGCGTCGGGGCGGGCGACCGAGCCGTAGAGGCAGATCGTCTCGGCGGATGCGTCGGCCCCGGCGAGAACCGCCTGGAAGAACCACGCCACCGAGTGCGTGCAGAAGTCGCTGCCGACGTAGCCGATGCGGAGCGTGCGGTCCGGGTCGGGGTTTTTCACCTCCGGCCGGGCTGGCGGGGCAGGGTAGCATGGGGCGGCGGCGCGATGCTCGGCCAGGAGCTGGGCCGGGTCGAGCGTGGTCGCGTAATGCAGGTGCATGAGGTAGTTCGAGCGGATGGCCGGGTCGGTGGGGGCGAGCTTGATCGCCTCTTTGAGTGATTCGATGGCCTCGGTGGTATGGCCCAGCAGCGAGAGCATGTTCGCGAGGTTGCTCATGACGCGCGGGTCGGGCTGGTCGCACTCCAGGGCCTTGTGGAAGAACTCCACGGCCAGGCGGAACCGCCGCGTGTGCTGATATACCAGCCCGAGCTGATTCCAGATGGCGGGGTTGGGCGACTCCGCCGCGAGGTCGCGCAGGATGGGCTCGGCCTGGCCGAACTGACGCTGATGACACAACGCGACGGCCCGGCGGAATTGCTCCTCGGCCGACTCGGACGGATGCGATGGAGTGGGTTGCAGTACCATCCTGACTCATCGGAATACCCCGGAGGGCTCTTGGATATTTTTCCTGGCCGTGGGTGGCCGTTGCGGGGCGGCTTTCCTCGGGCGGGGCGTTGGTGTAAGATGCCCGGATGAACGAACCGCGTGCGATTCATCTTTCGATTGTGGCCCCGGCCTACAACGAGGCTGAGAACCTGCCGCAGCTGGTGGCCGAGAGCGTCAAGGCCGGCCGGGCTGTCGGCGAGCCGTTCGAGGTTGTCATCGCCAATGACGCCAGCACCGACGGCACGAACGAGGTGCTCGATGCGCTGCGGGCCGAGTACGCCGAGCTGCGTGTGATTGACCTGGTGGCCAACTCGGGCCAGTCCGCTGCGCTCGATGCCGCTATCCGTGCTGCGCGGGGGCAGTACATCGCCACTCTCGATGCCGACTGCCAGAACGACCCGGCCGACATCCCGCAACTGCTGAAACGGATCACTGACGGGACGCTGGACCTGGTCAACGGCTGGCGGGCCGACCGCCAGGACGCCGGCTGGCGGCTGGTCGTCAGCAAGTACGGCAATGGGTTCCGCAACTGGATGACGCGGGAGTCGATTCACGACAGCGGCTGCGGGCTGAAGGTGTTCCGGGCCGAGTGCTACGACCGCGTGCGGATGTTCCACGGGTATCATCGTTTCTTCGCGACGCTGGTCCGCATGGACGGCTGGCGCGTCGGCGAGGTGAAGGTGAACCATCGTGCTCGGACCCGCGGCGTGGCGAAGTACGGCTTTTTCGACCGGTTCTTCAAGGTGCTGCGCGACGCGGTGGCTGTCCGCTGGATGCAGGACAAGACCGTGCTCTACCAGACGCGGGAGCGAGCCGACGGGCCGGGGCGGTAGGCGCGGTTTTGGGGGATCAACTGGGCGGAGTTGCTCCAGGCTGGGGATCTTTTCTGCTGCCAGGCGGCGTGAAACGGTGCGATTATTCTTCATCTCGGGCGGATTAAAGTTCGGCCGCTTATTTAACCACCCCCGGAGGAATCCCGAAAAACGGGATAGACCAACCTGACCGTCATCGGCCTGGGCTCGGATGCCCCGGTCGGTCGGTCCGCCGCCATGAACCAAACCGGGAGATCAATAATGACCAAGTACATG
>CAZCDM010000014.1:0-27592 GCA_964497475.1 uncultured Planctomycetaceae bacterium
AAGAGGTCCCACGGATATTCATCGGCAAGATTCAACGTTTTGAGATAGTTACTTACTCAAAGTCCTCACCGGCCCGGCCAGGAAAGATTTAGATGCGTAGGCCCTGCGAGATTGTATCGCCGGAGGGGACAATCGAATTTTCCACAAAATTATGCAACAATGGCCCGGCCAAGACGTTGAACACACTGCGGAAACAGCGAAGGACCCACCATGAGCAAAACGTCCATTTTCGAAGCGACGGTCGAGCATTTTCTCTCTCCGGTGATGGAGTTCATGCGCGACGACTCGGTCGCGGAGATCATGATCAACAAGGCCGACGAGATTTACATCGAGCGGGGCGGGCAGTTGATCCGCACCGACGCCCGCTTTGCCGACGAGGACGCCCTCCGTGCGGCGGTCAACAATGTGCTGCAGTACACGGGCAAGCGGATCAGCGAGTCGCATCCGCTGATCGACTCCCGCCTGCCGGATGGCAGCCGGGTGCATGTGATTTTGCCGCCATTGAGTCGCGGCGGGACGTGCATGACGATTCGTAAATTCGCCCGCGTGATGTTCGACGCCCAGAAGCTGCTCGAGATGGGTTCGTGGACGGCTGAGACGATGGACTACCTGCGCATCTGCGTTCAGGCGGAGAAGAATATGCTGGTCGCCGGCGGGACCTCCAGCGGCAAGACCAGCCTGATGAACGTGCTGAGCAATTTCATTCCGCATCATCAGCGGATCGTGACGATCGAAGACTCGGCCGAGCTGGAACTCCAGCAGGACCACGTCATTTCGCTGGAGAGTCGCCCGCCGGACCGCTGGGGCCGGGGGGAGGTGAATATCCGCGACCTGTTCCGCTCGTCGTTGCGGTTGCGGCCAGACCGGATCGTCATCGGCGAGTGTCGCGGCGGCGAGGCTTTGGACATGATCCAGGCGATGACCTCCGGCCATGCCGGCAGCATGAGCACCATCCACGCCAATACGGCCCTGGACACGCTCAATCGCCTCGAGACGCTGGCGCTGATGAGCAAGGTTGAACTGCCGCTGCACGCCCTGCGGAGCCAGATCGCATCGGCCATTGACCTAGTGGTGCTGATGAACCGCCTCAGCGAAGGCAATCGCGTGGTGACGGAGGTGGCTGAGGTGCTGCCGCTGGGCGACGACGGGCATTACAAGGTTCGCCGGATGTTTGAGTACGGCCTGGTCGAGGGCTCGGACGGGCGGGCGGTTTCGCAGCTGCGTTGGCTCGGCGAGCCGTCGACCTTCTCTGCGCATCCCAAGGTCCGGCTGCAGAAGGAACGCTTCGGCCAGGCCGATGCGATTTTCGGTGCTGGTGGACAATAGACGATATGACAAATGCGGGAATCCATTTCGGCGGGTTGGTTGCGATGGCTGATCGGCTGGGCCAGCGTCTGACCCGCGATGAGCGCGGGCAGGTCACCGTCGAGTGGACGCTGCTGATCGCCGCGTTCGGGATTCCGATGATCTGGGTCTTTGCGATGATGCTGGCCACGCTGTCCGGCCAGTTTCACATGATTACTACATTGATATCGCTGCCGTTTCCCTAAGGTCGAGGGCGCGGCGGCCTGAGACAATCGACCGCACGAGGTAGACAACGATGAAACTGATCGAACGACTCAAATCGCTCCATCGCGACGAGCAGGGCGCTGACCTGGTCGAGTACATCCTGATTATCGCAGCGATCGCACTGCCGCTGCTGGGTGTGATCATCTGGTTCAAGGATGACATTGCCCAATGGATCGGCGAGAGCTACGACGAAGTGCGCGAAGGCGACGGTGGCATCGATCCGCGCGACTGACAGCGACCCGGCGGCTGGGTGTTTGTCCCGGCTGCGGAAGGAGCCCCATGGAACGTCTCGGCCCCGATGCCTGGGCGTATGTCGTCCTGCTCGTCGTGTTGCTTATCGCGGCGGTGACGGATGTGCGTACCGGCAAGATTTACAACTGGCTGACCTACCCGGCCATGCTGGTCGGGCTGATCGGCCATGCGATGGCCGGCGGGCTGATCGGCAGCCCCGGCGGGGTAGACGCCCCGGCCCGGATGGGGCTGATGGGCTCGGCCCTGGGGCTGGCCGTCGGCATGGGGCCGTTGCTGCTGGCGTGGCTGGCGGGCGGCATTGGCGGGGGGGATGCGAAAATCATGGGCGCCGTCGGCGCACTGGGCGGCTGGACGTTCGCGATATCGGCCCTGTTTTTCGGGCTCATCGTCGCGCTGGTCATGGCGGTGGGCATTGTGCTGCGGCGGCGCGTGGCCAGGGAGACGCTTCTCCGTGTGGGGCGGTTTTTGGCGCTGACGGCCTTGCGGACACGCCCGGCCGACCCGGGCACGGAGAACAGCCCGAGGCTGGCCTTCGGGCTGGCGCTGTGCATCGGGGCGATGATCGTCCTGGGCCTGAGCGTCTGGGGCGGCTCGACGACGCAGTTGTACCTGCCCGGGCTGATGTGAACAACCGGAGTCCACGAATGACGCGAATGAATCGAATGGAAACAGCATGCCTGCAAAGAGCCCGAAGGCATGATGGCCTGTTGGTTGTCTCTGAGCCTCTGGGGCTCTGTGGTTCCAGAGAAGTCCACGAATAACGCGAATGATGCGAATGGAAACAACGTCAGACAAACCCGACAGGCCGAGGCGGCGGTTTCATCTGCCGGCGGCGGCCTTGACGCTGGCGATGCTGCTGGCGGTGGGGTTTGGGTGCGTCGTGTTGGGGGGCGGGTCGTGGAAGGCAGTTTCCGCTCCGGGGACGCCGCCGTTGTGGAGCAGCGGGCAGTTCCGCTTGTTTGCGTGGGTCGCCGGCGCGGCGGGGCTGATTCTGGCCGGGGCGGTGGGGGTGTTGTTTCGCAGCCGACCCTGGCGGGCCAGGCCCGACGCCCAGGCCGGCACGGCCATTATCGAGTTCGCCCTGGTCATGCCCTTTATTCTCATGCTCTCGCTGCTGATGATTCAGTCGTCGATGCTCATGGGCGGGTACCTCTGTGTGAACTACGCAAGCTACTGTGCGGCCCGCTCGGCGGTGGTGCAGATTCCCCGTGACCGCGAGGGCGAGTATCCCTCCGAGCCTCGCAATGCTCTTGCCTTGCTGAGCAGCACCGGCGGGGCAGCCGAGGGGAAGATCGAATCGATCCACGCCGCGGCCGTCTGGGCTGTCGTGCCGGTGGGCGATGGCAGTTATTCCGGCTCGAGCCCCTTTGGTGGACGGCTCGCCGAGGGCGTCCAAGACCTCTACGCCCAGTACGGCCGGTCCGGCCCGGGGTGGATTAGCACTCGCCTGCAGGCCAAGTGTGCCTACGCCGAGGAGAACACCACCGTCACCGTCGAGCCGGATAGCAGTCCGCAGGGCATTGGGTTGACGTACGTTGGGCCCGATGAGGACATCCGGGTGCGGGTGGTGCACAACCTGTACCTCTCGATTCCGTATGCGAATGTTGTGCTGGCCCGGCTGGATGGCGACAATGCGATTTCCCTGGGCGACGGCAAGTGGGCCCTGCGGGTGGAGATCCCCTGCATGTTGCGAAACGAAGGCATTGATGACCGCGTCGAGATCATCGGCGAACAAGACGAGTAGAAGGAGCAGGTATGGCAGAGCAGCCAAGGCAGCAAGCGGAGTTTCAGCCGGGCGATCGGATCGGCAAGTACGAGGTGCGCGAGGTCCTCGGCGTGGGTGGCCAGTCGGTGGTCTACAAGTGTTACGACGCCGCGCTGGATCGGGCGGTGGCCGTCAAGCAGATCATCAGCCCGCTGGTAAACGATGAAACGTTCCGCCAGCAGCTGACCCGACGGATCGCCACGGTGGCCCGGCTGGGCAGCCGAAATGAAGCCATCGTCACCATTCACGAGCTGATCGAGAATGAACGAGGCCTCTTCACGGTAATGGAATTCGTCGAGGGCCACACGCTCGAGACGCTTATCCGCGAGGCCGACGGGCCGATCGAAACCAAGGCGACGCTGCTGATTCTGTTCCGCCTGGCCGCAGCGCTGCACGAGATGCACGCGGCGGGAATGATTCATCGCGACATCAAGCCGGCGAACATTATCATCACCGACGGCCTGCGTCCGAAGATCATTGACTTCGGCGTGGCTGCCGTGGGCGAGGGCGATGCCTCGCTGCCGCTGGCGACGACGAAATATCTCGCGCCGGAGCTGTACGGCGACGGGCCGGTCGATGCGCGTGCGGATATCTACTCGCTGGGGTTCGTGATGTACGAGATGCTCGCGGGGCGTGAGGCGTTTAACGAGGTGTTCGCCGAGGTCGTCCGCGATCGTCACAGCGAGGCGTTGCGGTGGATGAAGTGGCATGGCAATGAAGGGGTCGAGGCCCCGCCGCTGTCGCAGGTGAACCCGGCCGTGCCGGCGCAACTCAGTGCCATCATCGCCCGCATGATCGCCAAGTCGCCCGAGGACCGCTTTGCCAATACGGAAGAACTCGGCCGGGCCATCAAGCAGCATTTTTCGCCTGGTGCAAAGCGGCAGGCAGCGGCGCGACCTGCCGCGGGTCGGCGCCAGCCTTCGCAGCACCGGGCTGGGGCGGGCATGATCTCGCAGCTCGCCCAGCAGCGAGGGCTCGGCTCGCTGGAAGGCGACGAGGTGGAGATCGACGATCCCATGACGGACCAGCTCGCGTCGGGGCAGGCGTCACTGCCCGCTCTGGACGGTCCGGCGACCGCGCCGCTGCCGAAGGAGCCCATGACCCGCCGAAAGAAAATCACGCTCGCGGCCCTGGCGGCGGTGGTTCTGCTCGGCACGATCGGGGCGGGCATTGCCTGGATGGTCAAGCAGGACCAGGCCCGTCAACGGCGGGCAGCCTCGGCCGAGGGGGTCTACGCTTCGGCCCGCCAGGCCTTCAAGAACGGCCAGTACGCTCCGGCGCTGGAGGGTTTTACTCAGCTCGTCGAAACGCATCCCGACACGTCGCAGGGGTTGCGGGCGGCGGTTCTGGCGCCCATGGCGCGGGCGCATCTGGCGATCGAGGCCGGCGATTTCGACAAGGCGCAGCTTGAGGAAAACCGCGCCGCCGAGCAGGCCGAAAGCCTCCTGGCCGGGACCGATCGCGAGGACCTCGCCGAGTGGGTTCGCGCCCGGCAGGACGATATCGAGCAGCTCCAGCAGTACCGGTACAGTGCTGCGATTTATGATGAAGCGATCGCCACGGCGAGGCAGCAGATGAGCACGGCCACCAGCGAGGCGGACTTTCAGGACGTGCTCGATGCACTCGAGCGGAAAATCGGTGCTCCGGATGTGCAACTGACCAGCGAGCAGGTCCAGGCGGTGCAGAATCTCCGGCAGGATATTCGCTGGCAGCGGTTCCTGTATGTCTACCAGCAGCAGATCGACCAGGCCGAGCAGCTTCTCACGGCCCGCAGCTACGCCCAGGCCGAGGCCGCCTTTACCAAGGCCCTGGACCTGCTGAAGTCGGACGATCCGGCTTTGAAGCAGATTCCCCGCTCGCAGCAGGAGCAGATGCAGAAGGACGTCATCGAGAAGATCGCCACGCTGCGCAAGCAGCGGGATCAGGACAAGACGTACGCGGCCATCCAGCGGGCCCGCCAGGGCGAGGACCCTGTCGCCCTCGAGCAGGCCCTGCGGGATGCGCTGAAGCTGCCGGAGCTTTCTGCCGAGCAGCGGACGGCCTACGAGGCCGGACTGAAGGAGATCGAGGCGGGCAAGGGGATGGCCCTGTCGCGCGGATACGATCAGAAGGGCAATACCGACGCAGCCGTCGCTGCGCTGCAGCGCGTGTTGGTCCTCGTGCCCGATCACGCCGAAGCCCAGGCCATGCTCGACCGCATCCAGCGGGAGAAAAAACGCCAGGAACTCATCGCCCAGGGGGAACGGGCGTATCTCGACAAGGAGTACGGCAAGGCGCTGGAGCTATACCGTCAGGCGGGCCGGCTGGGTATGAATGATGAGCTTGCCCGACGTATCAGCGAGAGCGAATATCAGCTTCTTGTGGAGACCGCCCAGACCCGCGCCCAGGCCGGGCAGTACGATCAGGCCCGCGCCGCCTACCAGCGGGCTCGCATGATCCTGCCGGCCAACGCGCCGCAGATCGATGCGATGCTCAAGCAATTGACCTCGCAGCAGCAGTTCGGCAGCTTCCTGGCGCAGGGGAATCAGGCCCTCCAGGCCGGCAAGTACGACCAGGCCCTCCAGTGGTACGACAAGGCCAAGGACATTCGCGAGACGCCCGAGGTGCTCAAGGCGATTCAGCTGGCCAACTACAAGAGCTACCTCGATCAGGGCGACCGTGCGCGCAACAATGACGATATCAAAACGGCCCGGTGGTATTACAACATGGCCCGCAAGCAACGCGACACAGCCGAGATCCGCCAGCGGATCGCGTCGGTGTCTGAATCGTCCGGAGAATAATGAGATGATTTCCCGCCAGCCCATGCAGCATGCGACCCGTCGAGGGGCGGTACTGGTGGTGGTGCTGATTGGCATGACCCTGCTGGTGGGGCTGGTGTTTTTCGTTTTCAATCTGGGCGACCAGGTCAACCGCCGGCTGGATATGCAGAACGCCGCCGATGCGGCTGCTGCCAGCGGGGCCGGGTGGCAGGCCAGGAGCCTGAATCTCGCGGCGATGACCAACACCGGCCAGGCCAAGATGATCGCCACTGCCCTGGCGCTCGATGCGGTTCCCCTGGCTGCGGAACTGGCGCTGATTGAACTTCAGACATCCACGGTGGTGGACGACGGCTACGCCACGGGGCTCGCTAAGCAGTTACACTTTACCCGGATTCCCGACCGGCGGTTGGAGCGGGGCTTTGCCCGCCCGGCCGACCTGCGGACGGTTGTGGCCGACGCGATCCTCTTCGTTCCCGAGGTCGAAAAGACGATCACCGTGACGGGCGGGGACCCGGCGGACTCCGAAGCCAGCCAGGTACTGATCGATGCAGCCGAGTTCGTGCCGGTCTGGCCGGGCGATAGCAGCACCGATCCACGGTATGACTACAATCAGGTCCGGGCCTTGATTGCCCAGCACGGCCGAATTGTCGACAATCGCGACGGGGGATTTTCCGCCAGCGGCGACTGGTCGGAATCGGCCGCCGTCAACGAATATCGCGGCAGCTCGCAGGGAACCCTCGACGCCGGCGCAACAGCCACCTGGCAGGTGAGCCTTCCCGCCGACCAGAAGTATCACGTCTATGTATGGTGCTCCAGCGATACCGATGGCTCGCATCGCTACCCGAGGGCGGCCTACACCATCCAGACGGCAGCGGGACCGATGACCATTACAGTGAACCAGAACGTCGACACCGGCGCGTGGCGGAGGGTGGCTTCCCATGTCGAGTTCCCGGCCGATGGATCGAACGTGCTCGGGCGGGTGTCCCTGGCCGGGCCGCCGGACGATGCGGATCGCGAGCAGGAGCTGACGAATTTCCTCATCGACGGGCTGGAGCTTTTTTACGACGAGATTCGCCAGGGCGGTAAGGACGACGAAGCTGACGACCAGGCGCAGTATGACGAGCTGGTGGCGTTGGATCGAGCGCTGGACTCGCCGGACGAAAATGAGACCGAGGGCGGGTTTGACATCCGCCAGACGACGTGGTGGTCGGGTCCATCGGGGCAGGGGCAGCTCTGGCGGGCCGCGATGGACATGCGGGACATGGGGCGGGCGGCCATGGAACAGCTCGGCCCGCTCGCCCAGGCCAATGCAGCCCGCTTCGGCACTGACAGCGGCGCGACGACCGCGCTGGTGCTGCCGATGACCCCGGCCGTGCCCTATCGTCGCGGCGAGTGGAGCGATTTCACGCCCGTGCTGACGGGCCGGGTCGAGGTCGATACGGTCAGTCAGTCGGCGCGGATGACCCTGCCGATCTACCAGGAGATTGCCAAGATCAACACCCTCGACGAGGCGCTGGACGATCTCATGGGCGTGCACAACGATGTCGACCTGCGCACTCTTGCCGACGGCACGGTGCGCCCCGAGGCCGACGGGCTGATCGACTTGACGACGGCCAATCTGCTTGACCTCCAGCAGGGCAAGACCAGCCAGGTGCGGGATCGCGTCAGCCAGATGGAAACGCTGGCCGGCCATGCAGAGGGCCTGGTTGGCCAGAAGCATTACAAGGACATTCGTGAAACACTGGAAGAGATTCGCGAGCAGGTCGGCTCTGACCAGCCGCAGACCGCCCCGGCCGACGGGGGCGGCGAAGACGACGAAGACGAGGAGGAAGACTTTAACCTGGCCAGCCTGATAACGCTGCACATCGAACTCAGCATGGAACTGCTGGACGAAATGCAGCGGGAGATGGAGCAGAAGGACGGCCTGCTGCTGAGCCTCGATAGAAAATGTCCCGGCGGGGGGCTGCCGGAAAATGTCGGTGATTCGGGCTCGGGGCCTTGGGAGGTTCCGCTGTGGCGGCTGGGGCCTTACGCGCAGTTGCACCGGTGGCGGTTTACGCGGTGGCAGTGGGACAGGCAGTCTGGCCCGGGCTGGACGGGGATCAATGGCATTTGGGGCTCGGCTCCAAGTGGCCGGCGGGGAGAGGAAACCGGATTTACCGTCTATGGGCCGTACCGCTGGGCACTGCTTGAGGTGCTGAAGGAGTTTGGCAAGCCCGGCGAGCACAGCGGCGATCTCGATGCGACCCGGTTTTCGCACTACGCGACCTGGCTTGCAAATATCAAACTCGGCTACGGATACGGCCTTCGGCTGCGCCAGGTGGTGCGGTACACCACCGCGGTCATCACCGACTACACCGAAGCCCGTGCCTTCGCGGCCAACCCGGAAACCCGCAGCAAGATCCTCCGCACCCGTTACTACGCGCCTCGGGTCATGTCCTCGCTCAGTTGGGACCACCCCGATTGGCTCAAGGATACCAGCACCTACTTCACGGGGTATTGGCCAAAGCAGGAATACCTTTTTGTCCGGCCGGACATAGAGGATCCCGCGGCGATGTGGATCTGGGAGCCGGCCGGCTGGTACGACGTGGCCGCCGGACGAACCGCTGCCCGCAAGCTGGTCGATCACGTCTGGGTCATGCAGGTCCATCAGGACGACGTCCGCTGGGAGCACCGGGTGGGCCTGGAGCACCGCCGCAGCGCCGAAGACGGCCAGACCATCCCCTGGAATCTCTACTCGGTGCAGTGGTTCGTCTTTGGCGGGATCGAAATCGGCGAGAAGGTCGCGGTGGCCAATCCGATGAACTGGCCCGACGGCGCAGACCTGCCGGCGCCGCTGGTGATGCTCACCGACGAAGAACGCTACGAGTACACCGAAGACCACGACACCGGCGCGAGGCGGGAGTTCTTCACGCAGCTGGGTCTGGCCGGTCGCGGCGTGGCCGGGCGCGTCTGGGCGGAGCAGTTCTCCGGCGGGAACCCGGCCGGGCAGAGCGTCGCTGTCGCCCAGAGCGAAGTGTTCAACACCTCCAGCTGGGACCTCTGGACGCAGGACTGGCAGAGTCAGCTCGTGCCGGTTACCCGATGGGGCCTGTGGCAGGAGGTCTTTGCCGATGGCCTCGGCCAGGTCGGCGACCACGAGGAACTGAACGAAGATGACGTTCGCGCCATGCAGGAATACATTGACGGCATTAGCGAAGAAATGGCCGAGCTGTTCATGCAGCACTGAGAGAAATCATGCAGAGAATCAATTCACACAATCGTCGTGAGGACCGGGTCCGACCGGGCACGGCGATGCTCGAGACGATTCTGGTGATTCCGCTTCTGGCGGTGGTTATCGCGGGGGTGTTTTTCTTCGGCATGGTCATGCGGAACCAGCAGCGGCTGCGGACGGCGAATCGCTATATCGCGTGGGAGGGCTTGCAGGATGATTCAATGTTGGACGAGGAATTCTTCGGCGGGCGCTCTGCCCCGGAATCGATTTCGATTCATGCAGGCAGCGGGCAGAGCGAAACCCTCAACGACCTGGTCGACGCGGCGGACGATCTCAGCGACGGAGCCGGCGACCTGGCCGAGCGGGCCCTGCTGTCCGGCCAGGAAGGGCAGTTCCCCCACGGCTGGGCCAGACGCGTTGGGGCGCAGTTCCCGCAGGAGGTCGCCGCGCTGCAGCGCATCCAGGGCGAGCTGGACGATTCCGATAAAGGTAGCACCTCGGCGATGATTTCCCGCGAGGGCCAGCCCTGGCAGCGGAACCAGGCCAGCTTCGCCCGCAGCGTGCTGGACCTGTACCTCTCGGATTTCGATGATACCGTCGAAGACCGTGTCGGCCCGCAAGTCGGCGGGGCGATGCAGCAGCTGTACCTGCGGGGGTGGTGATCGCCGGGTCGACAGGCTGGGGCCGTCTCGGCTGCGAGCTTGCGTAGGGAACCCAAAAGCGACAGAATAGATGTGTAACCGAATACCGGCCGGGCTCGCCCGGCGACTTCGTTGATCGAGGACATCATGGCTGAAGAGAAAACCCAGGGGATTCAGAACAAGTGGCTGCTGCTGATCGCGGCGGTGCTGGCCGGGATTGTCGTGTTCATTTACAACGCGCACATCAGCGCCATCCGCGAAGAGCAGGAAGGCGAATACATCGACGTCATCGGGCTTCGCAAAGATCTCCAGCCCGGCGAGCGTGTCACCGCACGCGATATCGAGCGTGTCTCGGTTCCGCAGGGCTCGGAGAAGGCTTTCGGCAAGGTCATGAAATGGAAGGACCGCGACTCCGTGACCGCCTCGGGCGGCCGCGAGGTCAACCAGCGCGTATTCAAGGGCCAGTACCTGCTCTGGGAGCACGTCATGGGCGGCAGCAGCAGCAGCCCGTCGGCCAAAATCGCCCCGGGCAAGGTGGCCATGCCGGTCGAGTTCGACAGCGACTACTCGCCGGGCGATATCCTCTCGGTGGGCGATTCGGTGAACCTGCTGGGCCAGTTCACCCAGCCCGGCGGGGGCGTGACGTACTATCGCATTCTCGAAGGCGTGCGGGTGTTGAACGTCGGCGGGCGCGGTGCGGCGACCGAGCCGGGCAAGGCACGCATCAGCCGATCGAGCTACGACAAAATCACCATCGAACTCGACCGCGATGTCTCGATCGAGCTGATGAACCTGCTGACGCACATGACCGGCAGCCTGAAGGTCGAACTCAACCGCGCAGGCGATAAGCCGGCCCGTAACGTCGGTCAGATCAACCCGGCCCTGCGGACCCTGGCCGCCCGGGCCAAGAGCCTCGCCGACCAGGCCCAACCCATGCCCGCCTCGCCGGGCGGGAACTGACACCCTAGCCGCGGAGAACGCGTGGAAATCTGGGTCTACAACCAGTACGCCGACGAGCGGGGCACCCACCAAGTGCCCGACGGCGCGGTGACCATCGGGCGCGACGAAGCCTGCGACGTGACGCTGCGCAGCCCGTTCGTCTCGCGCCAGCACGCGCGGATCGTCTTCGAGGGCGGCAGCTACTTCGCCGAGGCGATGGGCGTCAACGGCATCGTCGTGGCCAACCGCGACGTGCCCGTCAAGCAGCGCGTCAAGCTCGGCTATGGCGATGAGATCCGCATCGGCGAGTTCAGCCTGTACATAATGGAGCCCTCCAGCCGGCGCCTGGCCGCAGCCGAGCGCGCCACCAGCCCGCGCAAGCGCGTGATCGACCTCGAAGAGGCCATGCACGCCGAGCTGCTCGACCGGCTGAACCTGCGCGTCACCGGCGGGGCTACCCAGGCCGACGCCAAACTCGTCAAGCTCATCAAGACGCACCTCAAGGACATCATTGAATCGAAGCTTCCGCAGGTCGACGAGGAGATGCGGGCCTACCTGGCCGGCGAGTTCCTCTGGCGGTCGGTGGTCACCGAGTTGACCCGCCGGGCCACCGGCAAGCTGATGTACAGCTACGGCTTCGAGGAGACCGACCTAACCGACACGAAGAAGGAAGAACTCATCGCCCGGCTGATCGGCGATATCCTCGGCCAGTACCCGCTGCGCCTTCGACCTCACACGCTGAAAGACGACGTCCGCCTCATCGAAGAGGACTGGGCCAACCAGCAGCAGACCATCAACCCCCGGCTGACGCCCGAGCTGCGCGAGTACATCATCCGCCGGCTGCTCAGCAAGGAAATCGAAGACGTCGTCCTCGGCTACGGCCCGCTGCAGGATCTGCTGGAAATGCCCAACGTCAACGAGATCATGGTCGTCGGCAAGGATCACATCTACATCGAGAAGGACGGCACGCTGCAGAATACCGGGCGGAGCTTTTTTTCCGACCGCATTGTCGAGAGCATCATCGAGCGGATCATCACGCCCATCGGCCGACGGATCGACCGCAGCCAGCCGCTCGTCGACGCCCGCCTGCCGGACGGCTCGCGCGTCAACGCGGTCATCAACCCGCTGAGCCTCTCCGGCCCGGCCCTGACGATCCGCAAATTCGCCCGCATCCCCTTCACCATCGACGACCTCATCGAACGCGAGACGCTCACCGAGCAGGCAGCCAGCTTCCTGCGGGCCTGCGTGATGGGCCGAAAGAACGTGCTGATCTCCGGCGGGACCGGCAGCGGCAAGACCACCACGCTGAACGTGCTGAGCAATTTTATTCCCGAGGAAGAACGCATCGTCACGATTGAAGACTCCGCCGAGCTGCAATTGCACCAGGACCATCTTGTCCGCATGGAAACCCGCCCGGCGAATATCGAAGGCCGCGGTGCTTACACCATCCGCGACCTCGTCAAGAACGCTCTGCGCATGAGGCCCGACCGCCTCATCGTCGGCGAGGTTCGCGGGCCCGAGGCCCTGGACATGCTCCAGGCCATGAACACCGGCCACGACGGCTCGCTGAGCACTATCCACGCCAACACACCCGACGATACCATGCTCCGCCTCGAGACGATGGTACTCATGGCTGTGGAAATGCCCATCCGCGCGATCCGCGAGCAGATGGTCGCCGCGCTGGACCTCGTCGTGCAGATCGCCCGGCTGCCCAACGGCAACCGGCGCGTCACGCACATCAGCGAGGTCCTCGGCATCGACCCGGAAACCGGCCGCATTCTCACCGAAGATATCTTCCGCCTGCGACGCGACGAGACCGGCCAGTACACCAAGGGCGGCGTGTTGGCCCATACGGGCTACCTGCCGGAGTTCGCCGAGGAACTCATCGACAACGAATTCATGGGCATCGAGGTGTTCACGTGATCCTCGCCGAGATCGATTCCCGCGTGCTGATCCACAGTGTGGTGATGTTCGCAGCCACGGCCGTGGCGGTGCTGGTTGGCGTGAACCCGCTGATCGACCTGATCTGCCGGCGCGAGCAGGGCATGGCCCATACACTTCAGCACTCGCTGCTGATGAACATCCCGCCGCGGCTGATTACGATCGCCGCCGGCGTGCTGATGGTGCTGCTGGGGCTGATGGGCTACACCCTGCTGCGGGGCAGTTTGCTGGCGATGTTCCTGGCTGGCGGCCTGGGTGTGAACCTGCCCGGGCTGTATATCGGCTACCTCAAACGCAAGCGGATCCGCCGGCTGGAAGAGCAGCTCGTCGGCGGTATTCAGACGCTGGCCTCGGGCGTTCGGGCGGGGCTGAACCTCGTCCAGTCGATGCAGATGGTCTCCCGCGACGGGCCCGTGCCCATGCGGGAGGAGTTTGCCCACCTCGTGCGGGAGTACGACTACGGCGTGCCGCTCGACGAGGCCATGGACAACGCCGGGCGGCGGATCGGCTCGGCCGACTATCGGCTGCTGTTCTCGGCCCTGCAGACCCACCGCGAACGCGGCGGCGACCTGGGCGATACGCTCGACCGCATCGCCGCGAGCATCCGCGAAATTCAGCGCCTCGAAAATCGCGTCCAGGCCCTGACCGCACAAGGCCGGGCCACCGCACGCTGGCTCGGTGCCATGCCCGCCGTGGTCATCGGCGTGCTGTACCTCATCGATCCTGGCGGCGTGGTGATCCTCTTTACCGAGCCGGTGGGCAATGTGATTCTCGGTGTGGTCTTTATTTTTAACGTGATCGGGTTTCTGTGGATTCGCAAGATCATGGCGATTGATATCTGACGGTAAGACAGACCATGGACTGCATGACATCGACAATTCCGCTGGCTGCGTTGTTCTGGGCGGCCTGGTGGTGGACGTGGGTGATCTCGGCGATGATGTTCGCCGCGATCTTCCTGCTGGTGGTGGCGGTCTTCTCCCAGCCGGGGCAGATCGAAATGAGCTATCAGCGGCAGGCCGCCATCGCCACGGGCCATACCGACCGCAAGACCGTCTTTGAGAATCCGATCTTGCGGCCGGTGCTGTGGATCTTCCTGTCGATGGCGTCGCACTTGAACCTCCCACAGGCCAAGCGCTGGCTGAACCGCCAGCTCATCGCCGCCGGCAGCCCGAACTACTACACCGCCGAGGAATACCTCGCCCTGGCGATGCTCAACGGCCTGGGCCTGGGCGTGATCTTCGAGCTGTTCTACTTCCTGCTGCAACGCCAGTTGAGCCTGTCGATTCTGCTGCTGGGCGGGGTGATCGGCCTGACGCTGACGCTCTATCAGATTGTCGAGCGGGCTGGCAAGCGGCTGCGGAACATCACCCGGCAGCTGCCCTACGCGCTGGACCTCATCAGCCTGGCCATGGGCGCCGGCGCCACCTTCGTCGAGGCCATCCAGACCATCGTCCGTGGCGAAGACAGCGATGCCGAAGCCGACCTGAATACCGAGCTGCGAGCCCTGCTGGCCGAGATCGAACTCGGCACGACCCGGCGCGAAGCGTTGGCGAACCTCGCCACCCGCGTGCCGCTCTCGCAGGTGCGAGCCATCGTCGCCTCGATCATGCAGGCCGAGGAACTCGGCACGCCGCTGGGGACGGTCCTTCACGACCAGGCGACGCTGCTGCGGATGCAGCGGTCCACCCGCGCGGAAAACAAGGCCGCCTCCGCGTCGGTGCGCATCCTCGTGCCCTGCCTGCTGCTGGTCATGGCGGTCATTCTGACCGTCTTCGGCCCGGCCATCATCCGAGCCATGGAAGGGGGGCTGTTCTGATGGCTTCTGCGATGCTGCTTTTCGTTGCTGGGCCCGACAGCGGCCATCATGCCTCGCTGGACCGGCCGGCCGTGCTTATCGGCCGTCATGCCCAGGCAGATATTCCCTGCTCCGAGCCGCACATTTCCCGCCAGCAGGCGAAAATGCAGCGGACGCCCGACGGCTGGATCGTCGAGAATCTTACGGATCGCCCGATGAAGATCAACGGCAAGAAATACCGCCAGGGCAAGCAGGTCCTGCTGGAGACCGGCGACGCCATCGCCATCGGCGCCGAGACGGTGCTGCTGTTTGTTGATGTTGGCGACGACCCGGCCGAAGTGCTGGGCGCCTGGAAGGGCGAACACCCGGCCCCGGCCCGGCCGGCCGCAGCCGAGCCCACAGCCGTCGCTGTGCCCACCCCGGCCGCGGGGGGCCAGCCCCAGCCCGCGCCAGCCGCACCGGCCCCCATGCCGGTCAGTCCGGTCGACGACGAGCCCGACGATGACGAAGTGGCAGCCCGCAAGGCCAAGCTCAAAAAGTATGCCATCGGCCTGGGCGTCTATCTGGCGCTGATGGCTGTAGTCGTCGTGATGCTCAGCACCCTTGGCGGCAAGGGCGAGCGGGAAGACCTCTCCCAGCCGTCGCGTCTGACCAACCAGCAACTGGAGGATGCGTTTTTCTCCCCGCTGTCGCGCTCGCCCAATGCTGTCGCTGCCGATCGGCACCTCGAAAAGGCGAGGCAGTACTTCGAGAACCGCACTGCCTCGCCGGAGAATCTCTACCTTTGCGTGCTGCACTATCGGCTGTTCCGGGCGTACTGTCGGCCGAGCGAGCGCGTCTTCCAGCCGCGGGATGAACGCAGCTATAAAATCGTTCGCGGCGAGCTGCTGGATACGATCTCGCGGAGCTATAACGACGCCTGGGTTTACGAGAACGGCCAGCGATGGAAGGACGCTTACAGCGAGTACGAACGTCTCCTGCAGTACGTGCCCGTCGACGTGGTTACAGAGTTCTCCGACAGCGAAGTGCAGGACGTGTTCATCGAGAACATCACTGCCCACCTCCGCTACGTCAGCCGAAACCTCCGCAAGCGGCGGTGACGGGCCACGAAAAACGTGTGGCACAGCCGCCCTCGGCTATGAAGGGCCAGGGGTAACAGCCGCAGCCTTGGGCGCGTCGGCATGCCCACCCACACGGGCAGGTTGCAGGCATGGGCATGGCACCATGCTCGGAACGTCTGAAATCAACCTTCAACCTTTGCCCTTCAACATTTGCTTCCTCCACGCAGCCAGGCATCGTCTTCGGCGGTGAAGGTGATGTCCCCTTTCGGCAGGCGGGTGATGTTGAAGCTGGCCCGCAGCTCAGCCAGGGATATTTCCTCTCGGCGGTCGATCTGCCCGCACCACCAGGCCAGCAGCCCCAGCATCCGCTGGCGGGTGGTGTTGCCCTGTCGATACATGCTGATGCGGGTATCGCCGTGTCGTTTTGCCAGCCGCAGGCCGTCGGGTCCGCGGACCAGCGGCACGTGCCAGTACCGCTCGTCGTCGTTGTAGCCCAGCAGTCGGCGGAGGTGAATCTGCCTGGCCGTCGAGTCCAGCAGATCATCGCCGCGGACGATGCAGTCCACGCCCGCGTCGTGATCGTCGACGATGACGGCCAGTTGATAGCCGATGAGCCCCTCGTTGCGATAGATCACAAAGTCGCCGCAGGTTCGGGAGAGCTCGACGCATTGAGGCCCGGCGAATTCGTCGTCGAAGCAGATCGGCGCGTTGTCGACCCGAACGCGCCATGCGGGCTGGCGACCGGCTGTGCGGCGGGCGTCGTCGGCAGAGGCGAATCGGCCGCGACACGTGCCCGGGTAGGTCACCTGGTGGTCGTGCGGGTCGCCTTCCTGCGGGGCTGACGCGGCGGCCAGCACGTCCTTCCGCGAGCAGATGCAGGGGAAGACGACCCCGGCGTCGATGAGCGTCTGCAGGGCCCGGCGGTGGGCGTCATCCCGCGTGGACTGGTAGAGCACCGGGCCGTCCCAGTCCAGCCCCAGCCAGGCGAGGTCGTCGATGGCCTGGCGATCCGCACCGGCCTTGGTGCGCGGCGTGTCGAGGTCTTCCATGCGGAAGTCCACCCGCCAGCCGGCCTGGCGGGCCAGCAGCCAGTTCAGCAGGAATGTCCGGGCATTGCCCAGATGCAGCGCCCCGGTCGGCGAGGGGGCCAGTCGTGTGATGTGCTCAGCCATGGGCTCATCGTACCGCAAGGGTGGCCTGGCCGAAACCCGCCAGCAGCGGCGGCTTGCCCCTTGGCCCGCCAGGGGCTGTCGGGTAGACTCTGGCCATGCGAATTCTCATCAGCAACGACGATGGCATCTCCGCGCCGGGGCTGGCTGCGCTGGTATCGGCCGTGGGCGACCTGGGGGAGATCACGGTCGTGGCGCCCGACGCGCCGCAGTCGGCGATGGCCCACTCGATCACGCTCACCCAGCCGCTGACGGTGCAGTACGTCCGCCTGCCGGGCGAGCACAGCTTCGAGGGCATGAGCGTCGACGGCCGACCGGCCGACTGCGTTCGCCTGGCGATTCGCAACCTCATGGACGATCGCCCGGACTTGGTGCTCAGCGGCATTAACGCCGGGGCCAACGTCGGCGTGAACGTGTTTTACTCCGGCACGGTGGCGGCCGCGGCCGAGGGCGCGATGATGTCGATTCCAGCGGTGGCCTTCTCGGCGGCGCTGGACAAGAACAACCAGGCCGACTTCGTATCGGTCGCTCGTCACTGCCGGGCCGTGCTCGATGGCCTCCTGGCGGCGGGGCTGGCCGGCGGCGAGCTGATTAACGTCAACTGTCCGATCATCTCGCCGGGCTATCCGTGTGGCGTGCGGGTGTGCGAGCAATCCGACGCCGACGTGATCGACACCTACATCCGCGAGGATACGCCGGAAGGCATGGAGCGGTACCGCCTGGCCGAGGAGTACGATTTCACCGACCCGCACGAAGCCTCCGACGTCTATCTGATCCGCCAGGGGTATGTCACCGTCACGCCGCTGCACACCAGCCTGACGCGACACGAGAGGCTTACGAGCCTGCGGAGCAGTGTCGATGCGACGACGCTCTCATCGTGAGGCGGGGTGGTTCGACGCGGCCAACAGCAGCACGTTGAGGATTATGCGGCGGGCATCGAGACTCTGATAGCCGACGTAGCGGTCGGGTTTGATTCCGCCGGCTCCGGGGGCCAGTCCCAGCCGACTGAGCACGACAACGATTCGCCCGTTCTTGCGGACGACCAGCAGGTCGGGGCGGATTTCGGATCGGCGGAGTTGTTTCGCCGCCGGTGACGTAAGCGAGGCTTCGGTCACGATCGCTCCGAGATTGCCGCCGATCCGTCCGGTCAGCAGGGGTGCGTTTTCGGCGAGGGGCTTGAGCGAGCCGACGCCGAAGAGGCTCTCGATGACGCCGTGAAGGTGCTTGAAGGTGGCGTCGGTTCCGTCGGAGGCCTCGGCCAGGACGGTTCCGCCGGCGTCGATGTATCGGGCGATGGTCTGGCGGTGGGCTTCGGTGAGGTCGATGTCATTGCCCGCGATCCAGAGCAGGCGGACCGACTTGTCGACGGGCTGGCCTGGCAGGGCGGGCATTTCGGTGATGGTTGCGCCCAGGGCCCGGTCGAGATCGTCCGAGAGGGTGGGCACGGCCTGGGGGGCGAGGTTCCACTGCCCGCCGTGAACCAGCCGGGCGATCTGCAGGGCGTTTCGCAGGTGGAGCATGCGGTCGAATGTTTCGGTGGGCAGCGAGCCACCGGCCGAGGCTCGCAACACGTTGCCGAACAGCTCGAAGGCGTCGCGTGCTGAATCACTCTTGCTCGCATGCCAAGCGCCCGACAGGTCGGTCTGCAGGATCAGCACCTGCGGCGCACCATCGGCCGGGCCCAGCAGCAGACCGGCCACGCCGTCGACGCGGGCGGGCTTGCGAAGCAGCGGATGGGTTTTGGGCAGGAGCTGGGCTTTCCAGGCGGGCATGAGGGTGGCGAATTGCTTGCGTGCGGATTCGGCGAAGGAGTTGCTGCCTGCGATGGGCTGGACGAGCACCATGCCGCCCTCTTCGAGGAAGGATCGAATCGCTCTGGCGGTGGTGTCGTCGAAGGAGAACGTTCCCATGCCGGTCAGGAAAAGCAGCGGGGCCTGGCTGAGTGTTTCCGGTTCGACGGGCGGAGCGATGAGCCGCCACGCGCCATCGCGGCCGGTTTGCTTGTTGCACCATTGCAGCAGGTTGGCCGCGTCGGCGTAGTTGACTCGTGGGTCGCTGCCCAGTGCGAGTTTCAGCATCCACATCGGCCGGCGGAGTTGGGTGAGAGCGAGGACATCGCAGGCCGTTGCGGCGATGGTGTTTTCGGCCAGTCCTTGCCCCGGGAAGTGCCCGTCAAGCTGTTGTCGCGGCAGGATGGTTCGCGTCAGGTCGAGGTCGATGGTGCGGCCGTTGAGTCGCATGGGTTCGAGGGGCCATCCGACGCGGGTCAGCAGCAGGCGATACAAGGCGTCGGGGGCAGGGCCCCAGAGCCATTGGGCGGGGCGGGTGAGATTGTCGTTTCGGCTGAGCCAGTCGATGGCTCTCTGCCAGCGGGCGAGCTGTGTGGATCGCGCCATCGGGGCGATGTCCTGTGGCGATCGCCCCGGCGGTGCGGTGCGGGCGCGTTGGGCTGCGAGGATGCCCAAAGCCGAGGCGCCCGCGGCGGTGCTCAGGCCGTTGCTGGCTCCGCGGATGCGGAGCGGCTTGGCCCCGGGGGGGTAGTAGCCGAACCCGCCGTCGAAGTTCTGGCTGCGGGTGAGGAACCGCTCGGCGGCGGCCCAGACCTTGGAGCTGACGGGCAGGTCGGCCTGGATGGCGCGATCGATGGCATGCAGGGCCAAGGCGGTATCGAGGGTATTGGCGGTGGGCTCGGCCGGTCCGACGGGCCAGCCTCCGCTGAGCCGCTGGAGCTTGAGCAGCTCGGCCAGGTCGGCTCGGGCCTGGTCGAGTCGGCCTCGCTGGCAGTTGAGTTCCAGCCGGGCGGCCAGGGCGGCTGTCCGGCGGGGCTGGTGGGCGTCGAGCCACGTCAGCAGGGCCCGGAATTGGGGATGGTTCTCTGGTACGCGGGCGGCCAGGGCAGCCTGGGCGGTCAGCGCTTCGGCCGTGCCGTCCTGCATGCGAAAGTTCGGGCAGTTCAGTTGGCCGGTCTTGCTGACACGGTCGAGCAGATACTCCATGCCGCGCATGATGGCCAGGTCGACCTGGGCGTCGCTCTGGGCTTGGGCGGGGCAGGCGGCGGCCAGCAGCAGGGCTGCGGCGAGGCAGAGCAGTCGAGTTGGGTCAGTAACCGATCGCATAGAGAAACAGGGCCATGGCCAGGCGTCGGCCTCCGTCCTGGAGGTAGCCCCGGCTGGCGAAGGGTCGTACGCCTTCCAGGGCGCACGCAAAGTCGTACCTGCTGTACAGGATCGCCGGGCGGTCGTCAATGAATATCGCCTCGATGGGCGGTCGGGCCGTGCCGTCTGCGCCGAGCTGTCGGGCCAGGGCGGGGCGGTATTTGACCCGGCCGATCTTGATGCCCGTCTGGCCGGTGTAGATGGGATGGTCCTTCGGCAGGGTGATCAGGCGGCGGTCGGGGAACAGCTGGCCGATCATCGTCAGGACGGCCTGGCGGAACTGCTCGCGCCCGCAGCCGTTGTTGATCAGCAGTGTCCCGCCTCGTTGGAGGTAGGTCCGCAGGGCGTCGAGGCGGGCCTTGTCGTACCGGAAGCTCCGCAGCCCGGTCAGGAAGAGCACGGGGTATTGATAGATCGCTTCGTCGGTCGGGTCGAGGTGGCGGCTGCGGGTGACGACGTTCACGCCGGCGGTGTCGCGCAGCAGCCGGGCCAGTTCGTGCTCGGCCGTGGAGTTGGTGTCGTACTTGCCGTCATGCACCAACCGGGCCAGACGGATCGCGCCGCGGGGGATTTCCTGTTCGGGCTGGCCTGGTTTGGCGGGGGCGGGCAGCTCGATGGCTTCGAGGCGTTTGCGGAGCGGCTCGCCGCCGGAGGCGTAGGCGGCGAGGTTGGTTCCCAGCTGCAAGGCGCGGCGGGAGTGGTCGGGCAGGTTCTGCATTTCCCAGAGGCAGCTCAGGGCGCGGGGGCTGAAGAACACGCCGGTGCGACAGCCTCGGTCGATACCGGCCAGGCCGTTGGTATCGGTGAGCGGGAAGACGGTGGAGAACACGGCGTGGTCGGCGGGGAGGATGCGGAGTTGCTCGTCGGGCCAGGCGCGGGCGAGGAATTGTTTGGCGCCGGTTGTAAATGTGTTCGAGCCGCAGCAGGCTTCCAGCAGCAGCGTTCCGCCGAGTTCGTCGACATAGCGGCGGATGGCGGCGACCTGCTTGTCGGTGAGCTGGGGGAACTCATGGCCGGTGATGTAGAGCACCGGGGCCAGGCGCATCTGCTCGGCGGTCGCGTCGGCAGGGAGGGACTGCCACGTGGTCCGCCGCCCGAGGCGATGGCCGATGAAGCGGGTGAGGTTTTCCAGGTCGTGCGGGTTGCGGTTCCACCGGCCAGCCCAGCGGAGCTTTTGAAAGAGCACCGGGCGGTTGCCCTTGGCCAGGAAGAGCACGCCGAAGGCGGTGTTGTAGACGCGGCCGCCCCAGGAGCCGTCGGGCGCCTGGTCGGAAAGCAGCTGGGTCGCCCCGGCGGTGTACCAGTCGTGTTGGCCGATGTATTGTTGCCCTGCGATCATGCCCGCCCGCTCGAGGGCGTAGAGGTAGTAGTAGAGCCATTGGCTGCCCTTGGCAGGGTTGGTCGTGACGGTGAAGTTCTCGGCCAGCCAGTTCAGCCCGGCCCGCGCGGCAGGGTCTCGGCCGACGGTTCCGCAGTAGGGCCAGGCGCCATCGCGGAAGATTTTTCGCTTCTCGTCGAGGAGGTTCTGCTGGCAGATCAGCAGGCTGGCCACGCCGGCGGCGGTCATTGAGCCGTAGCTGGCCGAGCCCTTGCGGTAGCCCCATCCGCCGTCGCGGTTCTGTGTGCGGCGGAACCAGGTTTCGCTGCGGGCGAGGATGGGCTGGCTGAGGCGGGCGCCGGCCAGGCGGGCCTGGTGGAGCCCGAGCAGGGCCAGTTGGGTGTTGGAATTGTCTCCGCCGCGTCGGCCGATGCGGTAGCTCCACAGGCCGGTGGTATTCTGGGCGCGGGTGAGGTAGTCGACCTCATCGGCCAGGGCGCCCTGCAGGGCTGCGGCGCGAGAGTCGTCGGGGCCGGCGGCCTGGAGGGTGGCGGCGTAGGCTTGACACTTCAGCGAGGCGACGTAGGTGCTGTTGGTGTCGGTTCGCATCAGGTTGGCCAGGGCGGTGGCGACGGCCGGGTCGGCCGGGTCGACCTCGGCGGCCAGCATCGCCAGCGTTGCCAGGGCCGTCGCCCCGCCGGGATAGCCCGATGACGACCACGACCCGTCGCTGCGCTGGCTGCGTCGGAGATTGGCGATGGCGCGGTCGATGCTTTGTCCGACGGACTCGGCCGTGACGGCCGGCTGGGCCCGGACCGGGGCGGCGATGGCCAGCAGGGCCCCCATCGCCAGCAGTGCGAGCTTGTGCGAAAGGCGGATCATCGGTAGTATTGTACCGTCGCGGGGGCGACCCCGCCGCAGAGAATCTCACGGAGACCGCATGGCCCAGGACACACTCGAAGCGATGATCGCCCGGTTCGCCACGGCGCGAACGCAGCTGCTGGGCGAGCTGGGCAAGGTGATCGTCGGCCAGCGGGAGGTGATCGACCAGGTGTTCGCGACGATGCTGGCCGGGGGGCACTGTTTGCTGGTCGGCGTGCCGGGCCTGGCCAAGACGCTGCTGGTCAGCACCCTGGCGCGGTGCTGCTCGGTGAGCTTCAAACGCATCCAGTTCACGCCCGACCTCATGCCCAGCGACATCACGGGCACGAACGTGATCGAAGAGGCCGACGGCGGCTCGCGCCAGTTCCGGTTCATCCACGGGCCGATCTTCGCGCACATCATCCTGGCCGACGAGATCAACCGCACGCCGCCCAAGACGCAGGCGGCCCTGCTGGAGGCGATGCAGGAGCGGCAGGTGAGCATCGGCGATACGAGCTACCCGCTGCCCGATCCGTTTTTCGTCATCGCCACGCAGAACCCCATCGAGCAGGAGGGCACCTACCCGCTGCCCGAGGCGCAGCAGGACCGGTTCATGTTCACCATCGAGGTGGACTACCCTCGCCTGGAGGAGGAAGAGCAGATCCTCGCAGCCACGACGGCCGGCGCCCGGCCCAGTCCGGCGGTGGTCTTCGACGCCGAGACGCTGCTGAAGATGCAGCGGCTGATCCGGCAGGTGCCGATCAGTCCGTATGTGGTGAAGTACTGTGCGGCCCTGACGCGGGCGACGCGTCCGGCCGATGCGACCGCGCCGGAGTTCATCCGCAAGTTCGTGGAGTATGGCGCCGGGCCGAGGGCGGGGCAGTATCTGATTCTGGGTGCCAAGGCCATCGCGGCCATGCAGGGGCGGATTCATCCGTCGCTGGCCGACGTGCGGCAGGTGGCCCGGCCGGTGTTGCGTCACCGGCTGGGGTGCAACTTCGCGGCCGCGGCCGAGGGGTTCGATTCCATCGGCCTGATCGAGCGGCTGCTCGAACACGTACCCGAACCCGACGTGCCGAAGTACCAATAATAAGGTTCATCTGCGATTCCCGGGGAGCCTCATCTCTTGGCCCTGAAAGACAATCCCCACTATTCGCGGATGAAAAAAAGGGAATGTCCGGTCTGCTGTGGGGCGTGCCCTGTTCAATGTCCCATGGAAAGGACGTGTACCATGAACAGGCTTTGTATCGTTTCGGCTCTGCAGCTTGCATGTGTGGCCGGTGGTCTGGCCTGGGGCGATCAGAAACCGCTTGGCGAAGAGTGGGTCAACCAGGACATTGAGCTGGAGACCGATTCGGCTGATGGCTCGGACGATTCTCCCAAGGCTGGCGAGAATCCGGCGGATGGGCAAGGCAAGGCGGATGCTGCCGGTTCATCGGATGCTTCTGCGGACAAGCAGCCACGCGACGGACAGGGTCGGCCTCATGGGGTATGGGTCAGCTATCACGCCAATGGCAAGGAGAAGCTTCGCACGCGGTATGTCAACGGGGAAAAGACCGGCCGCGAGACACTCCGTGATGAGCAGGGGCGGCTGGTCTATTCGAGGATGTATCGTTTGGGGCAGGCTCATGGCGTAGAGCAGATTTACCGTGATGGTGAATTGGTGGCCGAGCCGCAGTGGGCGTTGGGGCGAATGATCTTTCCGAGCAGTCGGCGGTTCGTGCAGAAATCGCTCGGCCGCATCAACACGTGGAAGCCTCCGGCCGACGTTGCCGACAAGCAGGTCTACAACGCCGAGACGCTTGAGGGCCTGCGCCTGGTGATGATGTACCGCTTCCTTGCCGGCGTGCCGTGGGAACATCTCCGGCTGGATGCGGAGTTGACCCGCTACGCCCTGGCCGGTGCGAAGCTCTGCGCGCGGATCGGCCGGCTGGATCATCATCCAGGCAATCCCGGCATGGACGAGAAGGCGTTTGAGACGGCCTACACTGGCACGAGCAGGTCGAACCTGCACATGTCGGGTCGTGGCGCGAGAATACCCTACATGGTACACAGTCTGATGGACGATTCCGACGCCAGGAACATTGACCGGGTGGGCCATCGCCGGTGGATTCTCAACTCGCGGATGGGCAAGACGGGCCTGGCTGTGACTGGCAAGTACGGGGCCATGTACGCCATGGATATTTCCGGTCCGGAGATGGAAGGCTGGCCCGAGGGGTTCGATTTTGACATCGTCGCTTTCCCACGGGGCTATTTCCCGGCCCGGCTTCTCGAGCCGCACATGGCGTGGCATGTCACGCCCAACCCGCAGAAGTATACGATCCCCAACGCCTCGTCGCTGACCATTGCCGTTCGGCCGATCAAGCCCGGCGAGGCAGGCGCCCCCGACCCGCCGGATACCAAGCCCCTGCCCGTCGATGCGGTGGCGGTTTCGCGAAAGGGTGTTGGCGATGGCACGGCGATTATCTTGCGGCCGAGGGGGCTGCCCCTGCGGCCGGGGATGATGGTGCGCGTGACGATTACCGGCCTGCAGAAGAACGGCCAGCCGGCGACGATCGATTACATCGTGGCGCTGATCTGATGCGGAGCGAAGGCGGAGGCAGGCGGGTTACATCTGCGACTTGATGCCGGCCTGGCGGAGGCGGGTGTGTCGCTTGCGGGCGGCGCGGTGCTTGAGCCAGGTCGGGGCGAAGCGCGCGAAGGCGACGGCCAGCTTGTACCGCCACGAGGGGATGCATAGCCAGCGGCCTTTGTCCATGGCGCGGAGGGAGGCATCGACGACGAACTCGGCGGGCATCCACCATTTCTTCGGCACGGCCGCGCGGTCGACGCCCATGACATCGTGGAACTCGCTGTAGGTAAAGCCCGGGCAGAGGGCTTGAACGTACACGTCGGTTCCGACCAGCTCGGTATGCAAGCCCTCGACGAAATACCGCTGCCAGGCCTTGGTCGCGCAGTACATCGCGTTGGAGGGGCTGGCGAAGAACCCGGCCACGCTGCTAACGGTGATGATGCGGCCGTGGCTTCGCTGGCACATGCCTTCCAGGGCGGCGTGGGTGAGGTGTGTCACGGCTAGGACGTGCAGGCGGGCCATGGCGGCCTGTTCGGTGAGGTCGGCCTCGGCGAACAGCGGCGTCGTGCCGAAGCCGGCATTGTTAATGAGGATCTCGACCCGGCCGAACTGGCGGATGCGGTCGGCCACCGCGGTGATGTCCTCCGGGTCGGCCAAGTCGGCGGCGATGGATCGGGCGTGGATACCATACTCGGCCGAGAGGTCCGTGGCGATTTCGGCCAGGCGGTCTTCCCGGCGGGCGACCAGTAGCAGGTCGCAGCCGCGACGGGCGAGCCGCTGGGCGAAGACCCTGCCAATGCCGGCCGAGGCGCCCGTGATCAGGGCGACGGGGCGATCGGAGAATGCGTTCGGGGCGGTCATGGCTTCATTGTACGGGCCGGTGAACCGGGGGACAACGGTCCAGAGGCTTGGCCCGGTCCGGGCGATGGGGTACTCTTATGCCATGGGCAAAAGCAAGGCCGTCATCACGGTTTCCAAGCGGGTCGAGGGCGTGCGCGTTCCGCGGCAGGGCATTGTCGCCCTGGCGGAGTTCATCGCCCGGCGGGAGAAGATCGCCTTGGGTGAGTTGGACGTGGCCGTGGTCGGCTCGGCGGAAATGGCCCGACTGAACCGCCGTCACCTGCGCCACGCCGGGACGACTGATGTGTTGAGCTTCGATCTTTCCGACTCGGCCGACCGTCTCGACGGGCAGATCATCGTCTGCAGCGACGTGGCCGGCCGCGAGGCCCAGCGGCGAGGCCTGCGATTCACCCACGAGCTGCTGCGGTATGTAGCCCACGGGCTGTTGCACCTGTGCGGCTACGACGACGCGACCGAGCTGCAGTTCCAACGCATGCACGCCCGGCAGGAAGAGCTGCTGGCTGCCTGGCTGAGGCGCTAGCGGAAATATGCGTCAGGGCTCTTTGTGATTGCGGTCCAGCCCGGTACAATTCCAGCGACGATGCGAACCATCCGTGCGATCTTCTTCGACCTTGGCGATACGCTGGTGGACTTCGGCCCGTTGAAGGCGGGGCGGATGTTCCGCGAGGGTACGCGGCGGGCCTATGCGTATATGCGCGAGCGGTCCAAGCCGCTGCCGCCGTGGGGCTGGTACTGGCTGCTGCATTGGGCGGCGATCCGGTGGAACGTGCTCAAGGCGGTGGTGTTCGGGCGGGAGTTCAACTCGCTGGACGTGCTGCAGCGATGCTGCCGGCGGCTGGGGTTGCAGCTCAGCGAAGAGGAAATGCTCGAGCTGTGCTGGAAGTGGTACGAGCCGCTCTGCGAGCAGGCCACCGTCGAGCCGGGCCTGGCCGGGATGCTCCGCTCGCTGCACAGCCGGGGCGTGGAGATCGTGGTGGTGTCCAACACGTTCGTGCCGGGGGCGATTCTCGACCGCCATCTCAAACAGGTCGGGCTGCTGGAGCTGCTGCCCAAGCGGGTCTACTCCTGCGACGTGGGGGTCCGCAAGCCGCGTGCGGAGATTTTCCGCGCGGCGTTGCAACTTGTGCAGGTTGATCCGGGTGAGGTGCTGTTCGTGGGGGACTCGCCCCGGGCTGATATTACGGGGGCGGGGCGGTTGGGCATGGCGACAGCACTAAAGGACCCGGCCGGTCGTTACGAGGGGCGCAATCACGGCGCGACCTGGACGATTCAGCGCGTTATGGAGGTCGAGGGCTTGTTGGAGGCGTGATGGGCAGGCTTACAGGCCGACCCACACCGCCAGCAGCAGCATACCCACACCGGCGACGAGAACCAGCACGTCCGGCACGGGTTGGAGGATGGCAGCGATCCGTCGCGACACAGCCGAGCTCCGATGATGTGTAATTCCCAGCTTCATTCTTCTATATCGGTTTGGCGAGGTGCGGGGAGTAAGCAATTCTGCCGGCCTGGCTGCAGCAGGGGGCTGATCCGGTCGTAACGCATCGCGCTGAGATAACTTCAATTACTTCCGTAGATGACCATTTTTCAAACCGATAGAGCTTCCGGAGTAAGCACGTGATGGTTGGCCGATGGCTGGGGACTCCGGCCGATGTCTTCCTGACTTCAACATCCTGACTTCAACATTGGGACACCCAATCAATGGAGCAGGTCGTAGAGGGCC
>CAZCDM010000015.1:0-25318 GCA_964497475.1 uncultured Planctomycetaceae bacterium
GGCCCTCTACGACCTGCTCCATTGATTGGGTGTCCCAATGTTGAAGTCAGGATGTAGAAACCAGAGGCAAAGGCGAAGGCAGACTCGATGACCACTCCCGAGAGAAACATGTACTATTTGTGCCGACACGAGGAGCTTACCCTTCACGTCGAGGAGGCCATCACCCGACCGGCCGTCCGCGCCGGCAAGTGCAGTATCGAGCGATGGTCCCTGCTGATCCAGGAACTCTACCCCCGCCTCAAGCCCGCCCAGCGGAAGCACGTCCTCAGCCATGCAAGGCAGGTCCGAGGCCTCGCAAACGAAATGGCCATTCGCCTGGCCCTGCACCAGGCCGACCGCCTGACGCTCAACCACGCCGCCCTGCTCCACGATGCCGGCAAGTGCGTCATGCCCGAGGACCTCCTGACAACCAAGGAAAACCTCACGCCGCTGGACCGCTGGCTGCTGGGGCGCCACGCCGAGTGCGGGGCCGAAATCGCCCGCCGGCTCGGTGCAGAGGCTGACGTCGTCGAACAGATTCGCGCCCACCATCACCCCTACGAGTTCACGCTGACCTCCAGCCAGCAGCGCATCAGCGACATTCTCCGCCTGGCCGACACGATCGACGCGATGATGATGGATCGAGGCTACCAGCGGTCCCGCTCCAGCGAAGAGGTCCGCAACGAGCTCCTCCAGGCCGAACCGCAGCAATACTCCCCCGAAGTCATCCAGGCCGCCCTCTGCCTGGATCTCTTCCACGTCACGACCACCCGCGCCGCGTAAACTGCCGGCTACTTGTGCCCCTCGACCGCACCGGAGGTATATTTTTTCACCGCCTCGGACAGATCCACCCCGTTGATGTTTGCCAGCGTGCACAGCCAGGCCAGCACATCAGCAAACTCCTCGACCTTGTTGTCCTGATCCTCGCCCGCCAGGGCCGTCGCCAGCTCGCCCACCTCCTCGATAAACCAGAGGAACGTCCCCGGCGTACCGCGGGCGCTGTCGGTCGCGTAGTATTTTTCGCGGATGAATTCCTGAAACTCTCGAATCGTCGGATCGCTCATGGCGAGCTATTGTCCAGACTTTCGATCGCGGCGTCAACGTATTGCAGGATCGCCTTGCCCTGGCCGGCCGGGTCGAGCTGCTGCGACCGCAGCGCCGCCTCGCGTGCCTGCTTCAGCCGGGCCACATCCCCGCCCTGCTGGCCGCTGCGGAACTCCACCATCGCCAGGTAGCTCCAGCTCCGCGCCGAGTCCGGCTCGAGCAGCGTCAGCGCCTCGGCCGCCTTGCGGGCGCGGTCGAACTCGCCCTGCCGCAGCAGCAACGTCGCCAGCCCCGCATACGCGCTGGACTCGTACGGATTGATCCGCAGAATCTCGCGGAAGAACTTCTCCGCGGCCTCATACTCGCCCAGCGTGCGGTAAATCTCCGCCGCCTGCCGGGCATACGACGGGTCGCGCAACGTGTGGCGGTGCAGGTAAATCAACTGCGGCAGCGCGTCGCGCACCCGGCCGAGCTGAATGTACAGCTTGGCCAGCTGCTTGTAGGAGAAATGATCCATCGGGCTGCGCTGCTGCTGCAGGTGCAGTGCGCGGATCGCCTCGGGATAGTCCTTCTTGGCCAGGTAGCATCGCGCCAAAATCCGCGGGGCCGTCTGCGTCGTCGGGTCCAGCGCCTCAAGCCGGTTGGCCGTTTCGATCGCCGCGTTCAGCAGTCCCTTTTTCAGCTGCATATTGGCCAGCACCCGCAGCGCGTCAATCTGCGAGGGGTTCTTCTCCAGCGCGGCGGTGGCGACCTTCATCGCCCGGTCGCCCTTGCCCGCGTACATCAACGCCAGGGCATGGCGGGCCAGGACGTTGGGATCCTCCGCGTTGGCCTTGTAGGCCTTGCTGGTCTCGGCCAGCTTCGGCAAGGGCTCGGCCGGGAAGCCCCACGCCGCCACCTGCTCGGCCGCCCATTTCGCAAAGGCCTCATCGAACTGCGACTCGCCCATGCCCAGCACCTCGTCGAACACCTCCGCCTGCGTCTTGCCGTCACGAAAGCCGGCCAACATTCGATGCACCGTCTCAAAGCCACGCGTGCGGATGATGTAATCGAGCATCCACTCGCTCTGGCAGTAGGCCAGCATCCGCTCGCCTGGCTTCCGCGGCCGAATGAAACTCCAGTCCATGTCCTTGACCTTCAGCAACCCGTCGGCCCGGGTCGCATTGACCAGCGCCTGAACATACTTCGTCGCCCGCTTGTCCTTCTGCTGCCAGACCGCGCAGGCCTCGGTAAACCAGTGCGGAATCCGATTGCCCGTCGCCCCCAGCGTGACCGTGTGGGCAAACTCGTGACGCAGCACCTCGCCCCAGTTATGCAGGCCGAGCTGGCCTCGAATTTTGTTCGGCGCGGCGATGGCGATCACCGGCCCTGTGCACGCACCAATCGTCGGGATCCACGCCCGCCCGCTGATCCGCGCGGAGAACTGCTCCTGGTTCGGCAGCACCTCGACGATGATCTTCCGATCCGGCCGATAGTTGTAGTCGCTGGTGACCTCGTCGTACACCTCCTCCATAAACTCCGCCACCTGGTCCAGCAGCACCGCGTCATGCTCGGCGTTGACCTTGATGATGAAATGCTCCGTCTGGCGGACGAGGAACTCGTCGCTGACCAGCCGGCGGGCGACTTGCAGGTAGTTCAGAACGTCCTCGCGGAAGTCATCGATTTCGTGCGCCTTGTCCAGCACCTTGATGGCCTGGGCTTCCTCGCCAGTCTGCATGTACAGCTGTCCGAGCGAGGCGTACGGCTCGGCGAGCTTGGGCTGCAGCTCCACCGCCCGGTCGAGGTATCCCCTGGCCTGGTCGAACTGCCGCCCCGCCACCAGCCAATTACCAATCGTCACCGCCAGCAGCGATCCGTGCGGGTTCACCTTTTCAAATCGCTTCGCAAAGGGCTCGGCCTTGGCATCCTCCCCCATCCGAATATACGCCGCCGCCATCAACGCCAGCGCCTCAGGATGGTTCGGATTCACCGCTAGAACCTTCTCGACGATCGGCGGAACCTTATCGAACTTCCGCCACTGCATGTAGCAGGCCGCCTTGGCCAGATGCGCATCGGCCAGGTTCGGATTGATCGCCAGCGCCTTGTCGGCCTTGCCGAGGCAGTCCTCGAACTTCCAGCGGTTCAAATCCACCGCCGCCAGACCCGCCCACGCCTCGGGCAGGTTCTTCTGCGCCTTCAACGCCAGCGAAAATTCCTGCCCCGCTCCCCCAGCCTTGTGTTTGCTCAGCAGGAACGCACCAGCCGCGATGTGCGCCGGCCAATACCCCTTACGAACCTTCTTATAGGCATCCTGAAAGTAGTTGTGCAGAATGTTCTGCGCCTGGCGGCTGGCCCGCTCGCCGGTCAGCATGCCGTAGCGGTCCAGAATCTGCCCCATCGCCACCAACGCCGCCGGATTCCGTGTAAACGAATCGTCCCGCAGAATCGCTTCAATCCCGCGATACGCTTCCAACGCCTCGTCGTACCGCCCCAGCGTCTCCAGCGTCCGGCCCTGCAGCAAAATCCCCCGCGGATCGTCCGGGGCGATCGTCCGCGCGCGTCCGGCGTGAGCCAACACATCCTCATACCGCCCCAACCGCTCCAGCGCCCGGGCCATGGCGACCTGCCAGTCGGCATCCTCGGCCGATTGGTCGGCCAGCTTCTCCAGCACGGCCACGGCCTGGTCATACTTGCCCGTCATGCGATGCGCTCGGGCTACAATCACCGCCGCGGCCGTCTGCTCGACCGGGTCGTCGAGCTTCGCCTCGGCAAGGGAAATCGCCTCGGCATACTTGCCCGCAAAGAAGGCCACCTCCGCCTGGTCGATCACATTGGCGGCGGGCTTGGTCGATGACTCGGCCGGCTGAGTCGCCGGCGCGGTCGTCGTCTGGGCCCAGCCCGTCCCCGCAGCCAGAAGCAATGCCGCCGCGTGAATTACACCCCATCGGTTCAGCCGAATCATGAAAGTCTCCCTGCCGTTGGCACACTCAGGTCGCGCAGTCATTATACAACACCCAGCCCTGCCGGCCGGGCCGCTTTTTATCACGTTCTCGCAGCGGCCAACCATTGCTCTGTCCGCACCGGCCCCGTAGACTCTGGCTATGCATCCGCCCACCGATCCGACGCAACGCTACATCCGCCAGGAGAGCTTCGCCCCGCTTGGCCCGGCCGGCCAGCAGCGCCTGGGCGACTCGCGTGTGGCCATCGTCGGCCTGGGCGGGCTGGGCTCGTGGCTGGCCGAGCTGCTCGCCCGCGCGGGTGTGGGCATGCTGCGACTGATCGACGACGACCGCGTCGACTGGACCAACCTCGCCCGCCAGGCCATGTACACCCAGACCGACGCAACCAGCAGCCAGCCCAAAGTCGCCGCCGCTGCAACCCGCCTGGCGGAGATCAATTCCACCGTCGCCATCGAGCCCTGCACGGTACGACTCTCGGCCAACAACGCCCAGCCGCTGCTGAGCGATGTGGACCTGCTGCTCGATGCGACCGACACCTGGGCCAGCCGATTCCTGCTGAATGACCTCGCCGTCGCCCACGCCAAGCCCTGGGTTCTGGCCGGGGTGGTCGGCTGCACCGGACAGTTCGGCGCGTTCCTGCCCGGCCGCGCCTGCCTGCAATGCGTCATCGAATCGCCCCCCCCGCCGGAACTCGAAGACCAGTACCGCGCCGTGACCGCCGGCGTGCTCGGACCGGCCGTCGCTGCCATCGCCGCACGACAGGCCTGCCTGGCCATGCAGATCCTCACCGGGCCTCCATCGACCGTCTGCGATGAACTCATCAGCGAAGACTTCTGGCAGAACACCACCGCGCGAATCAGCCTGGCCCGGCCGGCCGAGGATTGCCCCTGCTGCAAAAAGAAGAAATTCGCCTACCTCGGTGACTAGAATACACCAAATTGTTTTGTTCCCCGACCAGAAGGAGAATCACATGGGCAGAATTTATGACGACGTAACGCAGCTCGTCGGCCGGACCCCCTTGGTGCGTGTCCGCAAGATCATCGACTCCGACGCGACTGTCCTGGCCAAGCTCGAGAGCATGAACCCCTTTTCCAGCGTGAAAGACCGCATCGGCACGGCGATGATCGACGCGGCCGAGCAGGCGGGCCAGATCACGCCCGGCAAGACCGTCATCGTCGAGCCGACCAGCGGCAATACGGGCATCGCGTTAGCGATGGTCTGTGCGGCCCGGGGGTATCGCTGCCTTCTGACCATGCCCGAATCGATGTCGATCGAGCGTCGCAAGGTGCTTCGCGCGTTGGGAGCCGAGCTGGTGCTCACCCCGGCCAGCGGCGGCATGCCCGGTGCGATCGAAAAAGCACAAGAGGTTCTCGAAGCAACCCCCAACGGCTTCCAGCCGCAGCAGTTCACCAACCCGGCCAACCCGGAGGTCCACCGCCGGACCACGGCCGAGGAAATATGGGCCGACACCGATGGCGCGGTCGACGTGCTCGTCGCCGGCGTCGGTACGGGCGGGACGATCACCGGCACGGGCAGCGGACTCAAGGCGAAAAAGCCCTCCGTCCGCTGCGTGGCGGTCGAGCCGACAGCCAGCCCCGTCCTCACGCAGGTGCGCGACGGCAGCGACCCGGCCCCCGGGCCTCACACGATCCAGGGCATCGGGGCGGGCTTCGTGCCGCAGGTGACCGACCTGGACGTGATCGACGAGGTCGTGCAGATCGAGGACGACCAGGCCATCGCCTGGGCCCGCCGGGCCGCGAGAGAAGAGGCGCTGTTCGTGGGCATCTCCAGCGGAGCAGCCCTGGCGGCGGCGAACGAAGTCGCCAGACGGGCCGACATGGCGGGCAAAACGATCGTGGTGATCATTCCCAGCTTCGGCGAGCGGTATCTTTCCAGCGTGCTCTTCGCCAACCTGGACGAATAGCATGGCCCGGCGGTTCGTCGACCTGCATACGCACAGCACAGCCTCGGACGGCAGCTGCTGGCCGGAGCGCCTGATCGCCTCGGCCGACAAGGCGGGGCTGGCTGCCGTTGCGCTGACCGATCACGATACGCTGGCCGGCCTGGCCGCGGCGGCCCGGGCCGCGGCGGAGTGTCCGCAGCTGCGCTTCGTGCCGGGCATTGAAATCTCGGCTGTCTACGGCCCGGGCGTGATGCACATCCTCGGGCTGAACATTGACCCGGCCGCCGAGCCCATCGCTACCCTCGCCGAGACCCTGCGCAAAGCCCGCGAGCAGCGCAACCCGAAGATCCTCGCCCGGCTGGGAGAGCTGGGCATCGCGATTACCATGGACGACGTGCTGGCTGAGGTGGGCGGCTCGCAGGACCCCGCCGACCGCGTCGTCAGCCGCATGCACATCAGCCAGGCGCTGGTCAAGCTCGGGGCGGCCCGGACCATCCAGGACGCCTTCGGTCGCTTCACCGGCAAGGAGGGCGCCGCCTACGTCGAGAAGGAGCGGCTCGCACCGGGCGAGGCCATCGGTGCCATCGTCGCCTCGGGCGGAATCGCCTTTTTGGCCCATCCGCCGGAGCTGCGCTGCGAGAACCGCGCGCAGCTCGAGCGACTTGTCCGCGAGTTGAAGGACGTCGCCCTGGGCGGCTTGGAAGTGTATCACAGCAGCCACTCGCCCGAGCAGACGAGGACGTACCTGGACCTGGCGCGTCGGCTGGGGCTGGCCATCAGCGGGGGCAGCGATTACCACGGGCGCGGCAAGCCGGAGGTCTCCCTGGGCCACCCGCGCGTGCCGATCGAGATGATCGACTGGCTGTAAAGCGGCGGTGCGTTCAGCACCGTGCCATGCCCCTGCTCGGATGACTCGGATCCCAGCCGGGGGCGGCTGGGCTACACACAAGACCAAGCTCCGGGTGGCGGGACTTCACACTATCCGGGTGGCGGGGCTCCTGTCCCGCCGCCTCAGCAGAAAAGTGGCGTCCCCATCGCTGGCGGGATGGGAACCCCGCCAGCCATCCCACAATTCCCACCCGAGGGCAGCTGGGTTACACGGACCAATCCCAGCCGGGGGCGGCTGGGCTACACGCGGGCCCTCAGGCGGCGGAGCGTTCGGCTTCGAGCATGTCCAGCAGCTCCTGCCGGGCCGCGGCGGGGTCCACGCCGAGCTTGTTCAGCGCCTTGACGGCCACGCCTTCGCTCTCGTCCAGCAGGGCCAGCAGCAGGTGCTCCGTGCCGACCTCGCCGTGCTTGAGCTGCCGGGCCTGGTCGATGGCGACGCTCATGACGTGGCGGAATTGCTCGGTCTGGTGCACACCATCGGGTAGTTCGGTATCGGGGCCCTGGCCGGCCAGTTCCGCCACCACCTCGCGGACGTGCCGCAGATCCAGGCCGAGCTTTTCCAGCACGCGGTGGCCGTGGCCTTCCGGCTCGCGAATGAGCCCCAGCAGCAGGTGCTCCGTGCCGAGATAGGCGTGGTGCATGCGTTGGGCTTCGATCCCTTCCAACTGAAGAACACGCTTGGCGTGGTCGGTAAAATGCTCGAACATGACGATCCTTTCGTGAGGGCGGCTTCGTTTTCGAGCCCGTATTGTACGGTTCTACTCCAGGCGGTACAAGTCGAAGGAGCACGGAAAATCAAACGAAGATAGATAAACCTAAGCACCTTCTATCAGCTTCTTTACGGGCCGGCCGGCGATGAGCTTGCCCTCGTCGACAAAGCCTTCCTCCCGGCCGGTGAGTTCCTCGATCAGCCTGGCCCGCAGCCGCTCCAGGGCGGCCGGCGGGCTGTCGGAAATCGCCAGGTCGACGCATTCGTCGGGATCGTTGGCCAGGTCGAAAAGCTGCTCGCGCCCTGTCCCGCTGTGCCACACATACTTCCAGTCGCGCTCGACGATGTAGTGCATCGAACCAATGCCGGCAAAATGGACGTTGTGCTCGCCGTGGATATCGCCCCGCCACTGGTCGGTACAGATCAGAACTACATTCGGCTGTCGGGATTCGGGCATGGGGGTCCTCAGACCAGGCGGATGTCGTGTTGGTCCTCGTAGCGGAAGTGTACGCGCCGACCTTCGGTGCGGGCCAGGTCCGACGCGAAGCACATCATCGCCGAAAGGTAGCCGGCCGAGGCGTTGGCCTCGGGGACAAAGGCGGGGTCCTTCATCATCGTCAGCAATTGCAGGGCGTGGCGGCGGTCGCCGCCGCCGTGGCCCGAGCCGTCACCCGAGCAGTCGTGCTCGGTGAGATTGTCGGTGAGATTGTCGTAGTGGAACACCTTGGCGTCATGCAGGTTGCCCCAGACCTGCCCGCGTGTGCCCATGGCGTGGAAGTTCCGGCTGGCCTTGGGACCCATCGCGTGGAAGTTCAGCAGGAAGTTCACCACCCCGCCGTTCTCGTACTCCATGCAGACGCTCTGGACGTCGGCGCCGTCCTTGTCGATGTTGAAGATGCAGCTGTCGTCCTCGCGGAGGTATTTGTGGAAGTCGCCCTCGGCCTGGTCTTCATGGTCGGACTTGGCCGGCTGCTTGTAGTACTGGCAGGTCTCGGCGATGGGACAGTCGTCGCAGGTATCCGGCAGGAAGCCGTTGGGGTTGAAGATCCGCCGCCCGCCGAAGCTGTCCAGCGAGACCGGCCGGGAGTTCATCATCCAGTTGAGGATGTCCATGTCGTGGCAGCATTTTTCGAGCATCGCCCCGCCGGAGGTTCGGGCGTACCGCCGCCACATGCTGCGGTTCATGATGCTGCTGACGCTCAGGCCTGGCAGTTCGTCGGCCTGGATCGACAGGACCTTGCCGATCACGCCCGTGGAGAGCATCTCGTGAATTTTAGAGTAGATGGGCGTACTTCGCAGCACGAAGCCCAGCAGCGTCCGCCCGCCATTGGCACGTTCGGCATCGAGGATGCGGCGGCAGTCGGCCGGCGTGGTGGCCAGGGGTTTTTCGATGGCCAGGGGCAGGCCCCGCTCGAGCAGCGGCACGGCGTGGTCGGCGTGGAGGTGGTTCGGCGAGGCGATGACAGCGCCGTCGAGTTCGTCGAGATGGTTGGCCAGCAGCTCGGCCGGCGATTCATACTCGGCGATGTCCTGGCCGGTCAGCTCGCTGCGCTGCAGGAAAAGCTTGCGGTGGTCCAGGGACGGATCGGCGATGGCGACGGTGCGTATTTCGTCGTTGCCGATGTAGTGTTTCGAGTAGGCGACCGCCCGACCGCCGGTACCGATGTACGCGATGTTGTAGGTGCTCACGATGGCCCTTCATGCAGGAGGTGAGTGTGTCGCCGCACGGCGCGGCGAATAAGAAGTCGATAATACAGCCCGGGCCGGGCCGGTGCAATGCACGGCGATCCCTTTTCGCAACGCCGGGGGCCCGGGCCTTGGTGCGACCTTTGCGTGACCTTAACTTGCGAATCTCCCGACAAAGCCATAGAATCGGAACCTTACCCCAATGCCGTTCTCTTCAAAGGAAGGCCATCCGTGAAACTCTCCACACAGCAAACGGGCTTGTATTTGCTCACCACCGTCACACTGGCAATGCTGGCACATACCACCGGCCCACTCCGGGGCGATACTCCCGAGACCCAGCCCAGCACCCCGACCAGTCAGCCCCAAACGCAGAGCCCCGCCTCCAGCCCGGCCGGGCCGCTCTCCGCGACCGACCGCAAGCGGATCGAAATCCTCCAGGACTACTACACCAAGCTCTACTCCGCCCCGCTGGAAAACTCCAACTGGTTTGTCCGCGCCATGGCCGTTACGCTGCTGAGCCGACTGGAAACGCCCGACATCACCGCCCGGCTCGTGAAAGTACTCAAGACCGACCCGAACCCTCTGGCGAAACTCTACGCCTGGGAAGCCCTGCACGCACGCAACCCCTACCTCACCGACGAGCAACGCACCACCTGGATCGAACAAGGCCTCCGCCTGCACAAGCGCAATGTCTTCCGCGGCGACCTGCAGCTTGGCCTGCTGCGGGCGGCTACGCCCCTGGGCCCCGACGGGCTCAACGGCCAGGTCGGACGGTACTACCTCGACCTGCTCAGCGAGGTCAGGCACACCAACCCCTACGACAGCCGGACCATCCAGCAGATGCGCACGACACTGCAGGCGTGGAAGGATCCTGACATCGTACAACGAGTCATCGGCCAGATGACCAGGCCGAACGTCGGCTACGTGGCCGAATTCGTCCTCGGCGGACTCAACGACTCCATCGAACCCCTCGGCCGGGTCGGCCGGCCCGTTTCGACCGGCCAGTGGAGCAAGGCCCGCGCCGAGTGGACCCGCTGGCTCGGCCAGGCCAACCTCCAACCCACCCCCGTCGATCAGCTCCCGCCCTATCGAGGCCTGAGCAAATACCTCCCCCATGCCAAACCCATCACCGATCCGGACGACCCGGCTTGGAAGGAAGACCTCGAACTCGGCAAGCTGAACATCACCCACTTCGACCTGGTCTTCTGCCTCGACATGACCGGCTCGATGAAGCCAATGATCGAATGGGTCGCCCGCGACGCCAAGCGAATCCTGGCTGCACTAAAAGTCCTCTCCCGTTCGCCCCGCATCGGCGTGGTCTACTACTGTCACGAGGTCATCGAAGAGGCCATGGCCCCCTGCTGCAAAGAGGCCGCCGCCAAAGCAAAACGCTCCGGTAACTGGGACTCCATGCTCAAAATGTTCCCGCTCACGCCGAACACCGCTCGCCTCGCCCAGCAGATGAGCCAGTTCGATCAAACTGGCGGCCACAAACCCAAGGGGAAACGATTCGTCGGCTGGGGGGCGATTTACTCCGGCTTGTGGGCCGCCCTGAACAAACAGCCCTGGTCCCGCGCGGCCGGGGCACAGAAAATCATCGTCTGCTTCGGCGATTCCATTCTCACGGAAAACACCGAAGCGATGACCGAGAAGCTCGTCGCCAAGGCCGGTAAGGAGGGCTTCGTCATCTCCTTCATCGAGATTTACAAAAAGCGTCGCAAAGACCTCGCCATCTACGGCAAGCTCGCCAAGCTCGCCAACGGCGGGTGGTTCGAGCTGCAGATCAGCAAGGACGAAGGCGACGAACCCAAAACGCCGCCCACCCTCTTCGACGGCCAGATCGCCGCTCCGCCGGAAAAGGCCTCGATCTTCTCTTCCGTCATCGGGCAGGTCATCTCCTCGATCGTCCCGCCGGACTACCGCCCACGGACAAAGCCCTTCGTGGCCGTCCTCATGGAATACATCGATGCGGGCCTGGCCGGGAAGTAGCCCCGCCAACCAAGCCATCCGTACGCCCGGTGGACACGCCGGCTGGAAGAGGCTATAAATGGTCTCTTTCCGCCCCATCTACCGGAGTTTCGCATGTCCCTCACTACCAGAACCAGAGAGCTCGGCTTGGCCTGCATCGAACCGGCCGAACCCATCCGCGCCGGCCAGGTCGGCCAATGGACCATCACCTACACCGTCGGAGAGTATGGCATGGACGAGGGCAGTACGCTCAAGCTCGCCCAACGCTACGCCAGCGACTGGCAGGAGCCGCAGTTCACCGACCCGGCCGCACCGGCCTACATGACCGTCCGCACCGCCGGCCCGGCCAGCCTCCGCGCCCGCTACGACACCAAGGGGCACCTCCGCCCCTACATGAAGTGCGTCGTCATCGACGTCTACGACGGCTCGCTCCGCCCGGGAGATACCATCGTTATCACCCTCGGCGATACCAGCGGCGGCGGCCCCGGCTGCCGCGCCCAGACCTTCTGCGAGTCGGCCCACGAGTTCCTCCTGCTCGTCGATCCGACCAACAGTTGCAAGGTCGTCCCGCTGCCCGACTCGCCCACCCTGCCCGTCGTGGCCGGGCCGGCCGAGTCGCTGCGCGTCACCCTGCCGACCGATGCACAACGCAACCAGCCCGTCAATGCACACATCCGAGGCCTCGATGCGTGGGACAACCCCACCGACCCGCCGGGCGAATGTACGCTGCAATGGCAAGGCGAGGGGCAGGTCGAGATCGATGGCCTTACCCTCACGCCGCGCCAGCCCGGCCGGGGCCAGCTCCTCGTCCGATGCGGCGATCTGGCCGCCCTCAGCAACCCGATGACCATGCACGCCAGCGCCCCGCCGCTGCGGAAATTCTGGGGCGACCTCCACGCCCAGACGGCGGAGACCATCGGCACGGGCAGCGACGAGGAGTTTTTCACCTTCGGCCGCGACCAGGCCGCCCTCGACGTCATCGGCCATCAGGGCAACGACTTCCAGGTCAGCGACGCCTACTGGGCCCGCCTGCAGAAAACCGTCCGGCAGTTCAATGACGACGGGCGATTCGTCGTCCTCCCCGGATACGAATGGTCAGCCACCACCTACGCCGGCGGCGACCGCAACGTCTACTTCCGCCACGAGGACAGCCCGATCATGCGGTCGAGCCATTGGCTGATCCCCGACACGCCGCACAACGAGCTTTCCCCGGCCAGCCCCGCCGACGTGCTGTTTGAGCGTCTGCGAAACGAGGTCGGCCTGGACGATGTCCTCCTGGCCGCCCATGTCGGCGGACGCTACGCCGACCTGCCGAACTACTTCGACGAACAACTCGGCCCGCTGGTCGAGGTCATGAGCTGCTGGGGCGTGTTCGAATGGATGCTGACCGACGCCTTCGAGGCCGGCTACATCATCGGCGTGGTCGCCAACAGCGACGGCCACAAAGGCCGACCCGGCGCCGAGGGCCCCGGCGCGGGCGAGTTCGGCCTGACCGGCGGGCTGACGTGCATCCTGGCCGAGTCGCTCACGCGCGATGCGATCTTCGACGCCCTCCGCGCCCGTCGCTGCTACGGCACGACCGGCGCGCGGATCGACCTGGACTTCACCGCCGACGGCAAGCCGATGGGCTCAGTCCTGCAGCGCCAAACGGAGGTCACGCTTCGCGGCCGGGTCGCCGGCTGCGGGCCGATGGAATCGCTGAGCCTCTACCGCGGCGTCGAACGCATCGCCCAAACCCGCCCGGCCGAGTGGACCAACCTCGCCACCAGCCCGCACGTCCGCGTCAGCTGGGGCGGGTCGCGCATCCGTGGCCGGGGCCGACGCGTCAACTGGTCCGGTGAAATCCGCGCAACAAATACAGAAATTCGCCAGGCCTCGCCCGTTTCCTTCGACTGTCGGGCCGACGGCATAACCGCAACCGACGGCCAGCACCTCGCCTTCCGCTCGCAGACCACCGGCGACATCGACGCGATCGACCTGCACCTGTCCTCCGCCAATGCGGGCGAGCTTGCACTCCACTGCCCGCCCTGGCCGTGTCAGATCGACCTGGCCGAGCTTGGCGACGAGCCGATCCGCTTCGATCTGGGCGGAGTGGACATGGCCGTGACGTTTCAGCGCATCCCCGCCAAGCCAACGACCACACAGCTCGAACTGCAAGTCGACGTCACGCCCGAATCGCAACGCCAGCCCTACCTGCTCAAAGCCACCCAGCTCGACGGACAACTCGCCTGGTCCAGCCCGATCTACCTCGCCCGCTGACGGCCAATCATGCGCCCCCTGTCCGGCCGGTCACGCCGCGGCGGTTTTCTCTGGACGCTCCCCCGGCCGATAGCGATAATACCCTTGGCTGTACGACCCGCGCGCGTAGCTCAATTGGATAGAGCATCGGTCTTCGGAACCGAGGGTTAGGGGTTCGAGTCCTCTCGCGCGTAATGGCTGGACATGACGTGACGGGGACTGATGGCGCAACATCCGACGCAGTTTTCTGCGATCTCTACCAAAATGCCTTTAGTGGCCTGAATTACACCTTCTCCCCCCGCCACAGGCAAAAATCGGAAGCTTAAAAATCAGCAAGCGGGCGATCCGTATGCGATCACTGCCGTTGCGTGCCGCATCCTATTTTACGTCATCCCGCCCGGCGTCCTGCTTGCAGAGCAATTCCGCATTGTCGACCCACATCAAAAAGAAGGGCTGAGCCGAGCCTCGCTTACGCATGACGACCAGAAACGGACGGGCAAAATTGAAACTCCGGCCTCCTCTATTACCCATGATAAAGGCTTCACTGGCCAACCCAGCTCCGCTCCTGTCCAGCCGAAACTCGACCGACTGCATGGTCCTCAGCAGCCCGGTCGACTCCAGCTCTTTGAAATGGTGCGTGATCCTGTAGTTGATGTCAGGCACGACAAGCGAGTCGCCGCTTACGAACTCCCGGCAGCCGTTGGCGGCTTGCCATTGGGCCATCTTCCGCTGAACCTTCTGCCAGGTTTCCGCCAGCGTAGCCCCGGGCGCAACACAGGCAAGGATCAACTGAGTCGGGTGCGAGTTCCGATCCAGATCGAGAGCAAACTCGACGGGCTGGAGTTGATCCCCTTCGCAATAGAGCACTTCGATCTGACGGGCCAGTGTCGAGTTGACGCTGGCGTCCCGTTGTTTGAAAAGGCCGAAGCTGGAAACGCGAGTCCGGTTGCCCGCCGAATCGACAAAGATATCGCCACCTTCACGAGGGAAATAGGCCTTGCTGAATGTAATGCCGTCGGCGAGATAGGCGTAGGCTACTGCTTCGAACTCATCATCGACGGGAAGATTCGGGGTGACGTCCGGGAACCGCTCTGCCATGCCGGCCTTGATCTGCTCGACAATCCCATCGCCGATTAACCCCGCCGCGGCGTAGTAGCTGCCCTCCGGCAGATCGCTCTGGCTGAAGGGCGAGGCATCCAGCAGGCGGACCATCTCGGCGGCTGGAGGAACCTGGATGGATCCGAAAACAGTCTTGAGATTATCCCAGCAGAGTTGGAACGTGGCGCACCAGATCACGTTCCTGCCTTTGCGTGCTGGGGAGTTGATCGTGGGGACGATGACCGTTTTCTCGGCCTCGGAGGAATCGCCCGAGAAGGCCAGTTCCGGCGGGCTGTACGGCGTGTAGGAGCAACCGGCCGTGATTGCAAAGACAGCAACAGCGAAAACAGCGATTGGCAAGCGTGTTCGGGACATCCCCACACCTCCCTTCCTGGGACACAAAAAACGGCTGCCACAACGAGCCCCATACACAGGGGCTTTGGGGTGATGCACTGGGCCGTATAGGACTTGAACCTATGACCTCACGGGTGTGATCCGTGCGCTCTAGCCAGCTGAGCTAACGGCCCGAAGCGAAGCGGTATTATACCACCGGCGCGACGGGTTGCAACGGGAAACGTCGCGTGTGCCCCGTGGGCGGTCGAGCGGGCGGGCGGGACCCCGGCCGGGCTGCATTTGTCGCGAGAGAAACGAGACGGAATTCAGGCCGATGCGTCGGCGGGCTGGGCTGGGTCGTCGCCCGGCTCGGGGGGAGCTACGCATCGCAGGACGACCATGGTCAAATCGTCGAGCCGGCGGTGCAGGCCGGTGAAGCGGCGCTGATCCCACAGCAGGTGGCGGATGATGCTCTCGGCGTTGTAGCCGAGTTCCACGGCGGCCAGCAAGGCCTGTTCGATGCGGGCCGGGCCGTACTCTTCGTGGGCGAAGTTGACGGCCTCGCTGAGACCATCGGTGTAGGCTAGGACCACATCGCCGGGGCGCATAGGGAAGGAGTCAACCGGAAAGGCCATCTGCTCGTCGAGCCCGACGACGCCGCCGCGACTCTGGAGGTGGCAGACCTGGCCGTCGCGGATGAGGATCGGCGGCATGTGGCCGGCGCTGGCGTAGGTCAACTCGTGGTTGGTGCGGTTGAGCACGCCGTAGAACATCGTCGCGAAGTCGCTGACGAGCGTATCGCGGCAGAGGTCGCGGTTGACCAGTTCGAGCACCTCGGACATCGAGTAGACGTTGGTGGCGTGGGCGCGGAGGCTGGCGCGGATCGAGGCCATCAGCAGCGAGGCGCGGGCGCCCTTGCCGACGACGTCGCAGATGGCAAGGCCGAGATTATCCGGCGGCAGGTCGATGTAGTCGTAGAAGTCGCCGGCCAGTTCGGCGCTGGGGACGTACTTGCCCGCGATGTCGAACCCGGGCCAGTCGGGGCTGGACTGCGGGATCATGCGTCGCTGGACTTCGCCGGCCATGGCGACCTGGCGCTTGATCTCGGTCGAGCGGACGGCATCCTGGAAGAGGCTGGCGTTGACAATGGCCGCCGCGGCCCAGTTGGCGAGGGTCTGGAGCAGCTGCGCCTCGAAGGCGTCGAACTCGTACCACTCGCCCGTGTAGACGCGGAGCACGCCCAGCGAGCGGTTCTTGTGAACGAGCGAGGCGGCGAGGCAGCTGACGATGCCCTCCTGGCGGGCTTCGTCCTGGCAGATCACGCGGGGGTCAGTGGTCATGTCCGCGACGTAGACGCACTGGCCGGTGGTCATGGCCCGACGGTCGACGGGGCTCTCGGCCAGGCGGATCGCGCCGTGGCAGAGGTAGGACTCCGAGAGGTTATACCCCGAACGGATCACCAGCTCCTGCCGGTCGGCTGAAAGCAGGCGAATGGTCGCGGCCCGGGCGTTCATGGCCTCGACGACCGTACGCGTGACCGTATCGAGAATCCTCTGGAGGTCGTGCTCCTCGGTGATCGCGGCGGTGACACGGTGCACGGCCAGGAGCTGATCGACGCGACTGCGCATGGAGGCCGAATGCGAGCAGAGTTTCGTCAGCACGTTGGCCATCAGCCGCAGCAGATTGCGATGAAACGATTCCAGCTCGGCGGCGGTGTTGCGGGAGGTTGCATCGGGGGCATGGCGTGCCATGTGCAGCCGGGCGATGATTTCTTCGTCGAGTTCGACGTTCACTTCCAGCGGCTCGGCCTTGTGCTTATCGCCCGTGCCGAAGAGCTGCTCGGTGGTCTTGATGACGTCGTCGAGAATGGCCGAACCGCCACCCTGCTTGCGGCGGGATGCGAAGCGCGAGCCGGTGGTCGATTTACCGCGCCTGGCCGGTTCCGAGGAGGCGTTCGATCCCTTCGCGGATGGGAACAGCGGCTGGCCTCCGGGCGTACAGATGCGGATGGCGTGCCCGGCCACGGTGGAAAAGGCCTTCTGGACGTCCTGCAAGGTCCGGCGGTCGAGATAGTCAGTGAGTTTGGCCACGGTCCTTCGTGCCTCGCTGGAAAAAACGCCCCAGCCTGCACAGCGATCCGTCCGCTGCGATCAGGCGGATTCCTTTTTCTGATCTGTTTCGCTCTGGGCCTGCTGCGATACCTGCAGGTTCGGCGAGGCCTCGCCGTTGACCATCTCGGCGGTGATGACGTATGTCTCGCCTTCGCTCTTGTGCTCGGGCAGCTCGTACATGATATCGAGCATGAGTTCCTCGACGACCGACCGCAGGGCGCGGGCACCGACGTCGCGTGAGAGGGCCTTTTCGGCAATGGCGGCCAGGGCGTCGTCGGTGAACTCCAGCGAGCAGTTCTCCATCTCGAAGAGTTGCTGATGCTGGCGGACGAGGGCGTTCTTGGGCCTGGTGAGAATCTCGACCATCGCGTCGACATCGAGCGGTTCGAGCGTGGTGATGCTCGGCAGGCGGCCGATCATTTCGGGGATCATGCCGAAGTGTACCAGGTCGTCCGGCTGGACCTCGGCGAGGACCCTGCCGTGGTCGGCCGGGGTTTTTGCGAAAGATTCCTCGCTGGAAAAGCCGATCAGCTGTCGGCCGAGGCGTTTGCGGATGATGTCTTCCAAGCCGACGAACGTCCCGCCGCAGATGAAGAGGATGTGCTGGGTGTTGAGCTGGATGTACTGCTGCTCGGGGTGCTTTCGGCCGCCCTGGGGGGGGATGTTGGCCACCGTGCCTTCGAGCATCTTCAGCAGCGACTGCTGGACGCCCTCGCCGCTGACGTCGCGGGTGATCGAGACGTTATTGGATGTCTTGCCGATCTTGTCGATCTCGTCGATGTAGATGATGCCTCGCTCGGCCGCTTCGAGGTCGTAGTCCGCCGCCTGCAGCAGCTTGAGCAGCACGTTCTCGACATCCTCGCCGACATAGCCGGCCTCGGTGAGCGTGGTCGCATCGCCGATGGCGAAGGGCACGTTGAGCACCCGGGCCAGCGTCCGGGCCAGCAGCGTCTTGCCGCAGCCCGTCGGGCCGATCAGCAGGACGTTGGACTTTTCGATCTCGACCTCGGCGTCTTCGATTTCGGCGTGGGCGAGGCGTTTGTAGTGGTTGTGGACCGCCACGGAGAGGACCTTCTTCGCCTGGTCCTGGCCGATGACGTACTGGTCGAGGAATTCCTTGGTCTGCCGCGGCGTGGGGATCGATCCCAGCATCGGCCTCGACGGCGCGGAGCGCTGCTGTTCCTGCCGGATGATCTTCTGGCAGAGATCGACGCAGTGGCTACAGATGTTGACGGCCTTGTCCGGGCCCTCGACGATCGGCCCGACTTCCTGGGCCGGCCGCTGACAGAAGCTGCAGACTTCCTGCCGAGGCGGCTGCTTGCCGCCACCCTTACCGCCGGTTTTTCCTGTATCAGAGGGACTCATGTTCCCTTGTCCTTATGGTTTGTACTGCCGGATTGATTGGTTTCATCGCCGGAATGAAGCATTATATCATCCGGCTGGTCGGGGATGGAAGATTTTTCCGGCCGGGCCGGATCAATGCCCAGGGCCACCCGTCGCAACCTCTGGAATTCTTCATCGGATATCAGGCCCTTTTCGTGCAGATTTTCCATCTCTTCCAAACTCATCCCGGCCGGCTCGGTCGTGGTTCCGCCCCGCGGATCGTAGCGGGCCTTGCACCATCGCAGCACGAAATACCCCAGCATCATCAGCCCGATAAAGATCGCGCAGTACATCAGAATTTGCAGGGTGGAGGACATGATTCACTCCGGCCGGGAGATCAGGCGAGGGCGCAGCGACCCGGACTTCTCACGCAGGCCAGGTTCGCACCAGTCGACCCGCAGGCCAGTTCCGTGTGGAGCACGCCTTTTCGCTTCCGCATGCCGTCGGACAATCGGCGGATATCCTCGCCCCGGCCACGGACCATAATCATCTCGGCGCAGTGATGATGGTCGAGGTGGACGTGCGTCGTGGCCAGGACATTCCCGGCAAAGTCGTGCTGCAGATCGGTCAGGGCGGCCACCAACCCGCGGGCGTGGTGATCGTACACCAGAAGAATCGTGGCGATCAGTTCGGTATCGCTCTGCCATTCCTTCTCGACCAGCCGACGGCGGATCAGGTCGCGTATGAACTCGCTGCGGGTGTCGTAGTTGCTCGAGGCGACCAGGCCTTCGAGCTTCTCGAACATGAGGTTGCTCGATGGACAGGCTCATGCGGGCCAGGTCAGACATGCGATTACTCCTGCGGTCTCGGGGCGGGACTATCCTACGGGCTGCGGCCCCGGCGGTCCAGCAGGCGCGGAATAATCATCCCGCCGCGGGCCCGGCCATGCTATCATGCCCCCCTGCCACAACTACAGGAGCGCCCCATGACACAACAAAAATCCTGCGACGCCGTCGTCGCCGGGCACATCTGCCTCGACATCATCCCCGACCTGGCCCACATGGATATTGACTCGCCCGATGGTTTTTTCGTGCCGGGCAAGCTCATCGATGCCGGCCCGGCCACGCTCTCGACCGGCGGGGCGGTGAGCAATACCGGCCTGGCGCTGGTCAAGCTCGGCACGGCCACCGCCCTGATGGGCAAGGTCGGGGCCGACCCCTTCGGCGAGGTCGTCCAGTCGATTCTCGCCAGCCGCTGGGGCGTGACCGAAGGGCTCATCGTCGACGCCGCCGCCGCGACGAGCTACTCCATCGTCGTCGAACCCGGCTCGCACGATCGGATGTTCCTGCACTGCCCGGCCGCCAACGACACCTTCTGCGCGGCCGACATCGACTACGACCTCGTGGCCACCACGCGCCTGTTCCACTTCGGCTATCCGCCGCTGATGCAACGCATGTTCGAGGACGACGGCCAGCAGGTCGCCGAGATCATGCAGCGCGTCCACGACCTGGGCGTGACGACCAGCCTGGACATGGCCCTGCCGGACCCAGCCAGCCCCGCCGGACAGGTCGACTGGGACGCCATGCTCCGCAAGACCCTCCCGCACCTGGACATCTTCATGCCCTCGGCCGAGGAAATCCTCTTCATGCTCAACCGCAGCCGATTCGACGAGTGTCGATCGCGCGGGCAGATCGTCCCCCAGCTGACCGGCGAGGATCTCCACGCCCTGGGCGAGACGATGCTCGCATACGGCGCGAAAGTCATCGCCATCAAGTGCGGCCACCGAGGCTACTATCTGCGCACCGCCCCGGCCGAGCGGTTCGAGAGCTTCGGCCGGGCCCGCCCGGCAGACCTGTCCAGCTGGACCGGGCGCGAGCTGTGGCGCGGCGTGTATACCGTCGAGCAGCCCACCGGCGCGACCGGCGCGGGCGATAATTCCATCGCCGGCTTCCTGGCGGCGCTGCTGCGAGGCTGCGACCTCGACCGCGCCGTCTGCTGCGCCCTGGCCGCGGGAGCGAATAACCTCCTGGCCCCCGATGCCCTCAGCGGCCTGAAGCCCTGGGACGACATGCTCGCACAGATCGACGCCGGCTGGCCCGCTGCCGAGCTGACCGTCACCGGGCAGGGCTGGTCCCGCCAGGGCGAGACCTGGATCGGCCCGGCTGACACGAACGAAAAATACTAGACGCCCCCATCGCCGCCCCCTTGTTTTTCCCAAGGCGGTGACAAAAATAGACCGCTTACCAGAACACCCCCTTTCCTGCCGATGGAGTACGCACGCATGTCTCACGCTGACCGACTCAACCAGATTCGTCGCAAGCTCGCGACCCATACCGACATTACCCGCCTGCCGGCCAAGCGATTGCTGTTCCAGCTGGAGTTCGCCATCGGCCTGGCCGATCTGGAAGGCAAGAAAACCTGGGCCAAGGCCATCGACGCCGCAATGGACGACATCGAAGCCGCCCTGGCCAAGTCGACGATCAACCTCAAAACGCTCACGAAGAATCTCGAACAATCGTTGGCCGTCATCGGCAAGGCCGCCAAGAAGTACACCATCCACTGCGTCGGTCATGCGCATATCGACATGAACTGGATGTGGTCCTGGCCGGAGACGGTCGCGACCACCATCGACACCTTCACAACCGTGCTGCAACTGATGGAGGAATTCCCGGACTTCTGCTTCACCCAGTCGCAGATCAGCGTCTACGAGATTGTCCGCCAGCACGACCCGGAGCTCTTCGAGCGCATCCGCCAGAAGGTCGCCGAAGGGCGATGGGAAGTCGCCGCCCCGCAATGGGTCGAGGGCGACAAGAACCTCGCCTCCGGCGAAAGCCTCGCCCACCACCTGCTCTACTCCCGCCAGTTCGTCAAGGAGCATTTCGACAAGGACCCCGAGGATGTCCCGCTGGACTGGGAACCGGACACCTTCGGCCATGCCTGGACCATCCCGAGCATCATCGCCCGCGGCGGCGTCAGCCGCTACTACATGTGTCGCGGCGGCTCGCAGAAGCGCCCGCCCGTGTACTGGTGGAAGGGCCCGGACGGCCAGAAGGTCCTCGTCTACAAGGAGTACACCTGGTACAACGACCGCCTTTCTCCTCGCACGCCGCTGGGCCTGCTGGGCTTCTGCAAAGAGACCGGCCTGAACGAGTGGATGTGCGTCTACGGCGTGGGCGACCACGGCGGCGGACCCACTCGCCGCGACCTGCGCATGCTTGGCGAGATGAACGCCTGGCCACTGTTTCCGACCCTGCAGTTCTCCACCACCGACGCGTTCTATTTGACCTTGGAAAAGAACGGTGACAAGTGGATCACCTGGGAGACCGAACAGAACGTCGAGTTCACCGGCTGCTATACCTCCCAGAGCGAAATCAAGAAGACCAACCGCCTCGGCGAGCTGCTCTGCCAGCGGGCCGAGTACGCCGCCGCCACCGCCTGGCGTGCTACGGGGCGAAACTACCCACATGACATGATTCGACAGTCCTGGATCGACACGATCTTCGGCCATTTCCACGACATCCTGCCCGGCTCGGGCGTGGCCGCCACGCGTGACTTCCACCTCGGCCAGTACCAGAAAACCGCCGCGGCCTGCGGGCAGGTCGTCACCCAGTCGCTGCGGAGCCTGGCCAAACAGGTCAATACCTCCTTCGCCGGGGGCGGTGAAGAGGCTCACCTCGAACAGGACACCGGCTTTGGCGGCGGCGTGGGCCATAACACCGGCCTGGGCGGGCTGACCGCCGCCGGGCACGTCGCCGGGCTCAATCGCCCCTTCGTGGTCTTCAACCCCACCGCCTGGGACCGCAACGAAGTGGTCCAGCTGACCCTCTGGGATACCGAAACGCCCGACCAGCCCTGCAGCTACACCGCTCGCACTCCCGACGGGAAAACTCTCCCGGCCCAGCGCGTCGAGGAGGGGCAATACTGGGCTCACAACTACGTCCGCCTGGCCGTCAGTGTGACTGTACCGGCCCTGGGCCACACCGCCCTGGTCATCGAGAACGCGGGCATGGAATACGACACCTCCGAACGATTTTCTCCGGACTATCCTGCGATTCACGCGAAGCAGACCATTGACGCCCCGGCCAATAATCTCGCCAAGCGACGGGCCGAGGCGCCCAACAATACCGGACAATGGGCCATGGAGAACGACCTGCTCGGCGTCGACTTCGACCCGGACACCGGCTCGATCATCCGCCTGCTGGACAAAACCACCGGCCTGGAACTGACCGACCCCGACCAGCCCCCCTGCCTGGAATACATCCTGGAACGCTCCAACGCCATGTCTTCCTGGGTCATCGGCGAAGCCAAGCAGCGACTGGCCCCGCCGACACTGCATCGCTTCCGCTGGGAGGCCATGGGGCCCTACCAGGCCTCTTTCCGGGCCGAGTACAAGGTTATGGATTCCACCGCAGTCGTCGAGTACATCCTCAAACGCCACAGTCCGGTGCTGGAAATCCGCATTGATGTCGACTGGCGGGAACAGGGCTCCGAAGCCCTAGGCATCCCGTCGCTGCGGTTCCGCGTGCCGACCGTCCTGGCCGACGCCCGCGCTACCTACGAGACGCCCTACGGCTCGATCGCGCGCGACGAGCACGCCGGCGAGGAACTGCCCGGCCTGCGATGGGTCGACGTGGCCGGCAAGGTCGGCGCCAAGAAGGCCGGCCTGACCCTGCTGAACGACTGCAAGTACGGCTTCGCCCTGACCGGGCAGACCCTCACGGCCTCGCTGCTGCGGAGCAGTTACCATCCCGATCCGCTGCCGGAAATGGGACGTCACGAAATCCGCCTCGGGCTGGCCCCCCACGGCGGCGTGACCAACCCGGCCGAGTGCACCCGCCTGGGCGCCAACTTCAACGACCCGCTCCTGCCTGTCGGCACGGACGCCCACGACGGGCCCCTGCCGTCCTCGGCTGAGCTGCTGACCTGCCAGAACGAGGACATCCTCGTGGCGGGCGTGAAAAAGGCTGATGACGAAGACGCCCTGATCGTCCGCCTGCAGAACACCACCGCCAAGCCCGCCAAGGCCACCCTCCGCTGCAACGAGGCCATCCTCGGCAAGGTCAACGCCGTCAGCGAAGTCGATCTGATCGAACGGCCGATGGAGAAATCCACCGCGGAGAAGACCTCCGGCGGCAAGGTCACCGTCAGTCTCCCGGCCAGCGGCATCGCCAGCGTGAAGATCGCCTTCGCATAATCGCAGCCTGTGACCAAAGGCCCGCCACACAACCGGCGCACACGCCTGCGATGGCTTGAGACGGCTCAAACGACAGCTGCGCCGCGGCTGGTGGACGGGCCTACTTTCCCGGCCGCGTTGCGCGAATGCTGAGCGCTGCCCTTACCACCGGAGCTTCCCGATGAAATGCATCATGGTCATGTTCGACTCGCTCAACCGCCACATGCTCAGCCCCTTCGGCTGCGACTGGACGCACACGCCCAACTTCGCCCGCCTGGCCGAGCGGACCGCTACCTTCGAAACCTCCTACGTCGGCTCGATGCCCTGCATGCCCGCCCGCCGCGAGCTGCACACCGGACGGTACAACTTCCTGCACCGCAGCTGGGGGCCGATGGAACCCTTCGACGACTCCATGCCCAAGCTCCTGCGCGAGAACAACATCCACAGCCACCTCGCCACTGACCATTACCACTACTGGGAAGAGGGCGGCTGCAATTACCACACCAAGTTCTCCACGTGGCAGGGCTTCCGCGGGCAGGAAGGCGACCCCTGGATGGCCGACCTGTCCGGCCGCGTCGACATGATCCCCGACAGCCTCAACCACGGCCGAAGCAAGACCCTCATCCAGCAGGATATGGTCAATCGCCACTACCAGCAAAACGAAGCTCTCATGCCCCAGGCCCAGACCTTCGCAGCCGGGCTGGAGTTTTTCCGCACCAACGCCACCGCCGATGACTGGTTCCTGCAGATCGAAACCTTCGACCCGCACGAGCCCTACTTCGTGCCCCAGCGATTCCTCGACCTCTACGAAGACACCTACACCGGCCCGCACTGGGACTGGCCCCCCTACCGCGCCGTCGCCGAAGAAGACCGCCCCGCCGTCGAGCACATGCGGATCGTCAATGCCGCCCTGCACAGCATGTGCGACGAATACCTCGGCCGCGTCCTCGACGCCATGGACGAGCTGAACCTCTGGAACGATACGATGCTGATCGTCAACACCGACCACGGCTTCCTTCTGGGCGAGCACGACCTCTGGGCCAAGTGTCACGCCCCGTTCTACAACGAGGTCGCCCACACGCCGCTGTTCATCTGGGACCCGCGAACCTCCCACACCGCCGGCCAGCGACGCACCAGCCTTGTCCAGACCATCGACCTGCCGGCGACGATCCTGGAGTACTTCGGCCTGGATTGCCCGGCCGACATGCAGGGCCAACCCCTCGCCCAAACCATCGCCGACGACACGCCCGTCCGCCAGGCCGGGCTGTTCGGCCTGTTCGGAGGTCACGTCAACGTCACCGACGGCCGATACGTCTACATGCGGGCCCCCGCCACGGCAGACAACGGCCCGCTGTTCCAGTACACCCACATGCCCGCCCACATGCGACACGTCTTTTCCGTCGAGGAAATGCAGACCCTCGAAACCCTCGCCGAGCCCTTCGCCTGCACCAAAGGCTGCCGCACCATGAAAATCCCCAGCCGTCTGCGCGTCAAAGTCGACTGGGACAAGACCATGCTCTTCGACCTCCAGGCCGACCCGCAGCAGAACCAGCCCATCGATGACCCCGCCGTCGAGCAGCAGATGATCGACCACCTCACGGCGCTCATGAAAGCCAACGACGCCCCAGCCGAGCAGTTCCAACGCCTCGGCCTGAACTGACAACACCCACTGGCCACTTGACCAACCCAGGCCAATATGGCATGCTTGGCGTAGGATGTTGAGACGGCATGTACCGTTTCGAATTTCGACATTCGTGTTTCGGATTTAGCTTTTGCATTTCGCATTTCGGATTTGTTGTCCCCTGCGGGGCGTAGCGCAGCTTGGCAGCGCGTCTGCTTTGGGAGCAGAAGGTCGTCAGTTCAAATCTGACCGCCCCGACTTGTTCGAACAGGAAGCCGTTCAGTGAGAAAACTGAACGGCTTTCT
>CAZCDM010000016.1:0-7354 GCA_964497475.1 uncultured Planctomycetaceae bacterium
AAACTGCCCGACAGCGCCGTCGACTGGTTTGAAAACCGCTTCGCCTCCAAGCCCGAGCTGCTCCGCGAAATCCTCGGCCAGGAGTGCGACTACCCCATTGCCGATTCCGACCCGGCCGTGCTGCGCCGCGTCATCGCGTCGTACTTCGCGCTGATCACCGCCATCGACGAAGAGATCGGCCGGGTGCTAGAAACGCTTCAGAAGATCGGAGCCGATGAGAACACGCTGATCCTCTTCACAGCCGACCACGGCGAGTTTGCCGGCGAGCACGGCCTGTTCCACAAGAACCTGGGCATTTACGAAAGCATCCACCGCTCGCCGCTGCTGATTCGCCATCCGGACGTCAAGGGCGGCTGGCGGCACGACGGCATTGTCGAGACGATCGACCTCTACCCGACCATCTGCGAGTTCGCCGGCGTGACCCCGCCGGATGACCTCGACGGCATTTCGCTGATCCCGTTCCTGCACGATCGCTCGCTGAGCAAGGACGAAGCCCTCTGCGAGTGGAGCCGCATCCATCCCCGACGGATCTCTGCTCTGCGGACCGATCGATATCGGCTGGTCTACTACGGGCGCGAGATCGGCGGCGAGCTGTACGATTGCGAAAACGACCCCGGCGAGTTGCAGAACCTCTGGGACGACTCGGCCCATACCGCCGTCCGGGCCGAGATGGTCGAACGCCTCCTCAGTCGGCAGATGCAATACCGCTCTATCAGCGAAGCATCGGACGATCGCATCTATCGTCACACACATCGCTTCATGCCGCGCGTCCTGCTCCAGACCGGCCGGGCCGACTGGCAGAATATCCTCGACGCAACCCAGCCCGCACCCGCATGTAAACCCCTGGACTAACCCATCGGCCTCGGCCGAGCAAACCCATCGGAGCCCCCATGGCTAAAGAACGTGTTGTCATCGTCGGAGCCGGCGGAATCAGCAAGGCCTGGATTCCCCCGCTGCAAAAAGAGAAGATCGAAATCGTCGCCCTGGTCGACTTGAACCTCGATACCGCTCGCCAGCGGGCTGCGGAGTACAAGCTCGACATCGAGATTTCCGACGACCTGCCCAAAACCCTCCGGTCCACGCAGCCGGATTTCGTCCTCGACCTGACGATCCCCGAAGCACACGCCAAGGTCACCTGCGCCGCGCTGAAGATGGGGATACCCGTCCTGGGCGAAAAGCCCATGGCCTCGACGCTCCCCGAAGCCCGTCGCATGGTCCGCACCGCCGAGCAGAACAAAACGCTCTATGCGGTCAGCCAGTCGCGCCGGTGGATCCCCAACCACGACGTGACCCGCCGTATGCTCCAAAAGGGCCGCGTCGGAACGGTCACCACCGCCAACTGCGACTTCTACATCGGGGCGCACTTCGGCGGGTTCCGCGCTGTGATGGACAGCCCGCTGATTCTCGATATGGCGATTCATCACTTCGACCTGGCGCGGTACCTCATCGGGGCCGATCCGCTGAAGGTGTACTGTCACGAGTTCAACCCGGCCGGGTCGTGGTACACCGGCGACGTGGCGGCCTCGGCTATCTTCGAGATGACCAACGGCGTGGTCTTCACCTATCGCGGTAGTTGGTGTGCCGAAGGCTGTCTGACGAGCTGGAACGGCAACTGGCGAATCATCGGCACGAAGGGCACGCTGTTGATGCAGAAAGATGAGATGCCCACCGGCGAGGTCGTTGTCGGCAAGCCCAAGGGGGGTCTGATGGCCAAGTGCAAACCCGTCCAGCCGCTCAAGCCGACGCTGAAGTACGAGACGATGCACGGGGCACTGCGTGAAATGCTTGCCGCCTTGCGTGGCGGGCCGACGCCGCAGTGCGAGTGTCACGACAATATCAAGTCGCTGGCGATGGTGCAGGCGGCGATCCAGTCGAGCAAGACAGGCCGGGCTGTGACGATCGACGTGTGAGTCAGCTCTGCGGCGCGTCGTCGTCGGCCGAGCCGGCGGTGATTTTCTTGATCGATTGATCGACGGCCGGTGCAGCCGGCTTGCGACGGACCAGATTGCGCAGGTTCTCTTTGGCGATTCGCCACAGGAACGTCCAGAACACCTTCAGGGCGGTTCGGCGGAGGCGATTGAGGTTGGTCTTCTGGGAGAACAGGCTGCGGAAGAATCGCCTCGATAGGTAGCTCTTGAGGTAGGCCAGGTTCAACAGGTTGTCCATCTCGGGCTTGGCCATCTGGCCGATCATCGTCGGCGAGGAGAAGTCGTAGTTGTCCCAGTCGTGCTCGATGATGAGGTTTTCGGCGACGGCGTCGTCGTAGAGCGTCGAGCCGGGGATGGGCGTGGCGACGGTGATCTGGATGACGTCGGCCGGCACGGTGGGGATGAACGCGGCGCTGATGCGGGACTCTTCGGGCGTTTCGTCCGGCAGGCCGAGCGTGAACGTGCCCCATACCCCGATGTCGTGCTGGTGCAGCAGCTCGATGGCGCGGTGGACCTGCTCGACATTCGTGCCTTTGCGCGAGGCCTTGAGCAGCCGCTCGACGGGCGTCTCCACGCCGACCAGCACGGCCGCGAAATGAGCCCGGCCCATCAGGGCGACGAGGTCCGGATTTTTCGAGAGGGTGTCGACGCGGGCCTGGCACCAGAAATAGGCGCGGGTGTTGCGTTCGAGGATGCTGTTGCAGATTTCCTCGACACGGTGGATGTCGTGGGCGAAGTTGTCATCGGCGAAGTAGATCACCATTTTTTCATCGCCGAAGCGTGCGAGCACGTCGTCGATTTCCGCCAGCACGCGCGAGGCCGACTTGGGCCTCCACTTGCCGCGATGGAAATTCCGCACCGAGCAGAACGAGCAGTTAAACGGACAGCCCCGGCTGGTCTCGATGCCCTCGACGCGATAGGCGCCCATACGGTAGCGGTCGCGGTCGGCCAGGAGGTCCAGGGCCGGCAGGGCCAGCTCGTCGATGTTCTCGATTTGCGGGCGGTCCGGCTCGTGGACGACCGTGCCGTCGCGCACCCAGCTGACGCCCGCGATGCCCTCGAACCTGCCGCTTGCGCGGAGAACCTCCGCCAGGGTGACCTCGCCCTCGCCGCGGAGCACGGCGTCGACGTCGCCGGTGGCGAGCATCTGATCGGCCAGGAAGGTTACCTGCTGGCCGCCCATGAAGAGCGTCAGGTCGGGCTGACGGCGTTTCAGCTCGGCCGCCAGCGAGACGCTGTAGTTGGTGTGCGGGGCCGAGTTGATGCTCAGGCCCACCAGGTCGGGCTTCGTGGCGAGGATTTCGCCGGCGTGGGCGGAGATGTCCGTGCCTCGGCCTCGCATGTCCAGCAGGGAGACCTCGGCGAGGTCGCGGACGGCGCCGGCGAGGCTTTCAATGCCAAGCGGGGCGCTGGAGAAAAACTCATCGTATCCGACACGCAGGCCGGTGGGCATGACAAGGGTCAGGCGCATGGTGTTCCTCGGGGTTGGGCCAAGCGAGCCATCATACCCCCGGCCGGTGCGATTCCCAACGGAATTGTGCGTTGCGGCGATTGCGGGCCCGGGCTGGTTCTTCCAGAGCGTTACGAGTCGCGCGTCGATTTCTCGTCGGCGAAGCGATCGTCGGCGGTGGTTCGCGGGGGGGGGATCGCATCGAGCCAGCCGCTGCGGTCGGCGGGGAGGTGGTCGAAGCGGGGTGCGTAGGGCTTGATGTCCAGCAGGGGCGTGTTGTCGAGGATGTCGATCTGCCCGACGCGGAGGGTTCGGCCGTCCACGCCAAGAATCTGCACGCAGGACATGCCGATGGGGTTGGGCCTGCACGGCGCTCGGGTCGCGAAGAGGCCTCGCAGCGTGTCGTCCATGAAAGGCGTCACGGTCACCCGGGCCGGGCTCGTGCGGTCGAACCAGTAGAGCAGCCAGATGCGGTCAAAGCCGGCGAGGTCGGCCAGGGCCGCTGCGTATGGCTCGAAGAGTTCAACCGACCCCTCGGCGGTGCTGAACCGGGGCTGGATCGGCGTGCCCGAGGTCGCAGTGAAGGGCGAGTGAATCGTGCCGATGGCCTGGAGTTGCATTTCGGTCATGGTCTGTCCTGTTTGAGCATGCGGCGGATGGCCGAGGCTTGTTCGGCGGGTAGCAGCTCGGCCTGGCCGGCCAGTTCGGCGGTGCGTCGGCCCACGGCACGGTAGATGTCCAGCAGCTCGGGCTGATCGGCGGCGAGGTGGTGGAGGTGGCGGGCGACGGTTTCGCTATCGCCGCGGGCGATGGGCCCGGTGAGGGCTCCGGCGAGGTCACGCTCGAGGAAGTTTTCCACCGACGCCCGGGCCAGGGGGGAAAGTGCTTTACGGGCGTCGTCGCGCGACAGGCCGATGTGTTCCAGCAGGCCCACGGCGGTTTCCAGCAGGGTGATGAGGTAGTTGGCGCTGAAGACGGCGGCAGCGTGGTAGAGGGGTTTGTGCTCGGGGGCGATGGTGATGGCCTGGCCGCCGAGGTCGGTCGCCAGACGGCGGAGGATTTCGACGACGGCGGGGTCACCTTCGAGGAACCACCACGTGCCGGGCAGTCGGCCGATGGCAGCCTGGGCGGAGGGGAACGTCTGCAGTGGGTGCAGGGTGGCGACGGGGCAGCCCCGCTCGGAGCCGGCCTGGAGGACGGAGGTATCCAGCGCGCCGCTGCAGTGGGCGAGCATGGGTTTGTGGTCGAGTCCGCCGGCGGCGGCGAGCTGCTCGCAGACCGGCTGGATGGCCAAGTCGCGGACGGTCAGCAGCACGAGCTGGCCCGCGGCGGCCGCCCGCGCCATGGGGAGGATGGGCGGGTTGCCCATGGTCTCGGCGACCTCGGCGGTGTGGGTCGGGTCGGATCCGCCAGCCAGGGCGGCGATGCGATACCCCACGCGCCAGGCGAGTTGGCCGATCGCGCCGCCGACGCGCCCGGGCCCGATGAGGGTGATGGCTGGTTTCTCGACCATGGGGATCCTTTCCCTATGAGGGTATCCGTACGGCGGGCCGACTGCAACGTCGTAGCGTGCCGGCCGAGGCGGTGGGGCGGATATCTTTCCGGACTCTGGCGGTTGACAGGAGCCTGCCCGGGCCCCTACCATCGTGTAACTGAGTACAGGAGCATACTATGGCACAATACAATCGCGCGATATCTTTTGTGGGGATGGTTCTGTTTCTTGCGGTGTCGGCCGCTATGGCCCAGGAGCCCGAGAAGCCGGAGATTTCCCCGGATCTGATGAAGACCCGTCTGTTGCAGATTCACCGCAAAGCGGTCCAGGCCCGGCTGGACTGGTGGCAGGGCAAGCTCGAAGCGGCCACCACCGATGAGGAAGTGATCGAGGCCCGCAAGAACATCCGGCGGGATTACTCGCGATACCTCAACGACGTCTACCGTGACGCCTATACCGAAATGGCTACCGCCACGCTCATGCCCATGCTGCAGGGCCAGGGGCTGGACCTCTCGTCGCGCCTTGGTCAGATCCGCCAGTTGAACGTGGCGATTGTCCTGGCCAAGATGCAATACCTCCCGGCCATGCCGGCGCTGGAGTACATGGTCGGCAGCGATAACCAGGCGCTGCAGTATCTTGGCTGGCAGGGTCTGGCCCGACTTCAGCAGAAGATTTTCGCCAAGGGGGGCAAGACGGCCGAGTCGTATCTTGCTCTTCTGGGCGGCGCGATCAAGCCCGAGACCAATCCGCTGGTGCTCCGGCCGATTCTCGAAGGCCTGGCCGCGAAGGGTATGACCCTGCCGAAGGCGATGGCGGCCCAGGCGACCAAGACCCTGCTCGCCAGGATCGAGTCCATCGTACCAATGCTTCGCAAAAGCATTCCCTCGCAGCAGATGGGCCAGCCGGGCGATCCGGTGGTGTTCGATCTGGTCGAGCCGGCCGTACTGGCGGTGACGAATCTGGCGGCGAATCTGGCGGCGAATCTGCCCGCCGACGCGGCCGCCGAGAAAACCCGCTGCCTGCAACTGGTCTACGCCATCGCGCAGACCGCGGCCAGGGAGTTTGACCGCGCTTCGCAGGATGCCCCGCCCGATAAGGCATCGATGTCGCGGATGGGCGATACGCTGAGGGTCTGCGAGTCGGCCCTCAATGCCATGACCGGCCAGAAGAAGCAATACATCGCCGAGGCTTTGCAGGCCGATGTGGCCTGCGGTGCGGCCGTGCAGGAAGCGGTCATCATCAAGTGGCTGGACGACCTCAAGGCCATGGGCGTCAAGCAGGCGCCGCCGGTCAAATAGTGCCCGAGCCGGTTACAGCAGTCGGGCCGCCGCTTCGTCGAAGACCACGTGCATCGTGCCGTGGATGGGGTAGACCCGCGCGGCCGGCAGCGACTGATCTTCCTGGGCGAACACGCGGCGGACGATGTCGGCCTTGTCATCGCCGGTGACCAGGAAGAGAATGTTCCGCGAGTTGTTGATCAGCGGATAGGTGAAGGTCATGCGGTTTCGGCCGATCATGGGGATGTGGCAGCAGACGACCAGCCGAGAGCCTTCTTCGAGACACTCACTGCCCGGGAACAGACTCGCCGTGTGCCCATCGCCGCCCATGCCGAGCATCAGCAGGTCCAACTGCGGTATGCCATCTGGCCCGTCGGGCACCTCGGCGCGGAGGTCGCGTTCATATTCGGCGGCGGCCTGGTCGAGGTCGTCGGCGTCGGCCCGCATGGGGTGCACGTTGGACCAGTCCACGGGCATGTGGTCCAGCAGCGTCCGCTGGGCCATGCCGTAATTGCTCTCGATATGGTCGTGGGGCACGTCGCGCTCGTCGCCGAAGAAGACATGCACGCGGGCCCAGTCGACGTCATCGGCGATGGCCTGGTTGGCCAGGTGAAGGTACGCGCTGCGCGGCGTCGTGCCTCCGGCCAGGGCGACATGGGCGGCGTGGCGGTCTTTGATGGCCTTGCGGGTGATCTCGCGGAACAGCTCGGCCGCCCGGGCCGATGCCGCCTCCGCGGACCGTTCGACGTAGATATGCTTTTTTTCGGTTTCGCTCATCACGAATCCCTCGCGGTAAATGGGGTCAACGAATTGTACTCGATTCGTCCCGCAGATACCACGACTGATACGGGTCGGCAAAGATTTCCGCCGCACCGGCCGGGCCCCACGAGCCGGGCTTGTAGAACTCCAGCCCCGGGCCGATGCCATCCTGCCATGCGGTGCGGATGGGGTCGACGACGGCCCAGGCGGCGTCGATTTCGTCGCCGCGAATAAACAGCGTCGCATCGCCGCGCATCGCATCGAGCAGGAGCAGTTCGTACGCTTCGGGCGAAGCGGAATCGAAGGCCGAGTCGTAGCGGAAGTTCATCGACACCGGGCGAAGCAGCGACTGTGCGCCGGGCAGCTTGGCGTCGAAGTGCAGTGCAATGCCTTCATCCGGCGTGATGCGGATGACGAGACGATTCCGCCCCCGCATGTCGCACTGCTC
>CAZCDM010000016.1:7454-25285 GCA_964497475.1 uncultured Planctomycetaceae bacterium
GGCTCATCGGCTCGATGGCGCGGAGCACGGCGAGCTTGGCATCGCGGACGGCGTCGCAGCGCAGGCAGTCGGGCCGATCCATCGCCACCAGGGCCAGCAACTGCAGCATGTGGTTCTGGACCATGTCCCGCAGAGCGCCGGTCTGTTCGTAGTAGGGGCCTCGGCGTCCTTCCATGCCGACGGCCTCGGCGGTGGTGATCTCCACACGCTGGACGTACTGCCGGCTGAAGAAGGGCTCGAACAGGGTGTTGGCGAAACGGAACACCAGGATATTCTGCACCTGCTCCTTGCCGAGGTAGTGGTCGATGCGAAAGACCTGCGATTCGTCGAAGCCCTGGCGGTGGATGTGTTCGTTGAGGTCCGCCGCCGAGGCGCGGTCGTGGCCGAAGGGTTTTTCGACGATCAGCCGACTGAAGCCGCCGTCGCAGATCGGGCGGTTGAACCGCACCCGGCCGAAGTGTTCGGTCACCGGCTGGTAGAACTCCGGCGGCATGGCCAGGTAGACCACGCGGCTGCAGCCGGTCTGGTATTGCTCGTCCAGCCGGGCCAGGCGGTCGGCCAGGGCGTCGTAGTCGCTCGCCTCATCGGCGCGGACCTGCTGGTAATGCCATCGTGCCGCGAACTGGTTCCACTTGTCCTCGTCGAGGCCCCGGCGGGAGTGTTCCGCGACGGCTTGTCGCATGTGCTCCCGCAGGACGTCGTCCGACCAGTCCCGCCGCGAGACGCCGACGACGGCGAAGTGCTCGTCGAGTCGGCCGTCCAGGGCGAGGTTGTACAGGGCCGGGGCGATCTTGCGGGCGGCGAGGTCGCCGGTGCACCCGAACAGGACGAACAGGCAGGGCGGAGCCGATGGATATTCGTTGGTCGTCAGATCGGTCATGGGTATTTCATTGTATCGGCTTGGCGGGCGGCTGGGGGCCTGCATTGCGAATTGACATCGTCGCGCCGCCGGTCGACAATCGGGCCATGACCATTCGACCGGCCACCGTTGCCGACGTGCCCGCGATCTGCGAGCTCGTCAACCACTACGCCGAGCAGGGCATGATGCTGCACCGCTCGCGCGAGAGTGTCTACGACTGCCTGCGTGAGTTCCTCGTCGGCGAGCAGGACGGCCGGGTGCTCGGCTGTGCGGCGCTGGACATCTTCTGGGGCGACCTGGCGGAGATCCGCTCGCTGGCTGTGGCCGAGCAGGCCCGCGGGACCGGCCTGGGCAAGGCGCTGGTGCAGGCCTGTCTGGACGACGCCCGCCGGCTGGGCATCGCGCGCGTCTGTGCGATGACCTACGAGACCGACTTCTTCGTGCGCCTGGGCTTTGGCGAGGTCGAGCTGAAAACCCTGCCCGAGAAGCTCTGGCGAGAGTGCCTCGAATGGTACAGCCAGGGCCATCGACACGAAACGGCCATGCTCATCGAGGTCGGCCATGAATGACGCCCCGGCCATCCTCCGGCTGTGCGGGGTCAGCAAGGCCTTCGACCAGCTCATCCTCCGCGATGTCAGCCTCGACATCCAGCAGGGGCGGACCACCGTCATCATCGGGCCCAGTGGGTGCGGCAAGAGCGTCACGCTGAAGCTCATGATCGGCCTGCTCCGGCCCGACGCGGGCACGGTGCATTTTCGTGACACGGAACTTTCTGCCCTTCCCGAGCGGGACATCATTCCGCTGCGAAAGAAGATGGGCTTCCTTTTCCAGGGGGCGGCCCTGTTCGACAGCATGACCGTCGAAGAGAATGTCTGCTTCCCGCTGGTCGAGCACAACGTCGGCACCGATGGCGACAAACGCAACCGCTGTCACGAGGTCCTCGGCATGGTCGGGCTCGATGGGCTCCAGCATCGCTACCCGGCCGAGCTGTCCGGCGGGCAGAAAAAGCGCGTCGCCCTGGCCCGGGCCATTGCCATGGACCCCGAGGTGGTCTTCTACGACGAGCCGACAACCGGGCTGGACCCGATTCGATCAGACCTGATTAACGAGTTGATCCTCAAGCTCCAGCGGGAGATGGGCAATACCGGGCTGGTCGTCACGCACGACATGACCTCGGCCCGCAAGGTCGGGGATCGCATCCTCATGCTCCACGAGGGACAGTTTATTCTCGACACCACACCCGATCGGCTGGAGGATGTACAGGATGGGGTGGTTCGTCGGTTCGTCGACGGGCAGGTCAGCCCCGAAGAACTGGCCACCCTCGCCGCCGCCCAGGCCAAGCCCCAAGGTGATTCATGAAAGAACAGCAACGCAACATCATCGTCGGGTTGACGGTCATCGTCGGCCTGGTCCTGCTGGCTACGCTCATCGTGCTCTTTACCGGGCTGCCGCAGTGGTTCCAGGGCGGCACGTGCGTTGAGATCCGTCTTAGCCAGAGCTACGAAATCAAATCCGGCGATCCGGTCTACCTGCTGGGCAAGCGCGTCGGGCTCATCGACAAGGTCGGCTTCGTCGACGGTGATCCGCTCGAGGGCATCCTCGTCTCGGCCACCATCGACGCCGATGTGCCCCTGCCGCGGAATGTCCGGGCGCGGGTGGCCTCCCGCGGGCTGGTCGGCAAGAAGTTCCTCGTGCTGAACCCCGAAGGCCCGCTGCCGAAAGACCCCGCCACCGGCAAGCCCCGGCGGTTCTACCACACCGACATCGTCCGCCTCGAAGCGTCCGAGGCCGGGGCCCAGGGCCTGCTGCCCAAAGAAGTCACCGACGCGATGCAGGACTTCGGCACCCTGGCGCGAAAGCTAAATGAGCTGATCGGCCCGACGAGCCAGCCGACCACCGTGGCCGCCTCGGCCCCGGCCGATGAGATCCCGCCGGGCCTGGCTGGCACGGTCATGCGGATGAATCGCACCCTCGATGCCCTTCACGCCATCGTCGGCGATAAAGAGAACCAGAAGAACCTCTCGGCCGGGCTGAAGCATTTCTCCGAAGCCTCAGCCGGTGTTGACGAACTGAGTCGACAGATGCTCACCCACGCCGAAACCGTCTCGAAAATTCTTGTGGAAATCCAGACCGCCTCGGCGGCGATGAACACCACCGAGGGCACGGTGGGCAAGATGCTCAATGACCCGAAGCTCTATAACGACATGGTCCGCGTGACCGAGCAGATGCAGCTGTTGCTCAAGGACCTCCGCAAGCTCGCCGAGACCTGGCAGGCTGAGGGCATGGGGGTCAAGCTGAAATGACGCGGCTGGCCTGGACGGCAAGGGCTGGGAGGCTGCGACGCTGATGGGCTCGCTGGTCTATCGTCTGCGGTGGTGGATCGTACTGGCCTGGCTGGCCCTGGCCGGGGCGGTCTGGCTGCTCAATGATCCCACCGCCGGGCGGACCGAGCGGGTGAGCTTCCTGCCGGCGGGGACACCCTACCAGCGAACCGTCGACCTGCTGGCCCGCAACTTCCCGCGGAGCTTCGGTTACAGCACGGCCGCGGTCATCTTCGAGAGGCCCACCGGCCCGCTGACCCAGGCCGACCAGACCTACATCAACCGCTTCGCCCTGCACCTGGCCGAACCCATCCCCGACGACCCGGCCCGGCCCGAGCAGCTGAAGCAGATCAGCGTGCTGGCTCCGGGCGCCATTGACGTGGCCCTGGGGGCGGCCAAGGGCTCGGCGGCGATCCGCGCAACGCGCGACGCGCTGAAGAATCTCATGCGAGGCCAGCCCGCCTCACCCACCATCCGCGAGCTGCCTAACCCGCTGCGCAGTGAGGTTGGCTCGTCGGGCCAGGCGGCCTTCGTGCGGGTGAACATCCCGGCCGACTTCATCACCAAACCTTCGATGGATGTCGTCGAGCATCTCCGGGCCGTGCTGCAGCGCACGCCGCCGCCGGCGGGGCTGGACGTAGCCATCACCGGCACGGGAGGCTATGGGTACGACTACGCCCGGTTCGTCCAGGCCAGTCGTTCGGCCACCGCGCAGGCCACGCTGCTGGCCGTGGTGGTCGTCCTGCTGCTGGTGTACCGGGCGCCGCTTGCTGCGGCGATCCCGCTGATCGCCATCGGCCTGGCCAGTTGGATCGTGATCCACGGCATGGACATCGCCACCCGGCTGGGCGCAACGATCGGCATGGCTGAGCACATCTTCGTGTTCGTTCTGATGTACGGTGCTGGGGTGGACTACACCCTGCTGCTGCTCAGCCGGGCGCGCGAGCAGCTCGCGGCGGGCCGATCGCACTCGGCCGCCATCACCGAAGCGCTCGACGCGACGGCCCCGGCCATTGGCGCATCGGGCGCGACCGACGCAGCCGGGCTGTTGATGCTCGTGTTCTGCCAGTTCCTCATCTTCAAGACGACGGGCCCGGCCGTTGCGGCGGCCCTGACCGTGGCGCTGCTGGCGGCGCTGAGTCTGGCCCCGGCCCTGGCGGCCATCGCGGGGCGCCGGCTGTTCTGGCCCGTCTCGCCGAAACCCGGGCGGGCGTCTCACCGCAGCCCGACCTGGACCGCCGTGGCCCGACTGGTGACGAGCCACCCCGGCGCGGTGCTGATCGTCATGGCATTGCTCCTGGCCGGACCGGCCTGGCGGGCCAGCCGCATCACCTGGGGCTACGATGCGTTGTCCGGCATTGACCCGGAGGTGCGCGACGGAATCGGCAATGCCGCCGCCGGCGTGGAGATGGCCCGCCGTCACTGGCCCATCGGCGAGATCGCACCGGTGCAGGTCGTGGTCGACCGCCCCGAACCGATGGCTGGGGAGCAGTGGGCAGCCCTGTCGAAGGCGCTGGAAGAGTTGGCTCTGGCCCAGCCGGGGGTGGAGGCGGTTCGTTCGCTGCACTCGCCGCTGGGTCGCGGCGTGGAACTCCAGGCCGACTCGCCCGCCGAGCAGGTGCTCCGCCACTTCGCCGCAGGAGAGTACCTCGACTCGTCCAAGCGCATCCTCCGCATGGAGATTCTGCTGTCCAGTCAGCCGCTGGGCAACGACGCGATGACCCTGGCCAGTACGTTGCAAGCCCGCCTGGCCGAGGCGGTGCACAGCCGGATGGGCGACGCGACGGTCGGCCTGGCCGGCTCGACGGCGCAGATGCTCGAAATCCGCCGCGTTACCAGCGACGACTTCCGCCGCGTCGTCGTGCTCGTGTTATCGGTGGTCTTCGTCATCGTCCTGTTGCTGCTGCGAGACCTGTGGCTGACGCTCTTCATGGTCGCCCTGATCGGCGTGAGCTACCTGGCGTCGCTGGGGCTCTTCGCGTGGATCGCGCCGATGCTCGTCGGCGCCGGCTGCTTCGACTGGAAGGTGCAGATTTTCCTGTTCGTCGTCATGGCGGCGTTGGGCGTGGACTACAACATCTTCCTGGCGGCCCGGCTGGGTCAAGAGGCCCGCCGCTTCCCACCGCGGCAGGCCGTCGCCGAGGCGATGATCCATACCGGGCCGGTCATCAGTTCCTGCGGGCTGATCATGGCCTGCACGCTGGGCAGCTTGATGGTCGGGCATATTCAGTTGCTCAAACAGCTGGGCCTGGCCTTCGCGATCGGCATGACTGTCGAGACGTTCCTCGTCCGCCCGCTGGTCCTGCCGAGTTTCGCAGCCCTCTACAAACGCTTCGGCCGATCGGCCCGGCTGGACGGGGCGCATCAGGCTTGAGCAACCCGGCCCGGTCTGGTAGGCTTACGGAGACCTCGTTATTCCGCCGGAAGGGAATCGGCGAAAAGGATTCCGCCATGACACAACGCCTGCGAACACGGATGCTCCTGACGGGCTTGCTGGCCTCTTGCCTGCTCGGCTGCGAGGGCGTCGGCCAACGGACCATCGAACCCGAACGCTCCGCCACACCGGCCTCGCCCGCCCCGTCACGATCGGCGCTTCTGGCCCGCGTCAACGGCCAAGCTCTACCCATCGCGCCACTCAACGACGCGCTGCTCAGCGACTACGGCCTGCCGATCGCCCAGCAGTTCATCGCCGATGAAGTCGTCCGGCAGGAGCTGATCCGCCAGGGCATGGCCACCGAAGTGACCGACATGGAAGTCGAGGCCGAGACCGCCCGCGCTCTGGGACAGATTTTCCGCTTCCTCGAAAGCCCCAGCCAAAGTCAGCTCGAAGGCCTCCTCCAGCAGTTCCTGCGAAAGAACAATTTCACCCGCCGCCAGTGGGACGCAACCATGCGGCGCAACGCCCAGCTGGCCCGGCTGGCCGCGCCGAAGGTCAACGTCACCGAGGAGCAGCTCCGCTCGGCCTACTATCAAATCTACGGCGCCAGGCGGATCGTGCGTCACATTCAGGTCGAGTCCATGGCCAAGGCGCAGAAGGTGCTCGATGAACTCGAAGCCGGCAAGGATTTTGCATCCCTGGCCGAGACTTACTCCGCCAGCCCGACCGGCAAGGAAGGTGGGCTCCTGCCGCCGATCAGCATGAAGGACCCGCCCAAGCGCATCCCGCCGGCGTTGCTGCAGGTCGCCATGGCCATGGAGAAACCCGGTGAAATTTCCAACCCGATCCAGACGGGCACATCCTTCCATATTCTCAAGTACGAGGAACTCGTACCGCCTGAAGGCGTCACCTTCGAAGAGGTACGCGACAAGCTCGTGTCCGTGGTCCGCGACCAGCAGATCGGGCAGATGCAGCAGGAGATTCTCGCGGATCTCATCGGCCAGGCCGAGATCGAATACGTCAACCCTATCATCCGCGCCCAGAAGTCCGAGGCGTCGCAGCCCTGACGCAACCCATGGCCCGTCATCGTTACGGAACCTTCACCGGCGGGATTACCCTGCCGCCTGAAAAGCAGGCCACGCTCGATCGGCCCATTGCTTCTGCGCCCGCGGTCACGGTGTTGCGCGTGCCGCTGGGCCTGGCCGAGGGCCCGGCCGCGGCGCCCGTCGTCACGCCCGGCCAAACCGTCCGCGCCGGAGACCGTCTGGCCGAAGCACCGGCCGGGGGCATCGACGTATTCTCGCCGGTTGATGCAACCGTCGGCCCGGTCGAAACGGTGCACATCGAGGCCGGCCGCGTCGTGCACACCGCCCCGGCCATTCGGCTGGAGCAGCTTGGCGAGCTGCCTTCTCTTGAGTCGATCCCCGCCCAGGTCGACTGGACCGCCATGGATGAGTCCGAGCTGCGCGATCGCCTCGCCCAAAGCCACCTGCCCCGACAGCACGGCCGAGCTGAGCCATTGATCGACTGGGTCGACCGCTGCCGCGCCCGCCCGCCTTCGCTGCTGGTGCTTAACGGCATGGAAGACCAGCCCTACGTTACCGCCGACCATCGGCTGCTGGTTGAGTTCGGGGCCGAGATCGTCGCCGGCCTGGCCCTGCTGGGCAAGGCCTGTCGGGCCGAGCGGCTGGTCATCGCAGTCAACATCGAATACGCCGAGCAGTATCCCGAGCTGCTCAGCGGGACCAGTGAGTTTGATATCGAACGGGTGGCCCTGCCGCCGAAGTATCCCATCGGGGCCGACCACCTTCTGCTGAAAGTGCTGACCCGGCGGGAGGTGCCCATCGGTGGCACGGCCGGGGATATCGGAGCCGCCGTCATCGATGCGTCCACCTGCCTGGCGACGTATCGATGGGTGGCCTGCAACGACCGCCTGGCCGGGCGGGTAGTGACCGTCTCCGGCGCACGGGCCAAGGCGCCGGGCAATCTCTTCGTGCCGTATGGCATGGGCGTGGCCGATCTGCTGGCCCCGGCCGAGCCGCCCTACGTGCTGCGCGGGCCAATGATCGGGTGCGTGGTCGACGGCCGGGTCGTCGTCACTCCCGGCAGCGACGCCGCCCTGGCGCTGGACCCGACACCGCACGGCCCGGCCGTTCAGTGCATTCGCTGCGGATGGTGTCGCGACCACTGTCCGAGCCGGCTGAACGTCGCTCAGCTGAACGACTGCTACGAACTGGCCCAGCTCGACCGGGCCGATTTGGGCGGGGCGCTGAGCTGTATCGGCTGTGGGGTGTGCAGCTACCTCTGCCCAGCCCGGCTGAATCTCGCCCAACGCGTCGGCGAACTCAAACGCGCCATCCTCGATGTGCATCGCTCGGCCCCGCTGCTGAGCTACCCGCGGCGGGAGGGTGTGTCATGAACGGCCCGGCCATGCGGATCACGCCGATCGACGAGCCCGGGCAGGCACCGGTGCTTCGCGCGCCGGACAAAGTACGTCACGTCTTCAGCGTGACGATGGTCTCCGCCTGCCTGCCGCTGCTGGCTGGGGTGCTGATCTTCGGTTACCGCGCAGCCATCGTCGCGGGCGTGGCCGTCGCCTCCTGTGCGGCCTTGGAGTGGCTGTACTTCCGCGTGACGCACACGCCGGCCATGCTCGGCCGGACGCACGGCTACCTCACCGGTCTGCTGCTGGCGCTGACGCTGCCGCCCTTCGTGCCCTGGTACGTCGTGATTCTCGCGGCGATCTTCACCATCCTGCTGGGCAAGGCGATCTTCGGCGGCGTGGGCCATTTCATCTGGAACCCCGCCCTGGTCGGCCGCCTGGCCGTGGCCGTCATCGTTCCGGTACTCTTTTCCAGCGAGATGATCGAGCCGGACACCTGGCCCGTCCTCGCGCAGGACCACCTGCTGCTGGGCAATGTGCGCGACGTCGATCCGCCACAGGGCTACCTCGGCTGGCGCGATCGGCCCGCCCCGCTCAACGCCGATGGCTTTGCCCTCGAGCACCCCGCCGAGACCATCGCCCCGCTGACCCGCGGCGACCAGCCCGCCTACAGTGCCCTGGCCCGCGTCCGCAGCGACATCCCGCGGCGAAAGCCCGTCGCCCTGACGCAGATGCTCCCGCTGCGAGACCTGATGCTCGGTGCCCGGCCGGGCGGCATTGGCGAGACCAGCGCCATCGCTATCATCATCGCCGGGATGTACCTGATCTACCGCAACTACATTAAGTGGTACCTGCCGTTTTCCATTCTCGCCGCGGCGGCCATCGTCGCAGCCATCGCACCGATTCACCTGGTCGGCCCCAACGATGTTGTCGAGACCGTCTGGCTGCCCATCAACGCCGAGCACGGCGCTGTGGGCTTTACGTACATCTGCTATCAGTTGCTCTCGGGGGAATTGTTGCTGGCTGCATTTTTCTTCGCCACCGAGATGACCTCCCGCCCGGTGACCGTCGGCGGGCAGGTGATTTTCGGCATCGGCTGCGGCGTTCTGGCGATGCTCATGAAACTCTACGTCGTCACGCCGATACCCGCCTACGTGGCCGTGCTCATCATGAACACCTTCACGCCGTCGATCGATGCGATGTGGAAGCCACGCGTCTTCGGCCAGCGGCACTTCGAGTGGTTCCGTCGGTGGCAGCAGCGTCGCAAAGCGCGGGCGTGAGGGTTACCACTCCGCTTCGCGGGGCGGCCCGGCCAAGGCCTGCACCGCCGCTTCATCCGTGCAGCGGCGGCAGGTTCGCCCCGCCCAGTAGCCCGCAAAGCAGCCGGCCAGGATGTTCGCCGCCGCCACGCCCCCGTAAACGCCATAGACGCCGAAGAGCTTCGAGCCTGCCCAGGCCAGCGGTATCGTCAGGATGAACAGGCGGATCACGTCGATCAGCGAGGCATTCAGCGGGCGGTTGATCGCGTTGAAGAAGGTATTGCCCAAGATGCACACCCCGCGGAAGCCCAGCCCCGCCGCGATCAGCCAGATGTACCAGATCATGAGCTTCGCGACGTTCGGGTCGTCGGTGAACGCTTCGACGATGCTTCGCCCCCACAGCAGGAACACGCCCAGGCTCACCAGCCCCCAGAGTACGCTGAAGACCATCGCCAGCCGGCTGGCGTGGCAGACGCGGTCGACCTTGTCGGCACCCCAGTTCTGGCCGATGAACGGCCCCAGCGTGGTCGACATCGCCCAGAGTACCATCATCACGAACGACTCGACGCGCGAGCCGGCGCCCACGGCCGCCACGGCCGAGTCGCCGAAGTCGCCCGCCGCCATCGCCGCTGCACTCAGCCCCGCCCCCGAGGCCAGTCGCGTCACCACGCCCATCGACAGCGGAAACAGCAGCGTCGTGCCGGCCGAGGGTACGGCGATGTAAAGCACCGCCTTCCACGAGGCCAGTACCTCGGTCCCCTTCGGCCGGACGCGCGTCAGCATCCTCTTGCGGAAGATCAGGATCGACAGTGTCATCACCACGCCCAGCGAGCGGGCGATGACCGTCGCTGTGGCCGCCCCGGCGATGCCCATCTTCGGCAGGCCCCACAGCCCGAAGATCAGCAACGGGTCGAGTGCGATGTTCGTCACCGAGCCGATGAGCATGATCGCCGCGGGGAACTTCGAGTCGCCCGCGGCCCGCATGCAGCTGTTGCCGATGATCGGAATCGCAAAGGCCGGCGTGCCCAGGAACCAGACCGTCATGTACTGGCGGATCAGCGGCAGGGTGTCCTCGCCGGCACCGATCATCCGGAAGACCGGGTCGATCAGGCTCAGGCCGATTGCGCCCAGCACAGAGGTCAGCAGGACTGCCAGCAGCAGGATATCCGTCGCCCGGCGGCGGACGATTGAGCGGTCGCCATTGCCGATAGCCCGGCTGACGACGGAACTCGTCGCGTGCGACAGCCCGATGAGCACCGCCATGAGCACCATCGCCACCGGATACGTAAAGCCCATCGCCGCGAGGTGAAGCGGCTTGGCGAGCCCCTCGTCGAGTTGCGAGACGAAGTACGTATCGGCCAGGTGGTAGCTGACCATGGCGAACATGCCGACCACCATCGGCCAGGTGAGCTTGAACAGCGACCAGCCGACGTGCCCGCGGGTGAGTGTGGCGTCCTGGGACATAGGCTCCACATGCTACGGCCTGGGCCGGGACGATACAAGCAGCCCCCGCCCGGCTAGAAGTGGCCTCGGCGGATCGACCCGGGGCCGAACTTCTCGACGATGGTATCGAGGGCTTCATCGACGCGGCCCTGGCGGTCGAGGCGGTTCTGGTCGAAGAGGCTCAGTTGGCGGGAGCTTGCCTCGGTGAACTGGCTGACCGTCACGCCCAGCAGGCGAAGCGCCCGGCCGTGGGTGGTCCACCATTGCTCCAGCAAGGCGCGGGCTTCGGTCCAGATCGGCTCGGTCAGGTCGGTTGGCTCGGGGAGGGTTCGGCTGCGGGTGTGCGTTTGGAAGTCCCCGCTGCGCAGCTTGACGGTGACCGTCCGCGCCAGCTTGCCCGAGGCCCGCAGCCGACGGGCCACCTGCTGCGCCTGGCCGAGCAGAATGTCCCGCAGCGATTGCAGGTCGCCGAGATCCTCGGCGAAGGTTTCCTCCTGGCCGATGGACTTGGCCTGGCTGTCGGTGACGACGGGGCGGTCGTCCAGCCCGCGGGCCAGGTTGACGAATCGCGGTGCGTCGTTACCCAGCGCGCCGCGCAGATGCTCGATGCCCCGGTTGGCCAGGTCGCCGAAGGTTCCCACGCCGCGCCGGCGGAGCTGCTCAGCCGTCCGTCGGCCCACGCCCCAGAGCTTTTCGATCGGCAGCGGCGCCAGCCAGGCGTCCACGCCCTCGGTCGGCACGACCACCAGGCCGTCGGGTTTGTCCAGGTCGCTGGCGAGCTTGGCCAGGAACTTATTGCTCGCCACGCCCACGCTGGCGACCAGGCCCAGCTCCTCGCGAATGACTGCCTTGACTTGTCGGGCGATCTGCTCGCCCGGGCCGAACAGCGGCACGCTGCCGGTTACGTCGAGGAAGGCTTCGTCGATGCTCAACGGTTCGATCTGCGGCGTGAACCGTCGGAAAATGTCAAAGACGCTCTGGCTGACTTCGCGGTATCGCTGGCCGCGGACGGGCAGGAGGATGGCGTTGGGACACTGACGCAGCGCCCGCGCCGTGGGCATGGCCGAGTGACACCCGAAGCGCCGGGCCTCGTAGCTGGCGGTGCTGATCACGCCGCGCCCCGCCGCCGAGCCGCCCACCAGCACGCACCTGCCCCGCAGCGACGGATCATCCAGCCGCTCGACGGCGACGAAAAACTCATCCATGTCCACATGCAGGATCGTGCGTTCCATGCCCACAGCATACCCGCCCGGTCCCGATGCGCCAAAACCGCCCGCCCGCCGAGGAAACTATTGAGCCCCCGGCCGGGCGAAGAGATACTGTCGGCATGAAAAACACATTGACCGATCGCGAACGAAGCAGCCTCCACACGCTGGTCGAGCTGGCCCGCGAGGAAGACCTCGGCACGGGCGACCTGACCGGGCGGTTGCTGGCGGCCGACCTGCGGGCCCGGGCCCGGTTCATCGCCCGGCAGGACCTGGTCTTCTGCGGCGGGGGGATGATGGTCAGCGTCGCCCGGGCGTACGACGAGCTTATCGAGATGATCCTCTGGACCGAGGAGGGCCAGGCGGTATCCCAGGGGACGGTGCTGGCCGAGTGGTTCGGGCCGGCCTGGGCGATCATGGCCGCCGAACGCGTGGCGCTGAACTTTCTGCAGAGGCTCTCGGGCGTGGCCACGCTCACGCGGAAGTACGTCGAGGCCGTGGCTGGTACCAACGCGAAGATCTGCGACACCCGCAAGACTACGCCCGGCTGGCGCGAGCTGGAGAAATATGCCGTCCGCGTCGGGGGGGGCACGAATCATCGCCGAGGCCTCTACGACGCCGTCATGGTCAAGGACAATCACCTCGCAGCCATGGCGCATTCCTCCGAGCCGATGGGCCTGGCCGATCTGGCCGGGCCGTTGGAAGTCCTCCGCCGTGACCTGCCGCATGATGGCTTCATTGAGATCGAGGTCGATACGCTCGAACAGCTCGACACGGCCCTGCAGCTGCCGTGCGACATCATCCTGCTGGACAACATGACGCCCGATCAACTCATCCAGGCCGTCGCCCGGCGAGACGCCCAGGCCCCGTCGATCCAGCTCGAAGCCTCCGGCGGCGTGACGCTCGAGACCGTCGCCGCCATCGCCGCGACCGGCGTGGAACGCATCTCCGTCGGCGCGTTGACGCACTCGGCCCCGGCGGTCGACATCGCACTGGATATCGACACCGAAGTGGACGACGCCTGATGGCCCCGCGGGCCCCACTCGACCCGCGCACCATCGAGGCCGGTCTGCATACCCATCGCGTCGGCCGGGCGGTGCTCTGCTTCGGCGAGGTCGGCTCGACGAACGAGATCGCCCGCGACGCTGTCGCCCAGGGCGGTACCGACGGGTTGGTCATCACGGCCGAGTCGCAGTCGGCCGGTCGGGGCCGGTTCGGCCGGGCGTGGGTCAGCCCGCCGGGGGCGAATCTTCTGTTCAGCGTGTTGCTCATCGACGAAACCCGCTGCCTGCCGCGCCAGGCGGTGACCATCGCAGCCGGGCTGGCCGTGGCCGAGGGCATCGCCGAGGCGACCGCCATCGAGACGTCGCTGAAGTGGCCCAACGACGTCCTGCGGGACGGGGCGAAGCTGGCGGGCATTCTGGTCGAGCGGTTCACCGCCGGCCGGGCGGAGGTGCTCGTTATCGGCGCGGGCATTAACGTCCACGCCGCACCGCCGGCCGATGCGGTCGACCGCCCGGCGACGTGTCTGGCCGAGCATTGCAGCGAGGCGGACCGTTCGGCCGTTTTGCATGCGGTGCTGGGCCGGCTGGATCACTGGCTCGTGGCCGTGGCCGATGGGCAGGTCGAGCTGCTGCATCGTGCGTGGATTGGCCGATGCGACACGATCCAGCAGCGCATCACCGCCCGCTGCGACGGGCGCGACATCGTCGGGCGGGTGATCGACATCGACCCGCTGGGCGGGCTGGAGATCGTCGACGACCGCGGCACGCATCATCACCTGCCGGCCGAGTCAACCACGCTGCTGTAGCGTAGCGGCCGGCGGGGCGTTGGCTTTTGCTCCGCCGGGCGGTATCTTGTAGACTGCCCATGCGTCCCGTCCTGACCGATAGAATGGCCGTCATCCTCATCGCCGCCGGCGTGGTGGTCTGGCTGTTGTCGCTGCCGGTGCTGTGGGGCTGGGCGTTCGATTCCTCGGGCACGTTCACCTGGCTGTGGGCGCTGTCGCTGCTGTTCACCTGCCGGCGCATCTTCGTCCGTCGCGAGGCCAACCTCGCCCGCGCCATGCGGGCACTGCAGGCGATGGGCCTGGCTGGGCGGGTTCCCCTGGCCGACGCCATCGCCGGGCAGATCGGCTCGAGTCGCGACGACGCCGAGAAACGGATGCGGCTGCTCGCGGCGGCAACGATCTTCGCCGTCCTCGGCCTGATCCTCGCGACGCTGGTGATTCCCCTGGCCGCGGCAGGCGGCGTGTTGCTGGGCGAGCTGTTCCTCTTCGGCCAGTGGACCTGGCGGGTGCTGGAAGTGCTGGCGCTGCTGGTCGGATCGACCTTCGTTGCCACCGGCATTGCGGCGGTGGTGTACGCCTCGGCGGTGGTCCGCGCCAGTGGCGGTCGCGATACCTACGCCGCGGCCCTGCGCGACCTGCTGTGGGGTGCGGCGGTGGGCTTTGCGGGTTTCGCGGTGGCCTGGTGGTTCGGGGCGAACCTCATCTTCCTGGACTTCGCCATCGCTGGCGGCATGGGGGCGGTGGCCCTGACGGCGGTCAGCCGACTCGATCTGCCGACCCATCCGCGCAAAGCTCTGCTGCCGTTCGGCCGACCCGGGCGAATCGACCGGCTGGTCATCGCCGTCAGTTGGGGCGCACTGCTGGGCGTGCTGCTGGTGCAGGTGCGGCTGCTGGGCGATGTGTTCGGCCTGAGCCTTTCGCGACGGATGATCTGGGTGTTCCTCTCGCTTGGGGCGCTGGTGTGGTTCCTCGGGCGGATCGACCGCAAGAGCTACGTGCCCGGCAAGGGGCAGATCGCCGGGGCGAGCCTGGGCGTGTGTGCGGCCGTGCTGGCGCAACTGACCGAGCTGCTGCTGGTGAGCCAGTGGACGGTCGGGGCTGGGCGAACCACGGTGGGCGTTCTGGCCATCGCGACGCAGATTCCGCTGGCGGCCCTGGCGGCGACGCTGCTCGCCAGCCAGCGGCGCAGCTTTGCCCTGGGCGGCGGGACGGCGGGGGAGTATTTCGCAGCCGTGTTCGGCGGGCTGCTGTGGGCGGGGGCCGCGTGGGCCCTGGCTGGCGCGATCGCCTGGGGGTGGTGGGTGATTCCGACCATCACCGCCGGCGGGGTGCTGGGCGGAGCCGTCTACGGCGCCCTTCGCGCCAGGGCCGGCCGGCTGCGGGTGCAGTGGGTGGCGTGGGGCGCGGTGCTGACCGTTGCCTTTGGCGGCGGGCTGTGGCATGTCGCGTCGGTCGACCCGCGCCAGACGCAGCGCGGCGGCTGGCTGACGCATGTTTACAAGACCAGCCGACGAGGGCGGGACGTAACGCGGCTGGGTGTGCTGCCGGATCGCCCCGGCCGACGTTCGGAGCTGATCACGGGGTGCGCGGGCGAGCTGTTCGCCCACAAGCCCGGGCGATGGTGGCTCGTCGCGACCAGCGCCGAAGATATACCCGCCGAGCTGCCGTCGCGATTCTACGCCAGCGGCGCCAGCCCCCAGCCGATGGACCTGCCCGAGCGGGCGAGGCACATCACGCCGCCGCTGAGCCCGGCCCATCCGGATTACTTCCGCTACGCGCGGGAGAACTTCGTGGCCCGGCGGGGCTATGACTTCTTCGACGGGATCTTCCTCGCGCCGCTGCCGGCGGACCATCCGCAGGCGTGGCGATGCTACAACGACAAGCTGCTGCGGCGGTGCGTGGCGATGGCCTGTACGGGCGACGGGCGGTGGGGCTCGGTCGTGCTTCGCAGCCAGGCCGGTCCGGGGCAGGTGCGTCGTCTGTTGAATGTCGCCCGCAGCTTCGCCGATGCGCTGCTGTCGCGCAACGCGCGGCGGCCGGGCTGGGCGGTGGTGGCCATCACGCCCGGCGGGGTCGATCTGCTGCTGATCGGCCCGGGCGAGGTTGTCGATGACGAGCTGCTGGCGAGCCTCCGCCGGATGACGCAGAACAGCGTCGATACCTTCTGCGTGCCGATCGACAAGCTCTGGCCCGGCTGGAGCGATCTCGATGCGGTCTACCTCTTTGCCCCGCCGCCGGAACGGCTCGATGGCGTACCGACGATCAAGGGCTTTCGCGATTGGCTGGTCGCGGCCGAGCGGTTGGCCAGCCAGCCCTGATCGGGCGGTCAGCTCGCCGCGTCGCGCAGGTTCTGCAGGAAGGCGGCGGACATGACCGAGCCGTTGTAGAGCTGCGAGAGCTTGAACTGCTCGTTGGGCGAGTGGAGGCGATCGTCCGGCAGGCCGAGCCCGAGCAGGACTGCGTCGAGCCCGAGGTGTCGCTGGAAGGATTCGACGATGGGCACGGACGCGCCGCAGCGGATGAAGGTGGGCTCGGCGGCGAAGGCTTCGGCCATGGCGTCTCGACCGGCGCGGGCGGCGGGGGAGTCGGTGGCCAGCAGGACGGGTCGGCCGTGGGCGAGGGTGGTGACCTCGGTTGTAATGCCGGCCGGCGTGTGCTCGGCGATAAATGCGCGGAAGGCGGCGTCGATGGCGTCGGGGTCCTGCTTGGCGACGAGCCGCATGGAGATTTTGGCCGACGCGCGGGCGGGGATGATGGTTTTGGAGCCCGGGCCGGTGTAGCCGCCGCCGATGCCGTTGCATTCGACGGTCGGCCTGGCCCAGTTGCGGACGAGCGGGTCGAGGCCCGCCTCGCCGGCGCCGAGCGTATCGAGGCCGAGTTCCGCGGCGTGGGCGGCTGCGTCGAAGCCGAGGTCCTGCCATTGGCGGAGTTCCTCGGCGGACGGGTCGACGACGTCGTCATAGAAGCCGGGGATGGTGACGTGGCCGGCGTCGTCGTGCAGGCGTCCGATCAGCCGGGCCAGGGCCATGGCCGGGTTGGCCACCAGCCCGCCTTCCAGGCCGGAGTGCAGGTCGTGGCTGGGCCCGGTGCAGGTGACCTCGAAGTAGCACAGCCCGCGCAGGGCGGTGGTGATCGAGGGGTGGGCGGCGTCGTAGAAGCCGGTGTCCGACAGGGCCAGTGCGTCGGCGGCGAGTCGCCCGGCGTGGGCCTGGAGGAACGGTTCGATGTGCGGCGAGCCGATTTCCTCTTCGCCATCGATGAGGAACTTGATGTTGACCGGCGGGGCGCTGTCGACGGCGGTCCATGCGTCGATGGCCATGAGGTGGGCGAAGAGTTGGCCCTTGTCGTCGTTGGCGCCGCGTGCGACGAGCCAGCCGTCTTTGATGACCGGCTCGAAGGGGGGCGATTCCCACAGGTCCAGCGGCTCGGGGGGCTGGACGTCGTAATGGCCGTAGAGCAGGACGGTGGGAGCGGCCGGGTCGACGACACGCTCGGCCAAAACGTACGGCGGCCCGCCGCCGGGCAGCTGCTCGGTCGAAAAGCCGCGTGCGGTGAACCAGTCGATCAGCCATTGGGCGCAGGGCGTGCAGTGGTCTGGCTCGGTCACATTGGCGATGGACGGGAACCGCAGCAGGTCCATAAGCTGGTCGAGATGGTCCTGGCGGTGGTCGTCGAGCCAGATTTTGACGGCTGGGTTGAGCATGGTCAGTCTTCCTTGGCTTCGTCGGTAGCCTTGGCGGGGGCGGGTTTTTCGGTTGCGGTGGGCTTTGCTGGACGTGGCGCGGCGGGCGCGGCGGGGGCGGTAGAGCGTGGCGCGCTGTAGGTGGGCAGGTTGGCTTTGTCTTCCGGCGGGACGGGGGTGACGTTGTATTTGCTGGCGTGGCCGGTGTGGGGGGTGGGGTCGGTGTATTCGCTCGATCCCTTGCAGCCGGTGATGATTGCGGCGGCCAGGATGCTTAGCAGCACGGCGGGGATGGTTCGGTTCATGGGAGTTCCTTTCGCAGTGGATTATCGGCGATGCGGGGGGATTTGCAAGCCCGGCGGGAGGCTACTACAGGGCCTACGCATCTAAATTCGGGTTGTGGGGTTTGGGAATATCGCATGTTCGGCGCACGTTCGGGTTGCGCCCGGCTCGCAAGTCGTTTATATAGGGCTTGCTGAATATCTCTTCCGGGCCGGTATTACGCCGCGGTGG
>CAZCDM010000017.1:0-24434 GCA_964497475.1 uncultured Planctomycetaceae bacterium
CGCCCGGCTGTGCTGCTGGCCGATGAGTTCTGCTCCACGCTCGATGAACTCACCGCCACCGTGCTGGCTCGCAACCTCCGCCGGCTGGTCCGTCGCTACCCCCTGGCTGTGCTGCTGGCCACGCCGCGGACCGAACTGCTCGGCGCCATCCGCCCCGACCGGGTCATCGTCAAGCCCCTCGGCCGCCCGCCGCACGTCGTCCAGCCCGGCCGGCAACGCAGCCGACTCGCCCAGCCTCGCCGCTGGCCGATCCGCCCCGGCTCGATCGCCGACTACCGCGCCCTGGAGCAGTGCCACTACATCGCCGGGCCGCCCGCCGCGCACAAACGCGTCTACGTCATCCGCACTCCGTCGCGCTATCGTCGCCACGGCTCGCCGGAGATCGCCGCTGTCGCGGTCGTCTCCCCGCCGGTCATCACCGTGCGTGGCCGCAACGTCGCCACGGCCGGTCGATACCTCCGGCCTGATCGCCAAGCCGGCCTGCAGCGCCTCAATCAGGAAGTCGAATGCATCTCCCGCGTCATCGTCCATCCGATGTTCCGTGGGTGCGGCCTGGCCGTTCGGCTGGTGCGCCACGTCCTGCAGACCTCGCCCATGCCCCTCGTCGAAGCCCTCGCGGCGATGGGCAAGATCCACCCCTTTTTCATCCGCGGCGGCATGACGCCGGCCGGGCTCTTCAAGGGCCGAACCCAGTACTACCACTACTACCTCGCCCGCACCGGCTGTGAGTCAAAGACGTGGTCGCCCCGGCCATGAGTGTCACGACCACCCTGCCCGAGCGGCCGTTGTGCTACACGGATCAATCACAGCCGGGGGCGGCTGTGCTACACGCGAGGCCAACCTTCGGGTGGCGGGTCTCCTGTCCCGCCGCCTCAACAGAAAAGTGGCGTCGCCATCGCTGGCGGGATGGGAGCCCCGCCAGCCATACGCCCGAGGCAACTCACCTGCACGATGCCGCAGCACTCCAGACAACACTCGATCTTCAAGCATTCTTTCCCCCTGAAAAGGAGTTGTGATGTCCGAACCCAAACGCACCCGCTCGAAATCCACCCCCGCCAAAGCCCCGGCCACCAGCGAGGCCGAAAAGTGAATTTTTCAAGGTGCCCGAAAGACCGCCAAACGCAAGACGGCAAAACGCAAACCAGTCAAACGGAGTAAGCCCAAAACGTTGGCCGAGCCGGGCGAGTCGATCCGCATGCTGCCCGAGCCGAAAAGCCGGGCCGGCCTGAATCGCGTCGCGCAGTCGCTGCTGGGGGTGCGCTTTCCGGATCGTCCGCTCTGCCCGCATCATCAGTCGCCGCTGGACTATCTCGAAGCGAGCTTCCTCAAGCAGCAGGACCTGCTGGTCTGGGCCAATCGCGGCGGGGGCAAGACCATGCTCGCCGCGGCCGCGACGCTGCTCGATGCGATCTACCGCGCCCCGGCGAAGATTCGCGTCCTCGGCGGCAGCTTCGATCAGTCCGACCGGCTGGCCGAGTACATCCGCGAGTTCGTCGCCCGCAAGAGTGGGCTCGTCGACGGGCCGATCCGCAAGGACGCCATCCGCATCGTCGGCGGCTCGGAGATCCGCATGCTCGCCCAGAGCGAGCGGGCCGTCCGCGGCCAGCACGTCCAGAAGATCCGCTGCGACGAGGTCGACCTGTTCGATAACGACGTCTGGCAGGCGGTGCAGTTCGCCACCCGCTCGACCGACCGCACTCGCGGCAGCATCGAGGTGCTCAGCACCCTGCACCGCAGCGGCGGGCTGATGCATCGGCTCGTGCAGGAGGCCCGCACCCGCGACGCCTCGGCGGCCGGGTATCAGCTGATCAACTGGTGCCTCTGGTAAGTCATCGAGCGCTGCCCGCCCGAGCGAAGCTGCGACGATTGTCTCCTGGCGGAGGATTGTCGCGGCATCGCCCGCCGGGCCGAGGGGTTTTTTCGCATCGACGACGCGATCACGATCAAGGCCCGCTCGTCCCGCGCCGCCTGGGAGGCCGAGATGCTCTGCCGCGGCCCGCAGCGTCAGTTCCTGGTCTTCGAGGAGTTCGACCCCGGCAAGCATGTCCGCGCGGTGGAGTACTGCCCCGACTGGCCGCTGTACCGCGCGATCGACTTCGGCTACGCCAGCCCGCTGAGCTGCCTGTGGGTGCAGGTGACGCCCAGCGGCTTTGTGCATCTGGTGGGCGAGTACGTCCGCGCCCGGCTGCCGGTGGCCCAGCACGCCCAGGCCATCCTCCAGGCCGACCCCGGCCCGGTGCAGATGACCTACGTCGACCCGGCCGGCCGCCAGCGAGAGGCCACCTCCGGCCGGGCCTGCACGGAGCTTCTGGCCGCGGCGGGCATTCCGACGGCATCGTGCGGCAGCAGCATTGTCGACGGGCTGGAACTCATCCGCGCCGCCCTGGCCCCGGCGGCCGGGCCCGTCCGGTTGCAGATCCACCCGCGCTGTGCGGTGCTGATCGAATCGTTCAACAGCTACCATTACCCCGAGCCCGGCAGCTCCGCCCAGGTCGACAGCCCCGTCAAGGACGGGCCCGACCACGCCATCGACGCCCTGCGGTATTTCTTCGTCAACCGCATGAGGCCCAACCAGTCCACCCGCCGCAAACGCTATTGAGCCGGTTGATTCGTGTCGGTTGCGGACCTATCATGCGGCCATGAGCGAACGAAAAGTCTACTTCAATGGCGAGCTGGTCCCGGCCGGGCAGGCGAAGATCGATATTGCCGATCCGGGCTTTCTTCACGGGGCGAGCACCTTTACGACCATGCTGGCCCGCAACGGCGTGGTCTTCCGCTTCGAGCAGCACCTGGCCCGCCTGGCCGAGACGGTGCGGCTGTTGAACCTTCGCGCCGAGGCTACCACCGGCGAACTGGTGACCGGCATGTACGCCGTGCTCGACGAGAACCACCTCGCCGACGCCCGCTGCCGGATCACCCTCACGCCCGGCCCGGCCGAGGGCAAGCCCACCACGCTGCTCACCGCCGAGCCCCTGCCGGAGTACCCGGCCGAGTGGTACGAAAAGGGCATTGGCGTGATCGTCTCGGCGTGCAAGCAGTCCGGGGGCGATCCGATCTACGGCCTGAAGACCGGCTGCTACCTGCCCCGGCTTCTGGCCCGGCAGGACGCTGCGGCCAAGGGCTTCGCCGACGCCCTGTGGTTCACGCACGATAACCTCCTGGCCGAGAGCTGCTACTCCAACGTCTTCCTGCTGCTCGATGGCGTACTCTGCACGCCGCCGCTGACGACGCCCGTGCTGCCCGGCGTGGTCCGCCAGGCGGTGCTCGACCTCTGCCAGGCCAACGACATCCCCTGCACCGCCGACGAGCCACTGACCGTGGACGACATGCTGCGGGCGGAGGAAATCTTCCTGACCAGTTCGTGCATGGGCATCCGGCCGGTGGTTCGCATCGAGCGGCACGCCGTGGGCGAGGAAAAACCCGGCGAGCTGACGCGCCGCGTTACCGCGCTCTATCAGGACCTGCTCGAAGCCGAGACCGGCCAGCGACAGACGATTACGGAGGCCGACGATGAAGGTTCGTGAGATCGCGGCGGTATTGGGCGAGCTGGCCCCGCTGGAGCTGGCGGCCGACTGGGACAACGTCGGCCTGCTGCTCGGCGATGAGTCGGCCCGCGCCCGGACGCTGATGCTCTGCATCGACCTGACGGCGGAGGTCCTCGTCGAGGCTAGCCGCAAAAAGGTCGACATGGTCATGGCGTACCATCCGGTCATCTTCAAGCCGGTCGGTCGCATCACAGCCGAGGCCTCGCCGGTGCTCTGGCAGGCGGCGCGGAAGGGCGTGGCGGTCTACTCCATGCACACCGCGCTGGATGCAGCCGCCGGCGGGACGAACGACACCCTGGCCGAGATGCTCGATATGCGGGATGTCCGCCCGCTCGAGCCGGCCGAGGTTGCGGCCGAGTGCAAGGTGGTGACGTTTCTGCCGGCCGGGGACGTATCGGCCGTCAGCGAGGCCGCCTTCGCAGCCGGGGCCGGGCAGATCGGCCAGTACAGCCAGTGCGCGTTCCGCAGCGAGGGCGTGGGGCAGTTGCGAGGCGGGCAGGAGTCTAGCCCGACCGTCGGCCGGGCCGGTCGCCTCGAGCAGGTCGAGGAGATTCGCCTGGAGATGATCGCCCCGGCCGGTGCTGTCGCGGCGGTGCGGGCGGCGATTGCATCGGCCCACAGCTACGAGGAACCGCCGGTGGACGTCTACCCGCTGCTGGGCCAGGCCGGCGAGCTGGGCATGGGGCGCGTGGGCCGACTGGCCCGGCCGATCAAACTGCCGACGCTGATTGGCCGGGTCAAGCAGGGTCTGGGCGTGGCCGGCCTGATGCAGGCGGGGCCGACGGACGGCAAGGTCGCGACGGTGGCGGTATCGGCCGGCTCGGCCGGGGGGATGTGGAAGGCTGCCCTGGCCGCCGGTGCCGATGCGTACCTGACTGGCGAGATGCGTCACCACGACGCGCTGGCCGCCGCGGCGGCGGGCCTGGCGGTGCTGTGCGTCGGCCATTCCAACAGCGAGCGGATCACGCTGGGCAAGCTCGCCAGGCGACTGGCTGGGATGCTCGACGGCGTGAAGGTGATGACGTCCGCAGCCGACCGCGACCCGTTTACGATTCGCTGAGGCAGCGGGGCGGACTCTGCGGTGGAACTCGCGCCCCGCCGCACGATGGGTTGACTATTCGTCGAGGTCGAGCAGTTTGCGGAGGATCTGGGCGGAGCGTTCGCCGTGGCCGGCGGCGGCCTGGCGGCGGAGGTTTTCCGCGGCGGGGTGGCACAGCCGGCGCATCGAGCGACGCAGCGAGCGGCGGAGGATATCCATGTCTTCGTCGCTGTCGTCGTGGGTGGAGAACTTATTGGCCGCCTCGGTGAGCTCGGCGTCGATGATCTCTTCCATGCGGGCGTAGAGGGCTTCGAGTGTGGGCACGACGGCCTGGACGTTGATGTTGTCCATGAAGCGGGCGAGGTGTTCGTCGATGATCGTCCGGGCCGGGCCGAGGTGGTCGCGCCGCCCGGCGAGGCTGGTCGCGACGACGGCGTCGAGGTCATCGATGTTCCGCAGCGTCACGCCGGGCAGGTCGCCGACGGCCGGGTCGATGTCGCGCGGCACGGCCAGGTCGATCAGCAGGCTCGGGCGGGGATCGCACGATTCCAGCATCGCGGCGGTGACGATCGGCTCGGGCGAGGCCGTCGAGCTGATGACTGCATCGGCTCGGGCCAGCAGGGCCGGTAAGTCGGACAGGTCGGCCGGTTCGGCTTCGACGGCCCCGGCGAGTTCCTCGGCCCGGTCGAGCGAGCGGTTGGCGACGATCATCGCGCCGGGGCGGAGGGTGCGGGCCTGGCCGAGGAGGATCTCGCTGATCTTCCCGCCGCCGATGGAGAGGATGCAGCGGTCGGCCAGGTCGCCGAAGGTCTGGGTCAGGACGTCCAGGGCTACTGAGGCGACGGAGGATTTTCCCTCGGCAATGCCGGTGCGGGTGCGAACGTCTTTGGCGGCGCGGAGGGCTTCGTCGATGAGGTTCCGCAGGGTGCTTGCAAGCGGGCCGACCTCGGCAGCGGTGGTGGCGGCCTGTTTGATCTGGGCGACGATTTGCGGTTCGCCGGGCACGAGGCTGTCGATGCCGGCGGCGACGGAAAAGAGGTGGCCGACCGCGTCGGCTTCGGCGTGGGTGTAAACCGCCTCGGCGAATTCGGCCGGGTCGAGTTCGTGGAATCGGCCGAACCAGTGGAGCAGCTCTTCTTCGCGCGGGTGGGCGTGCAGCGGCCGGGCGGTGTACAGCTCGGTGCGGTTGCAGGTGCTCAGCAGGAAGAACTCCGCCCGAGGCCAGGCCTGGGCGAGCTGGCGCAGGGCGCGGTCGGCCGAGGCGGGCGTGAAGGCGAGCTTCTCGCGGATCGCCAGCGGGGCCGAGCGGAAATTGACGCCGAGGCAGAGGATTCTCATGGCGAGGCCTCGCGGAGCAGTTGCTCGCATTTCTGTTCGATGAGTCTCGGCCCGCCGGACAAAAAAGCGTCCAGCGATTCGTCGCTGGTGAGCTTTCGGAGGATGTCCATCCGCTGGGGCTGCGAGAGGTCGCTGCGCTGGAGGGTTTCTCGCAGGGCTGTCAGCAGGGCGGCGAACTCGCCGGCCCGCAGGGGCACGTGGGGTTCGAGGCGCTTGCGTAGCGCGGCCGAGAGCCCCGGCGCCGAGCCGCCAGTGGTGATGGCGACCTGTACATCGCCGCGGCGGATGACGGCGGGGGAGTAGAAGTCGCAGTCGTCGGGCTGGTCGACGGCGTTGGCCAGGGCGCCGATGGCGCGGGCGTCGGCGACGATGGTCCGATTCAGTTCGGCGTCGTCGGTCGCGGCGAAGACGACGGCTGCCCCTTCGAGCTGCGCGGGCTGGTAGGGTGCGTCGATGAGTTCGACCTCGGGCGGGACGGTCGTGGGCCGGGCCGGGCCGGGGACGAGGCGGACGCGGGCGTTGGCTTCGAGAAGGGCGGCCGCTTTCCGCAGGCCGACCTTGCCGGCCCCGACGACGACGGCGGTGCGGCCTTGCAGCAGGAGCATGATCGGAAGGGTTCGCATGGGGGTATGGTAGCGTGTTACTGCGGCCGGGCCAATGGGGGAGTCGGGCCGAGGGCTTCGAGTAGGGCGCGGGCCTTGGCGAGGGTTTCGTCGTACTCGTCGTCGGGGGTCGAGTCGGCGACGATGCCGCCACCGGCCTGGACGAGGGCGCGGCGGCCGTCGCAGACGACGGTGCGGATGGCGATGTTCCACTCGGCCGAGCCGTCGAGCCCGACCGTGCCGATGCAGCCGGTGTAGACGCCGCGGGCACAGGGTTCCAGTTCGTCGATGATCTCCATGGCGCGGATCTTGGGCGCGCCGGTGATCGACCCGCCGGGCAGGGTGGCCCGGAGCAGCCCGGCCGGGCCGACGGACGCAGCCAGGATGCCCTCGACCGTGCCGACGAGATGGAATACCGTGGGGTGGGTTTCGAGGCGGCAGGGGTCGGTGACGCGGACGGACCCGTAGCGGCAGATGCGGCCGAGGTCGTTGCGGAGCAGGTCGATGATCATGGCCAGCTCGGCGTTGTCTTTGGGGCTGGCCTGCAGGGCGGCGGCTGCGGCGGCATCGTCAGCGGGGTCACCCATGCGGGGGCGCGTGCCCTTGATCGGGCGGGTGAGGACGTGGAATTGTGAGCCCTGCCGGCGGACGCGGAGGAAGAGTTCCGGTGAGCTGGAGCAGATGGCCCAGGGGGCGGTCGGGTCGTCGCTGCGGAGGTAGGCGGCGTACCAGGCGGGGTTGCGTCGGCGGAGGCGGCGGTAGATTTCGTGGGAGGGCGGAGCGGCGGGCAGCTCGAACCGCTGGGAGAGGTTGACCTGGAAGATGTCGCCGGCGGCGATGTAGTCGATCGCGCGGGCCACGGCGGCTCGGTAGGCGTGGGGGGTGAAGTTGCCGGTCGGCTGGGGGAGGGTTTGTCGTGTGGCTGAGGCGGCGTCGGTGGTGGCGGGTCGGCTGCCGCCGGTTTCGGGCAGGGCGGCCTGGAGGTGCTGGGCGGCGTCGGTGGGGGGGATGTGGTCGGCTTCGGCGCGGAGGAGGAACCATGCGTGGTCGCGGGCGTCGTAGAGGAGGATCGCATCGTGCAGGGCCAGGCGGAGGTCTGGCAGGGCGGTATCGCGCGGCGCGTGGCCGGGCAGGGTTTCGATGAGTCGACCGACTTCGTAGCCGACGAAGCCGAACCATCCGGGTTGGTAGGGGCCGGGCGGCTGGTCGGGGCCGAGGCAGAGCACCTCACGCGGGGCGAGCTGGCGGTCGAGTTCGGGCCAGATCGCTTCGGGCGTATCGGCGAGGCGCTGGCCGGCGGAGTCGCGCAGGACGCCGTCGCGCAATTCCAGCACGCGGGCGGGGCGGCAGGCGAGGAGGGTGAATCGGCCGTAGGCGTCGTCGCGGGCGGCGGAGTCCAGCAGCACGGGCTGATCGAGCCGGGCCAGGGCGTCGACGAGGCGGTCGGGCCCGGCCTGGCTGGTCAGGCGGCGGCAGTGCAGGCGGATGGGGCTGCGATCACGGGCCACGCGTCACCTGTCGGGTAGTGGTTAATCCGAGCGGCCCATGGCCCAGGTTTCGATCTGCATCTTGGTGCACTCGCGGGCGACCTTGGCTGCGGCGCGGTAGAGCGGCTCGTCGCTCTGGCTGTACTGGTCGAGATAGTCATTCAGCACGCGCATGTTGCCTTTGTGGCTCTTGCTGGAGAACTTGAGAATGCCCAGGGTGAGGATGGCCTCGGTTCGCCAGGCGCGGTCCTGGTCTTTCTCGATAATGTTGAACACATCGCCGGCCGGTGGGTCGACGTTCCGCAGCAGGCGGTTTTTGATGTTGAACGTATTGTTGATGAGGTTCAGCTGCGACTGATAGGCGTAGATGGCTTCGGCTTTGCTGGTCTGGTCCTGCTCTTCGGCGAGGCGTTCGAGGCGGTTCAGTGCCGCGAGCTGGATTTCCATGCCGATCTGCGTCATGTAAACGCGGGCGCGCTCGTTCATCATCTGCCAGCCGAGAATGAATTGCATGTTGGCGATGCGGCGTGCCTTGTCGAGTTGCTTCGCGGTGTAATAGTGAGCGAAGAGATAGTCCATGATGACCGAGAGGCGGTCGAGGTCCTCGGCCTTGTCGGCAAAGCCGGAGACCTTCAGCTCCTTGGGCGTATGCACGAAGGTCATTTCCATGGTTTTGCACTTCGTGCCGGGCTCGACGAGCGTGATGAGCTTCTCGGCCAGGGCCAGTTCGCTGCCGGTGAGGTCGTAGCTTGGCGCCGCGTCGGCCCGTCGCCTGAGGGCATTGAAGGAGCTTTCGTTTTCTTCGTAGAAGTCGAGGGCTTTGATGTAGGCATCGGCGGCATTGCCGCTGCCGGTTGGCAGGGAAACGACCGGGGAGATATCGGCGGTGGGTTCCTGGAAGGCGAGCACGGCCGGGCGGGTTTCGGAGGTGGGTTGTTCCGGCTGGGGGAAGACGAACTTCATCGTGACGATGGCTGCAATGCCGACGACGAAAATGCCTGCGAGGACCCATCCAAATTTATTGCCCATGATTTGACTCCTGCGGATTTGAGGCGGGTTGGTTTCGGGTTGGTTCAGTGTATGTTTTTTTGGGGGGAAGGACAAACATGGTTCCCAGGCTGCGGGGGTCGTAGAAGTTTCGCGTGGCACCGGACCAGCTGGAGGCCTGGTTGTCCTGCGGGCTGACGCGGGTGAAGTTCACGCCCCAGAAGGGCCTGGCCCCGTCGGCGCCGAACGACGCCCGGGGGATTTTCATCTCGACGATCCAGGCGTTGTCTTCCCGTCCGATCGCGGCGGTGATGTCCAGTGAGGTCGGCTCGGCCGGGCCGATGGGCGGGTCGGTTCGGATGCCTCGCTCCTGCACGATGACGCCGTTGGCCTTGATGGCGATATGGATCAGCTCACCGGGGCTGGTCGCATCGGCGCCGGGGTCGAGGAGGATTTCGACAAGGTCTTCGCCGACGGGCAGGAGCTGCTGGTATTGCGGGCGGTTGGTGGTGCGGGCCTGGAGTTTGTCGAGGGTGGGTTCGAAACATTGCAGGGCGAAGTAGAGGAACTTCTCGTCCTGGAGTACGAAGGCGCGGCTTTGCCGGTCGGCCAGGCCTGCGGGCGTCTGGCCGAGCCTGCCCAGCAGGCGGAACGCCCCGGCGGTGTTGTTGGGGCGAAGGGGCCAATCGGCGAGCGAGCCGTCGATGGCGAGGGGCTCGGCGGTGGGTGCGGCGACGAGGAATGCGATGTCGGTGCGGATGGTTTCGTCCTGGCCGGCATCGGTGCGGACGCGGACGGCGGCGGGCAGTTTGCCATCGGGCAGGGGGGGTACGTTGACGCCCTCGATGACCAGGCGGGCCTGACGGGTCTGGCCGGGGCCCAGGCGGGGGATGATGTGTTCGGCGAGGACGGCCTTCCAGCCGGGGGGCAGGGCAGCGGGTGTGATCGTCGCCTCGACGGGCGTGAGGTACTTGCTGAACAGGTCGATGCGAATCGTCGCGCGGATCGAGCGGACCAGGCCGGAGTCTTCCACGTCGGGCCAGGGCAGTTCGCCGGCGCGGACTGTCGTCTGGACACGCTCGGGTGTCAGGCCGGTGGTGTCGCGGGTGAAGTTCTTCCAGCGCACGCGGGAGGCGATCTGCTCGGCCTGGGTGGGCTGGCGGCGGGCGATGGCGGCGGCGACCTCGTGCTGCAGCAGGGCGGTCGCATCCTGCCAGACGGCCGGGGTTTGCACCCAGCCGGTGATGCGCGGGTCGAGGTAGTGATCGCCGACGGCGTCGCGTCCGGCGTAGCGGACCATCGAGTGGAGGATGGTCCGGGCGAGGCTGGAGCGGTTCTGCTGGCGGAGGATGTTGAGCAGCTGGAGGTCTTCCATGCCGCGGCGGAGTCGCTTCAGCCGGGCCGAGGGAAGGATCGTGTCGGGCTTGTTGGCGATCGTGCCGGGGTAGAACAGCCGGGCGTCGGCCTGGTTGGCCGGGGCGATGGGCCAGGCGAGTACGTCGTCGATGAAGACGGCCGAGCAGTGGAGGCTATCGGCCAGCCAGGGTGTGGCGCGGAGGTCGGCGGGCGTTGCCGGCAGGGCCAGGCTGGGCGTCCAGGGCGGGTCGTTGGGGCGGAGCCACACCCCGGCCAGGGCCTTGTCCGCCGGCCTGGATGACGGCACGGCCTTCGGCGCGTTCGGCCTGGCGGGCGGGTCAAACCATCGGCCCGGCGGGGCGAGGATGTCGTACGCGTCGGCGAAATGGTCGGGCGGATCGAAGCTGCTCTGGGCCGGCGGGTTCGGCGGCAGGGGGCTGAGGACCGGCAGGGTACTCGATCCCGCACGGACCATGCCCGCCAACTGGAGGAATTCGAGATACCCATCGGCTGAGACCTCGTCGCGGTAGGGCCAGGCGAAGACCTGTTGTGACCAGCCAGCCTGGGCGAAGTGGGCGGCACATCGTTCGACGAGCAGCCGGGCCGTGTCGAAGTAGGTGTCGGCCTCGATGCCGCCGTAGTTGGCCGGCTCGGGCCAGTCGGCTGAGACCGGCAGAGGCCAGGCCGCCAGGGGCTGGCGGTTGGCAAAGGCTTCGCCGGTCAGGAAGGGCCCGGCGATGGCATCGAAGACGGTCCAGTTGAGTTTGATCCGGCCGTGCAGGTCGCGGAAGATTTTCGGGCGGAGGGCCTTGTCGAACAGCTCGACGTGGTGGCTCCGCCCGAGGCGGATGAGCTGGCCGATGTGCTTGACGGCCTGGCGGACTTCCGGCGCGTCGAGGTCGAGGTACTTCGGGTCGTAGACCATGCCGCTGCGGCGGATGAGGGTGGTGAAGATCTGGTGGTGGTCGAAGCCGCCGAGGCAGGGCAGGGGCCTGGCCGTGCTGAGGGCGTAGGGCATGACGGTTGCTTCGATGGGCACGGAGCGGGTCCGGCCGGTGGCGTCGCGAAGGGCGATCTGGCCTCGACAGAGCGAGGGCGTAATGCCTCGCGGCAGGGGCAGGTCGACCCACAGGGCGAGTCGTCCCTTTGCGGGCAGGTCGAAGGTTTCGCCCTCGGCGAGGGGGACGAGCGGGTCGTAGAAGCCGGCCGGGCTCGGCCGGTCCGGGACCAGGCGGAGATACCAGGGCGGGAACCGCTCAACGGGGATCGGCAGCTGCCGGTAGAGCCGTACGGGCACGGACTGGCCGGCGTCGTTGCTCAGTGGCGTGGCGGCGATGGTCAGGCCGGTGACCGGCTCGTCGGCTGTATCGAGGATGACCTGCACCGCGAGGGTCTCGCCTGCGCCGCCGGTAAGGGCGATGGTGCGGTTGTCGGTGGCGAGGATGCGGTGATCGAGTCGAGCGGGGGTCTGGTCGGTCAGGCGAGTCATCTCGGCCGCTGCCCATGGCTCGATGGGCAGGGTGGCGGCAGTCTGGCAGGCGGTGGCGAGCAGTCCGGCCAGCAGCCCGGCCGGTGCGATCAGCCTTGCGGTGCGGCGAACTGCGTGTTGTAGAGTTGGCGGTAAAGCTCGCATCGGTCCATGAGGTCCTTGTGCGGCCCGGTGTCGACGATGCGTCCTTCGTCGAGGACGACGATGGCGTCGGCGTCGAGGACGGTCGAGAAGCGGTGGGCGATCATGAGGGTGGTGCGGTCGGCCATGAAGTCCTGCATGGCGGCGTGGATTTTCTTTTCGCTGTCGGCATCGATCTGGCTGAGGGCCTCGTCAAAGATGAGGATCGCCGGGTCGCGGAGGATGGCGCGGGCGATGGCGAGGCGCTGTCGCTGGCCGCCGGAGAGCGTCGCGCCGCGCTGGCCGACGACGGTGTCGTACCCGTCGGGCATGTCGCGGACGAACTCATCGACGTAGGCGCGTTGGGCGGCATCGAGGATGGTTGCGTGCTTGGCGCGCCGCAGGCCGTAGGCGATGTTCTCGGCGATGGTTGCGTTGAAGATCACCGTCTCCTGGGTGACGATGGCGATCTGCCGACGGAGCGACCGCATCGAGTGGGCCATGATGTCCTGTCCGTCGAGGAGGATCTGCCCGCCGGTGGGTTCCAGCAGGCGCGGCAGGAGGCTCACGAGGGTGGTCTTGCCCGAGCCGTTGGGCCCGACGATGGCGACGGCCTGGCCGGCGGTAACCGTTAGGTTGATCTCGCGGAGAGTCGGCTCGGCGACGTTGGGATAGGCGAAGCGGATGTCGCGATATTCGATGGATTTCTGGTGGCGGGGCAGATTCGGTGCACCCACCGTGCGCGTCTCGCGAGGCCGATCGCGCAGCTCATAGAGCCGTTCGGCCGCGGCATCGCCGGCCTGGAACCGTACCAGCACCTTCGAGAGCTTTCGCACTGGGTCGAACATGGCCATCAGCAGCCCCATGGTGGTCATGAAAATTTCCGGGTCCATTTTGTTTTCCAGCACCCAGACGCCGGCGACCCCGGCGGCGACCATGCCCGCGCTCATGCCCAACACCTCGACGGTAGGGCTCGTGGCCGAGTCGATCCGCACGATGCGTCGGATCTGCTTGTAGAGCGTTCGATTGACGCGGTGGAACCGCTTTCGTTCGGAGGCCTCCATGGTGTAGGCCTTGACGACCCGCAGGCCCTGGAGGGTTTCTTCCAATACGCCGAGCATCTCGGCCCAGCTTTCCAGTGCGCCGCGGGTGGACTTCTTCATCCGCTTGCCGAACTGCCGGATGATCGCGTAGGCAATGGGCCCGCCGATCATGGCCATCAGCGCCAACTGCCAGTTCAGCAGCAGGGCGGCGATGACCGAGCCGACCATTTTGGCAGGCTCGACGAGGGTCTTGCCGAACAGGGTTGTCTGTGCCCGGGCCAGTTCTGTCGAGTCCTGCATGAATCGGCTGGCGGTGTCGCTCGTGCCGGCCGAGGCGAAGTAGGTCACCGGCTGGCGGAGGGCGTTGTCAAAGCAGTCGTTGCGGAAGCTCCACATGCCCAGGTGTACCGATGTTTGCACGAGGTACTCCTGGACAAAACGCATCAGGTTCCGCAGCAGGACCATTGCCACCACAACGCCCAGCAGCCAGAAGAGAATGCTCGTTCGCTCCCGGCGGGAATTGGGCTCGGGGATGGCCTCGGCGATGTAGCCGAGGGTTTTGCTTTTGAATTCCAGCAGTCCCAGCGGGACCGAGATGGTGGTGGTGATGTCTTCCGTGGGGCGGTAGACCAGCAGGCGGGGCGGTCGGGCCGAGGGGGCCCAGTGGGCGAGCTGGCCGACGAGTACGTCGGCGCGGAGGACCTCGCCTGCCGGGTCGCGCCCTTCTCCGGCCAGGCCGATGATCCAGTCGCCATTGCGCAGTTTGCTTTCGGCAGCCGAGCCGGTCGGCTCGACGGAGACGACATCGAGAACCAGCGAGAGGTTTCGCCCGTCGGCCACCGTATTCGGCGGGGCGGTTCGCCAGGCGATCTTCGCATTCAGCCGGTCGCTGACCATCGTATTGTACGCCCAGCCGTGGAGCCCCTCGGCACTGAAGAGCACCTTCAGCACCGGCAGGGCCATGGTGATGCTGCCGCTCCATAACACACCAATCAGCAGGACGGCCAGGAACGATACGGCCAGCCGGCCCCGGTGGGCCTTGAGATATTCCAGCGATCGGAAGAAATGTTTCATGGCGGGTGGTATCCGGCCGGGGGTTGGACCGGCCAAGGGGTAGCCCGCCATGGTACGATAAGCCGGGGCGAAAATCAAAGCCCGCCGCGGTCAGTCCAGTTCGACGGTGAGGTCGAGTTCGACCGCGGCGTTGCATGGCAGGGCCACTGCGCCCACGGCGGTGCGTGTGTGTCGCCCGGCCGGGCCGAAGAGTTCCACCAGCAGCTCGCTGGCGCCGTTGGCGACCTCGGGCTGGTCGGTGAAGTCCGGGCGGGAGTTGACCAGCACGTTGAGGCGCAGCACCCGGCGGACCGACTCGATCGAGCCGGTCAGGGCCTGGATGGCGGCCAGGGCGTTGATGAGCGCGACGCGGGCGGCGTGGCGGGCCTCCTCGGGGGAGACCTCGTCGGGCACCTTGCCGACGGCGATCAGTTCGCCGCGTTCGGTGGGGATCTGTCCGGAGGTCCTCACGACATTGCCGCTGCGAACGGCCGGGACGTAGATGCCCTCGGCCGCGGCCGGGCGGGGCAGGACAATGCCCAGCTCAGTGAGTTTCCGGTTCGGGTTGGTCGGCTGGTCCATCGGGGGCCTCCGTCGGGTCGTCGGGTGCGTCGGGTTCGGTGGGTTCTGCATCGGGCAGGTCATCGGAGCCGGGCAGGGGCTCGTCGATGTCCTCGGTGAGATCGTCTTCGGTGACGAGGATGGCGGTGGCGTCGGCCTCGGTGGGCCCGTCGAAGTCGCTCCCGCCGGCGGCGGCGCGGGCTTTGGCGGCGGCTTCCTCGGCGGCTTCGAGTTCTTCTTCCGTCGGGGGATCGGGGTTGAGCTCGATGAAAATCTCGCCGAAGTTGCGATCCTGTTTCGCCCAGATGCGCTGCTGCTTGATGAGTTCGAGCATTGCGATGAACAGGCCGACGACCTCGGCGTGGCTGTCGCGTCCGGCGAAGATGTCGGCAAACTGCAGCGGGCCCTCGCGCTCGAGGCGGTCGATGATGTCGGCCTCGTAAAGCTCGACGGGGGTGTCGTCGTAGATGACCTCGTGGTGCGTGGGCCTTTGGCCGATGGCTTCCATCACGCCGCGGAAGGCGTCGAAGAGGTCCCAGATCTGCACGTCATCGAGGTCCATCTCCGGCTCGGCGGGTTGCTCGGGCAGGACGGGGCGGCGGGGGAATTTCATCGACTGCAGCTCGGCACGGTCGGCGAGATCGCCGGCGGCGTCTTTGAAGGCCTTGTACTGCAGCAGCTGGCGGACGAGGTCGGCCCGCGGGTCGATGGCGTAGTCCTCGGCGTCTTCGGTTTCGATCTCGGGCGCCGGCAGGAGCATCCGCGTCTTGATCTCCATGAGCGTGGCGGCCATGACGAGGAACTCCCCGGCGAGGTTCGGGTCGAGCTTGCGGAGCATTTCCACCCAGGCGATGTACTGCTCGGTGATCCGCGCAATGGGGATATCGTGGATGTCGACCTCGTCGCGGCGGATGAGGTACAGCAGCAGATCGAGCGGGCCGTTGTAGACGTCGAGGTTCACGCGGTAGTCGGGCATGGGCGGATTATACTCTCCCGCGGGCCGGGCCGGAAGGGTCAGGCCCAGTCGATGTCGATGAACAGCGGCTCGTGGTAGGGGACGGGCTTGTTCCAGCGGATGGTCCAGCCGCCCTCGGCCGGCTCGGCCGACAGGGCTGCCGGGGCGGTCCATCGCCCGGTCGGGCTCAGCCGGCGGAGCTTGTTGACGCGGCGCGTCTCGGCCAGGCGGAAGGTTGCATCGTCCCACGGGTCCAGCGAGAGATTCATCAGCCCCAGGAGCGTCCGGCCGTCGTTGTCCATGCGGAAGGTCCACGGCCAGACGCCGCCGGTGACGGTGGCGGGCAGCTTACCACGCCACAGCCAGTTGGCCACGGCCGAGAGCTGCGCCTGGCGGTGCGGGTGGAAGAACGCAATGCCGGCCGTCGCGCTGTAGTCCAGGCTGTGGACGACGACGCGCCCGCCGCGGGCGTTTTCGCATGCGATCATGGCCGGTGCGCGGCGGGTGGTGTCGGCATCGACGAACGAGCTGACTACGCGGGCGGCCGGGCTCGGCGTGAGCGGGCACAGTTGCAGGTTCCGCCCGAGGTTCGGCAGGATGCAGGTGACGTAGCGGCGGTCGGCTCCGCCGAAGGTGGGCTCGTGGATTTCCTCCGCCGAGATGACGTAGTCCAGCGTGTCGGCATTGCAGGTTGGTGCGATGTCGGCCAGGCCGATCTCCTCGCCGAAGCCCCGCTCGACGAGCACGCCCGCGGCCGGTCCGTCCAGCAGCAGCCCCCGGCCCGGGCCGAGCAGCTCGGCGATCTGCTCATCGCTCCATGCGCGGATGACCTGCCCGCTGGTTGCGGCGACGGGCTCGGGCTGGTAGGTCGTGGCCAGGCCGAGCCCTTCCAGGGCGTGCATCATGTCGTAGCCGTCCTCGGCCAGGTCGGGGTAGTCCTGCCCGGCGGTGAGGTGCTTGGCGAGGCTGCTTTGGGGGTGGTGGAGCATTTGAATGCCGCGGAGTCGTCCGGCGGGGTTGGCCCGGCGAGCCAGCCCGGCGAAGAAGGGCTTTTTGTCTGCCAGCAGTCGGCCGAACCACGGCTCGTCCTGCATGGGCGTGCCGACGTGGTCGAAGAGGTTCAGCGTGACCCCGTGGCAGCCGAGTGCGAAGGAGACCGTCGCTTCGAGAAAGGTAAAGGCGGTGCTGTTGGCGTAGCGGGTGAAGGGGACGTTTTCAACCTCGGTCTGCTCGACGACGCCGCCCGGCAGGGCGTGGCGCGTGAGCTTGATGGAGTCCTGCGAGTAGTACAGCCCCCGCAGCGAGTTCTCGGAGTAGTTGCCCATCGGCGGGCGGGATACCAGCGTGCGCCCGTCGGCGAGGGCGTTGGCGAAGGCGTCCCAGCGTCGGCCTTCCAGGCAGTGGTTGCGCGGGCCGGAGGACATCAGCCCCAGGTGCGTCTCGGGCGAGATGGCGTGGACCGTCTGGGCGAGAAAGCCGACGGTCTCGATCATGATCTGGCCCTGGAGGTTCAGCCACGCTTCCCGCCAGGGGTGCGGTCGGCCGGGCTGGAGCAGGGCATCGACAAGTTGCTGCCGCGTGACGGCCTGGCCGACGGCCTCGCCGAAGCGGGCCAGGTGCGCATCGCAGAAACAGCCGAACCGAACCGGGTCGTGGTTGAACGTGCGGATGTCGTCCTCGACCCACATCACGCGGGGGCGCGTTTCGGCGTAGAGGCTCCAGACGGCGCGGACGTGCTCGCGCCAGGTCTCGCTAAGCGGGCAGGCGCAGCAGATGGTCTCGCTGCCGTCGTGGCCGACCATGAAGCCCATGGTCGGGAAGTTCGTTCGCTCGTCGCGGCCTCGGTCGCAATGGCCCATCGTGATCCACGGATTGACCGAGTAGGCCACGCCGATCTCGGCCATGCGTTCGCGGATTTCGAACAGCCCCGGCTGGTAGTCGCGCACCCATTGCAGGGGCGGCTGGCCGTGGGTGAGCTCCTCGGTGTCGACCTTGACGATGACTTCGTCCACGCGGTAGTCCGGCAGGTGGTCGATGAGTTCGCGCAGGTTCGCGTCGAAGGAATGCGGCGGCAGCGTGCGTCGCAGGGCGTACCACGGGGCGGAATGGAGCGGTCGATCAGGAGGCAAGGGGGGTCAGCTCTTCCTGGTCGACGGTCGAGATGTTCAGCTCATGCAGGATAGCGACGATATCCTCAGGCCGGACTCGCGCGGGAGTCAGTATTTCAATGCCGATCGGCTTGCCCTCGGCCGAGAAGTCGACGACGAGGTCCTCACCGCGCGGTTCCGAGCGGATGACGGAATCCTTCGGATCGCGCGGCAGGTAGAGGTACCCGGCCAGACACCGGCCGTGACGGTAGGTCATTTCGAGGTAGGGTTCTCTGGTCATGCGATTATTCTACCCGAGACGCGGTGATGACAGTAACGATTCGTTCGGAAAGTTGTGGTTCGAGCACGACATGCCACCGCTGGCGGTTCAGCCGGCCCACGGCCAGGAATCGCCCTTCCGCCGAGGGCTCTTGCAGTTCCTCGACGTGGGTGAGAATCTCCCGCAGGTCGGTTTCGTTGAACCTGCGGTCGAGCATGCGGCGGTGCAGATGGGCGCTGAGTTCAAGCTCCCAGGGCCACCAGTCTGGCAAGGCGACGGGAATGGGTTCGCTCCGATCAGGCGTGCGTGGTGAGAATGCCCGCTGCCTCGCGGACGCGGGCGAGGGTGGCCTCGGCGACGGCGCGGGCCTTTTTTCCGCCGGCGCGGAGGATGTCGGTGACGGTGTCGGGGTCGCTTTCCAGCTGGGCGTATTTCTCGCGGGCCTCGGCGAACTGCTCGTTGATGAGTTCGGTCAGGCGGGTTTTGGCGTGGCCGTAGCCGTAGCCTCCGGCGCGGTAGCTGGCGGCGATCTCCTCCAGCTCGGCCGGCTCGGCCAGCAGGCGAAGCAGCGCGAAGACGTTGCACGTCTCGGGGTCTTTGGGCTCTTCCAGCGGTGTGGCGTCGGTGACGATTTTGCCGACGGTTTTCTTCGTCTGCTTGGGCGTGAGGAACAGCTCGATGGTGTTGTTGTAGCTCTTGGACATCTTCTGGCCATCGAGGCCGGGCACGACGGCGACGTGATCAAGGATGTACGGCTCGGGCTCGACGAGGACGTCGGCGTTGTATTCGCGGTTGAACTTGCCCACCAGGTCGCGGGTCATTTCGATGTGCTGTTTCTGGTCCTGGCCGACGGGCACGACGTCGGCGTCGTAGATGACGATGTCGGCCGCCTGGAGCACGGGGTAGTCGAACAGGCCCATGTTGGCGGCGAGGCCTCGGGCGGTTTTGTCTTTGAAGCTGTGGGCCTTTTCCATCAGGCTGACCGGGCAGACGGTGTTGAGGAACCAGCACAGCTCGGTCACCTGCGGGACGTCGGACTGCAGGAAGAAAACGCTGCGGTCCGGGTCGATGCCAAGGGCCAGGAACGCCATCGCCACATGCCGCTGGATGTCGCGCAGTTGCTCGGCGTCGCGCAGGCTCGTCAGGGCGTGATAGTTGGCGATGAAGTAGAAGCACTCGTGGCCCTGGGCCTGGAGGTCGAGGTACTGACGCATCGCGCCGAAGTAGTTGCCCAGGTGCAGCCGTCCGGAAGGTTGAATGCCGGATAATACTCGCATGGATTGCTCTTTCGTCTTGGGGTCGTGTCGAGGGTCAGGCGGATTTGGCTTTGGCGCGGCGTTTACGGAGGTGAACCTGCAGCCAGAGGCACCAGCCGGAAATGGCCATGAACGCCAGGGCCACCGCGAGGACCGCGCCGAGGTAGTCGGCCAGGCCCTCCCAGTTATGCCAGTCCAGCAAATCGTGTTTGAGGTCCGGGTTGTACTGCCTGCGCCACAGCAGCACCCCGCCGGTGACGGCTGTGATGAAAAGAAACGGCGCCATGACCAGCCCCACCCAGCGATGAAGTTTCCGCAGCGACATGTTCGGTCCTTTCGTTGGGCGTGTTGGCCCGCCCAGGCCGGTGGGCGAGTATAGCATCCTGCCGCGGGCGAGGCGAGCGGGCAGGTTGATTTTGCTTGGCGGCGGTTCTATGATTATCTCGTTGTCGGCAAGGGCTGGCGACGTGTCATGTACCCGCGAAAGGAGATTTATCATGCGCGCAGCAACCATGCTTCTGTTGTCCCTGTGTCTGACCCTGGCCGTCGTCGGCTGCAAGAAGAACGAACCCGTCAAGGACGGGGCACACACCGGCACGATCAGCAAGGTCAACGCCGACGAGAAGGAAATCTACGTCACGACCGAAGAGGACGTGACCCTCGAGCTGTACTTCACCGACGAGACCACCCTCACCAAAGACGGCCAGCCGGCTGAGTTCGACGTGCTCGAAGAGAAGCAGACCGTCACCGTCGTGGTCGAGAACAAGGACGGCAAGGTGGTTCCGGTGGCTGTGATGATCGGCGAGGTCGTCGAGATGACTCCCGAAGCCGCCGCGGCCGCCGAGGACGTAGCCCCGGCCGGCTCGGAGACCACCGACGCCGAAACCGAAGCCGCCATCAAGAAGAAGATCACCGAGACCGTCGAGCAAAATGCAGGCGAGCAGGGCGTCGGCGAGAGCGACGGCGGCGACACGACCGAGGACATGATGCAGAAGGTCAAGGAAGCCACCGACGCGACCAAGACCGAGTAGTCGAGGTTGGCAGAACATTCCGGGCCGGGCTGTCGCGATGGCAGCTCGGCCCGTTTGCTGCGCGGTCAGCCGAGCTTTTCTTTCAGCAAGCGGGTGACCTCGGCCGGCGGGGCGGCGCCGCGGCTGGCCTGCATGACCTGGCCGATCAGGAAGCCGAAGCTCTTGGCGGCCTTCTTGTCGCCCGACTGGTATATCTCCACCGCCTGGGGGTTGGCGGCGAGGGCGTCGTCGATCCACGCCTCGAGCTGGCCGGTGTCGGTCACCGCCAGCAGCCCTTTGCTCTCGGCCAGCGCTTCGGGCGTTTCGTCCGACTCGGCCAGTGCGTCGAACAGCGTGGCTGCGGCGGTGGCGTTGATCTTCTCGGCGGTGAGCATCTTCACCAGCCCGGCCAGCTGCCCGGCGGTGATGCCGATCTCGGCGATGGTGCACTGGGCCTCGTTGGCCAGGGCGGCCCCGCGACTCATCAGCAGCTTGGCAGCCTGGGGTGCATCGGCGCCGTCGGCGACGGCCTGGTCCAGCAGGTCGCCCGTGGGGCTGTCCTGGGTGAGGGCGTCGGCCTGCTCGTCCGTCAGCCCCATCTCGTCGATGTATCGCTGGCGTCGGGCCAGGGGCAGTTCGCCGATCTGGCTGGCGATGGAATCGCGCCAGGCGTCGTCGACGACGACGGCGGGCAGGTCCGGGTCGGGGAAGTAGCGGTAGTCGTGGGCCTCTTCCTTGTCGCGCTGGAAAACGGTCTGCTGGCGGTCGACATCGAAGCCGCGATTCTGCTTGCCGAGTTTCTCCAGGCTGAAGCCCTCCGGGTCGGCCTGGAACTGCTCGTACTGCCGGCGGATCTCGAACTCCACCGCCCCTTCCAGGCTGCGGAAGCTGTTGAGGTTTTTGACTTCGATGATGGGCGTTTTGTAGGTTCGCCCGTCGCGTTCGATGTGCAGGTTGATGTTCGGCTCGAAGCGCATGTGGCCCATCTGCATGTTGGCCTGGCTGACACCGAGCCAGCGGACGAGCTGCTGCATGGCCCGGCCGTAGGCGCCGGCCTGGGCGGCGGAGTGAATGTCCGGCTGCGAGACGATCTCCAGCAGCGGCACGCCGGCGCGGTTGAGGTCCACGCCCGTGCAGCCGGGCAGGTCGTGGGTGTTCTTGCCGGCGTCCTCTTCGAGGTGCGCCCGCAGAACTCGCACGGTGTGCGTCGTGTCGTCGGGCAGGGGGACGGTGAGCTTGCCGTCCGAGCCGATGGGCAGGTCGTACTGGCTGATCTGGTAGGCCTTGGGCAGGTCGGGGTAGTAGTAGTTCTTGCGGTCCCACTTGGTGTAGCCGGCGATGGTGCACTCCAGCGCCAGGGCCACCTTGATCGAGTAGTCGACCGCGGTTTTGTTCATCACCGGCAGGGCCCCGGGCAGGCCGATGCAGACCGGGCAGGTGTGGGTGTTAGGCTCGTCGCCGAAGCGGTTGAGGCAGCGGCAGAACATCTTGGTGGCCGTGGCCAGCTCGACGTGAATCTCCAGCCCGACGATGGGCGTGATGGTATCCGATGGTTGGGTCATGGAAAATCATCCCGACTATATCGAGTCGGACAATGGGCAGGTCTCGTTCTACACATACGGGGCCGGGTTGTCTGTCCCGAAGGGACAGGTGTTTATAGCCGGGGGCGTAAGCCCCCGGGATCGGGTTCGGATTGCAATGAGCCCCGAAGGGGCGACAGAAGGTTTATAGAATATACCGATCTTCGAACGGAATGTCATGTCGTTTCAGCAAGGCAGCAGTTCGTCGCGAAATGTCAATTTTGCATGATGGGCTGTCTGCGCTGCAATGTATTCCATCACCTTTGGAACAACCGAGTGGGATACGGTAAAGGAGGCGTATCCATCCTGCCATCTGAAATCACGCAACGCGGGAAAGGTATCGTGAACCCATCTGCTGGAATTGCTCTTGATGAAACGAACGGCATCGGCGATGGAGATGGTGGGCGGCAAGGCGATCAGGAGATGGATGTGATCGGCCGGGCCATTGGCTGAGCGTAATTGGCCACCAAGCTCGCGCAGAATACCGCCAGTATATTCAACCAGCCGAGGCATGAGATCAGCCCCAAGCAGGTTGGCCCGCCCCTTGGTAGAGTAAACGATGTGATAGTTGTGATTCGTGAAGGACATGTTTCCATGCCTACTTTCGCCCCTTCGGGGCTGAAATGCAAGGCCGCCGAGTTCCGGGGGCTTGCGCCCCCGGCTACCACCTTTCGCCGCTTCGCGGCTGGGAGTTGCCGACTGCGACTCCGAGGGGCTGTTTGACGGTGGCCTTTCGCCCCTTCGGGGCGGGAGGCGTATGGCGAGGCAATCGATCAGCCCACGATGGCGGGTGGGACGAGCGGGCCGAGGTCGCAGGCGGTTTCGAGCTGTCTTGCTGCGGCGAAGAGCGTTGGCTCGGAAAGCACCGGTCCGATGAGCTGCACACCGACGGGCAGGCCGGCGGGGGTGAACCCGGCCGGTACGGAAATGCCCGGCAGCCCGGCGAGGTTGAGGCTGACGGTGTAGATGTCGGCGAGGTACATTTCGAGCGGGTCGGCGGTTTTGGCCCCCAGCTCGAACGCGGCCGTGGGTGTGGTGGGCGTGAGGATCAGGTCGCAGGATGCAAAGGCGGTGGTGAAATCCTCGGCGATGCGGCGGCGGACCTTTAGGGCCTTGTTGTAGTAGGCGTCGTAGTAGCCGCTGGAAAGGGCATAGGTGCCGAGCATGATGCGGCGTTTGACTTCCGGGCCGAGCGACTCGCGGCGTGACTTGCAGTACAGTTCGACGATGTCGTCGACTTTTTCAGCGGTGCGGTGGCCGTAGTGGACGCCGTCGTAACGGGCGAGGTTGCTGGAGGCTTCGGCGGTGGCGACGACGTAGTAGCAGGCCACGGCGAAGCTGGAGAGGTTGCCGGCCTCGTCGATGTCGATTCGGCTGTGGGGCAGGGAGACGTCGACGAGCTGGACTCCGGCGGCGGCGAGGTTGTCGCAGGCAGCGTCGAAGACCGCGGCGATCTCGTCGCGCATGCCGGTGAGGAACTCGCCCGGTATGCCGATGCGCAGCGGGCCTGGGGCGTTGTCGACCGCCGCGAGGTAGTCGGGCACGGCTGCGTCGATGCTGGTTGCGTCGCGGGGGTCCTGGCCGGCGAGGATGGCCGTCAGCAGGGCGGTGTCGGCTACGTCGCGTGTCATCGGGCCGATCTGATCGAGGCTCGATCCGAACGCGACCAGGCCGAAGCGGCTGACGCGGCCGTAGGTTGGCTTGCACCCGACGATGCCGCAGAAGCTGGCTGGCTGGCGGATCGAGCCACCGGTGTCCGAGCCGATGGCGGCGGCGGCGAGTCGACCGGCCACGGCAGCGGCCGAGCCGCCGGAGGACCCGCCGGGCACGCGGGCGTTGTCCCAGGGGTTGCGCGTGGGGCCCAAGGCGCTGTTCTCGCAGGACGAGCCCATGGCGAACTCGTCGAGGTTGGTCTTGCCGAGGATGACCGCGCCGGCGTCGAGGAGTTTTTGCACGGCGGTGGCGGTGTAGGGCGAGCGGTAGTCTGCGAGGTATTTGCTCGAGCAGGTGGTCCGCCCGAAGGTGGTCGCGAGGTTGTCCTTCAGTGCGATGGGCACGCCGGCCAGCGGGCCTTGTACATCGCCGGCGTCGACGGCGCGGGCGCGGGCGATGGCCGCCTCGGGGAAGACTTCGTTATAGCAGTTCAGTTCGCCGTCGAGCCGATCGATGGCGTCGAGGTAGGCGGTGGTGGCCGCCTCGGCGGTGGTCTCGCCGCAGCGGATCGCCTCGGCGAGCTGCCGGACGGTCAGTTCGCGCAGGTCGCTCACGAGCCTTCTCCCAAAACGCGGGGGACCTTGTAGAAGTTCTCGATGCGCTGGGGGGCGTTGGCCAGGGCGGCGTCGACATCGAGCGACTCGGCTGGGGTATCCTCGGCCAGGACGTTGGTCTGCTCGACGGCGTGGGCCATGGGGGCGGTTTCGTCGAGATCGTCGAGCTGCTGGAGCTTATCGACGGAGGTGAGGATCTCGCCGAGCTGGGCGGTGAAGGTGGAGACCTCCTCGTCGGTCAGTTCGATGCGGCTGAGCCGGGCGATGTAGCGGACCAGATTTTCGTCGATGTGCTGGGTCATGGTGGGGTTGCGGCAGGGGGCTATCTTTGGTCAATTGCGGGTGGTTGTCAACTGTCGGCGGCGGGAAAATGGCGGAG
>CAZCDM010000018.1:0-24374 GCA_964497475.1 uncultured Planctomycetaceae bacterium
AATGTCAGGATCGGTCCGATCAGGCAGCCCGCTGCCGTTGCTGATGATGAAGGGGGTCGAGTTCGATCAGGCTGTGGCTGTCGTTGCTGAACCGCCACGTCCGCCCGGTTTCCGGGCAGTGGAACAGCGTCGCCTCGTCGGTCTCGGAGAGAATCTCTTTATCGCACGCCCAGCCTGTCCCCATCCGACCGATGGGGCCGCCGACAAAATCCGAACGGTGACGGCGAAGGGCTCGCTCCGTCACCGCCAGACCATCGACGTCGCCGAGGACGACCTCCCAGGCCTTATGCCCCGACAGCCGCCAGCCGTATTCCGGCCAGGAGATATAGACCGACACGGCCGGCTCGGCCGGCTGACATCCATCCATGGCTTCCAGCACACGCTTCTTGGGTATCATCATGCCTCCTCGGCAAGGCGAGAATCATTCGTCTCGAATTCGACGCACAGCCGAGGGCGGCTGTGTCGCACGCGGTGTCGAACAGGTCAATCCTTTCAGAAACGCACGGCCCATTCGGTCTTCTCGCCGGCGGTAATAACGGGCAGCTTGCAGGCGCCGCTGGCGGCGGGCACGAGCGGGACGTCCTGGCCGAAGGTGGGCCCGGCGGCCTCGAAGAGCACGACCTTATCCAGCCGGATGGAGGAGGCGGTGGCATTGTCCAGCCAGGAGCGGATCTCGATTCGCTTGTCGTCAACGCTCTCGACCGCCAGCAGGAGCTTGACCCCGCCGGTGAGCGTCAGGACCTGCCCGGCCGATCCGTCGGGCATTTCGCCGGGCTGGGAGTCCGTCACCTCGCAGGGGTTCTGCTGGCCGTCGAGCCAGAGGCGCGGGCGCAACCCGGTCAGGCCAAAACCCTGCCAGTCCGGAATGACGAGGTCAATCGTGTTGCTGTCGCTGTGCTGCAATTGCATGCCTTCCCAGCATGCCTATGCAAGCATAGGCACCTGGACGAGCCGGAAAAATTTTTCTCCCTCTCCGGCGGCAACGTTGACAGCGACGGCCCGGCGGGGATATAGTCCGTCATGGAACACCTCTGCCACCATCGCACCGCGTCGCTCCCCCGACGCATCGGTCCGGGCCGTACCGGCCAGACCAAACTTCCTGCCGCGATGGCCGCCGCCCCCCTCCAAACCCAACGGGAGATGCCATGAAAGACAAAATCGTTGCCGACGGAATCACCTTTGACGATGTCCTGCTCCAGCCGGCCCGGTCCAGCGTCGTGCCCAGCGAGGTCGATACCTCCTCGCAGCTGACGCGGAACATCCGCCTGAACATTCCCATGGTCTCGGCCGCCATGGACACCGTCACCGAATCGAAGCTCGCCATTGCCCTGGCCCAGGAGGGCGGGGTCGGCATTATCCACAAGAACCTCTCCGTCGAAGCCCAGGCCCGCGAGGTCGAGAAGGTCAAACGCAGCGAGAACGGCATTATCACCGACCCGATCACCCTCCCGCCGGACGAATCGACCGCCACGGCCCGGCAGCGTATGGCCGTGCACAACGTCAGCGGCTTTCCCATCGTCGAGGCCGACGGCACGGTCGTGGGTATCCTCACCCAGCGGGACATGAAGTTCCTCTCCGACGACAGGCCCATCCGCGAGGTGATGACCAAAGAGAAGCTCGTGACGGCCTCGCCGGATACCTCGCTGGAAACCGCCGAGCAGATTCTCTCCGAAGCCAAGGTGGAAAAGCTCATGCTCGTCGAGGGCGGCAAGCTCGTCGGGCTGGTGACGATGGCCGACATCGACAAGATGAAGAAGTTCCCCCACGGCTGCAAGGACCCGCGAGGCCGACTCCGCGTCGGTGCCGCCACCGGCGTGCTGGACTTCGATCGCGTCGAGGCGTTGATCGCCGCGGATGTCGACGTCATCGTCGTCGACACGGCCCACGGGCATAGCGACAACGTCATCAAGACCGTCGAGAAGATCAAGAGCGAGTACGACATCGAGCTGATCGCGGGCAATATCGGCACGGCCGCGGCGGCCGAGGACCTCATCGCCGCCGGCGTCGACGCGGTGAAAGTGGGCATCGGCCCGGGCGCCATCTGCACCACGCGCGTCATCAGCGGCGTGGGCGTCCCGCAGATCACCGCCGTCCACGATGTCTACAAAGCCGCCGAGCCCAAGGGCGTGCCCGTCATCGCCGATGGCGGCATCCGCATGTCGGGCGACATTACCAAGGCGGTCGCGGCCGGCGCATCGGCCGTCATGCTCGGCAGCCTCTTTGCCGGGCTGGACGAAGCCCCCGGCCGGCTGGTCATCTACAAGGGCCGGCGGTTCAAGCTCTATCGCGGCATGGGCTCGCTGGGCGCGATGGTGGAAGGCTCGGCCGACCGCTACGGCCAGAAGGACGCCCAGGCCGACAAGCTCGTGCCCGAAGGCGTCGAGGGGCGCGTGCCCTACCGCGGGCCGCTCTCGGAATACGTCTACCAGATGGTCGGCGGGCTGCGGGCCGGCATGGGCTACTGCGGCTGCGCGACGGTCGACGAGCTGCGCCACAACGCCCGATTCATCCGCATCTCGGCGGCGACCGTGGCCGAGAACCATCCGCACGACATCACCATCACGCAGGAGTCGCCCAATTACAGCTCGTGGCACGAGGACCAATAGATCATTGCCACCCCGCCCCCCGGCCAGTACAATTCCGCCACAGGGAGAATAACCATGAAAATCATTACGCTGATCGCACTTGCACTGCTGACCGTCGCCGGGCTGACCGGCTGCAACAAACTTCAGGAACTCCAGATGCAGGAGGGCCTGGCCCCCGGACGCGGCACGACGCGCACCATGGGCGGCGAACATTCCTACCAGGAAGTCTTCGCCACGGCGCGACAGGTGCTCAGCCAGTACTTCTCCGTCCAGTCGGCCGACCCGGCCACGGGCATCATCAAGACGCGCCCCAAAGACGTCCAGGCCGGCAACGAACGGCTGCTGGGCGGCTCGCCGGCGCGCCAGATCGCGACCATGCAGATCACCCAGGAATCCGGTCAGGTCGTCGCCCAGGTGCTCGTAATGCAGCAGCGGCAGGGCTCGGCCCCGCGCCAGCAGATGGGCTACAGCCAGGAACGCACCAACTACACCGGCCAGCCCGGCACGGAAACCCCCGCCGACGGCGAGGCAGCCACCACCCCCGAGCAGAACGTCGCCTGGGAAAACGAAAAGGCCATCCACTCCGTCGAGATCAAAATCCTCGACGACCTCAACAAGGCCCTGATGGGCAAGTAACCGGCCGAGCCTTTACCCGCCGGCCTGGTCCAGCACCTTGCGCGGATTCTCCGCCATCATCAGCCGGAGTGTCGATTCGTCCAACCCCATCGACCGCAGGTTGGCTGCACTGCGGGGCATGGTAATCGCCGAGCCGACCAGGTGCGAGCCGTCGTGGCTGCGGGCGACGAGGTCCTCGCCGATCTGCAACGTCCAGCGGCTCAGCGTATACGTGCCCGGCCCCAGGCCCGCCGGGGCAATCGCATCGGAGACCACCACGCACCGCTCCGGCCCGGCCACGTGCAGGTAATTGCCCAACGCAAAAAGCGGCACGTGGACGCCATCGGCGATGAAGCTCACCCACAGCCGATCGGCCAGCGAGAGCACCCGCTGCACGATATTGTCGTGCCGCGGAACCATGTTATGACACCCATTGCCCAAATGCGTGAAGTAGCTCAGGCCGGCATCGCAGGCCTCGGCGAGCTGGTCACGCGAGGGGTCGCAATGGCCGGCAGCGACAATCACGCCCTGGCCAGCGAGCCAGCGCGTGGTGGCGAAGCCTGCATCGAACTCCGGCGCGAGCGTGACGATCTTGACCAGGCCGCCGCCGGCCTCGACGAACCGACCGGCCGCCTCGGGCGTGGCGGGGATGACGCTGTCGGCCGGGTGCGCGCCGCGCGGGCCATCCTCGGCGTTGATGAAAGGCCCCTCGACGTGAATGCCCGCAATCATCTTCGCGATCGTCTCGTCCTGGCCAATCAGCTCGACCAGCCTGGCGATGCGGCTGCACATCACATCGAGCTTCTCGGTGATGATCGTCGCACAAATGCCCGTCACGCCATCGGCAGCGAGGGCATCGCAGGCGAGGCGGAGCTCCTCGCCCGGCAGGTCGTCCTGGTTGAAGTCCACGCCGCCGTAGCCGTTGATCTGCAGGTCGAAGTAGTTGATCGTCTCAGACATCGGATTCCTTTCGATTGGGGTGGGGGCACTGTATCGCCCGGCCGGGCCGATGGCAAGGCCGCTTGCAACCCCGCCGCCCCCGCCCGATACTACAGCCATGAATCAGGCCGACCCATCCCCGCCGGTGTTCGATTCCGCCGCCGCCCTGCCCGAACCGTTCCGCCGGGCGCTGCTGGAGGTCATCCCCTGCGCGCTGATCGTCCTCAACGAGGTCCGGCGGGTGATCTTCTTCAACGCCGCAGCCGAGAAACTCACCGGCTATGTCGCGGCCGACATGCTCGGCGCTTCGTGCGAGACGCTGCAGCAGACCTTCCGGGGCCCGGCCGAGCCGGACGTCCTGGCCGTGCTCTGCCCCTTCGAGCACCTCACGGGCCACTGGCAGGACGAGTGCGAACTGCGCCGCAAGGATGGCACGGCCGTGACGGTCGTCCGCCGCGCCTGCCCGGTCACCGACGCCCAGGGCGAAGCTATCGGCACGATCCAGGCGCTGATGGACATCAGTGCGATCAAGCAGGCCCGGTCGGAAATCGTCCAGCTGCGGGACAAAATCGCCCGGCTGGGGCAGTTCGGGCAGATCGTCGGCACGAGCCCGCCCATGCAGAAGCTCTTCGAGCGGATCGCCCTGGCCGCCGAGACCACCGCCAGCGTGGTCATCACCGGGCCGACCGGCACGGGCAAGGAACTCATCGCCCGGACGCTGCACGAGCGGAGCGACCGCCAGGCCGGGCCGTTCCTGGCCGTGAATTGCGGCGCGCTGCCCGAGGGGCTCATCGAGGCCGAGCTGTTCGGCTACGTCAAGGGCGCCTTTACCGGCGCCTCGGCCGACCGCAAAGGCCGCTTCGCCCAGGCCCACGGCGGAACGCTGCTGCTGGATGAGGTCGGCGAGCTGCCCGCCCCCGCCCAGGTCAAGCTGCTCCGCGCCCTGCAGGAAGGCGAGATCACCCCCGTCGGCCAGAGCACGCCGCAGCACGTCGACGTCCGCATCATCGCCGCGACCAACCGCGACCTGCGCGAGATGGTCCGCCAAGGAACCTTCCGCGAAGACCTCTACTACCGCCTGGCCGTCATGACCCTGCACGCCCCACCCCTGCGCGACCGCCGCGAGGACATCCCCGCCCTGGCCAGCCATTTCATCGCCCAGTACAACGGCCGCTACGACCGCCACATCGAGCGGTGCGACCCGGCCGCCCTGCGCCGCCTGGAGAGCTGCGCCTGGCCGGGCAATGTCCGCCAGCTCCAGCACGCCATCGAACACGCCTTCGTCGTTTCCGGGCCCGACGCCCGCGTCATCGGCCTGCAGGACCTGCCCGAGGACATCCTCACCCCGCCGACAACCCAGCCTGACCCGGCCAGCCCGGCCGAGCCGACTCCCACTGCACCGCCGGCCTCGCCACAAGACGAAGCCCAACAGGTCCGCGATGCGCTGGACCGCACGGGGGGCAATAAAACCCAGGCTGCCAGACTGCTGGGCATTACCCGGGCGGGGCTGTACAAAAAGCTCAAACGCCTCGGCCTGTCGTGACCCTATAGCGCAAACTAAATGCGCATACTTTGCGCAAGCTGCATGCGCATAGTTGGCGCATGCTATATAATTGTCCGTTCGGACTTTTTTTATTAACACCCTGAGATACAAGGCTTTATGGTAATGCTTCTTGTATGGCATGGCTGTTGCGGTTGGTGAGGCATTGATTGATTGTCAACCTGACCCCTTACGAAGGAGATAGCGATGCAGACAGCCGAGCTTAAGAATCTTACCGAGAGCAATTTCGATGCGGCGGTAGCCGAGGGCGTGACGCTGGTGGACTTCTGGGCGCCGTGGTGCGGCCCCTGCCGCATGCAGACCCCGGTCCTGGAAAACCTCGCCGGCCAGATCGGCCAGATCGTCCGCATCGCCAAGGTGAATGTGGACGAGCAGCCCGCCCTGGCCGGGCGGTTCCAGGTCTCGGGCATTCCGTTGCTGGTGGTGCTCAAGGACGGCCGGGAGGTCCAGCGCATGGTCGGCCTGCAGACCAAACAGGCCCTGCTGTCCGTGCTCAGTGAGCACGCCGATGTCTAATCGAAAGGACGCCAATACAATGTCACAGCAGAACAACCAACCCGCAGCCGAACCGGAATCACAAGGAAAACCCCGCGGGCCTCGCCGCTGGCCGATGGTGCTGGCGGGCTTCGTCCTCGGCATGGCCGTTACCGGCCTGGCCGTCTGGCAGCTCATGCCCGGCATGATGATCGTCCAGCACGAAAGCCGCTTCGGCCTCGACGAAACCATCGCCCGGCTGAAGAAGTCCATCGTCGCCAACGGCTGGGAGGTCTCCGGCGTACGGAACGTCACCGAGTCCGTAGTGAAACATGGCGTGACAATGGACCGCCAGGTGCGTATCGTCGAGCTGTGCAAGGCCTCCTACGCCAAGAGCGTCCTGACGAGCAATCCGGAAGTCTCCACCCTCATGCCCTGTGCGATTGGCCTGTGGGAGGATGACAAAGGCACGGTCCACATCGCCGGGATGAACATGGGGCTGATGGGCAAGATGTTCGGCGGGAATATCGCCGAGATCATGGGCGGCAAGGTGGCCGTCGAAGAACATAAGATCCTCGCGGATGTCATCAAGGAGTAACGAATGAAGATCGGCTCGAAACTTACGGAGTTTTCGCTGACGCATTACCGCCTGGTCGCAGGCGTGATGGTCGGCCTGACGTTGCTGGTTGCCCTGGCCGCAGCCGTGCCGTCGCTGCATCTCATCGACGCCATGCCCGGCTGGGTCAAGAGCGCCTCCCGCACGGCCGCCACCGTCCTGCCGACGATCACCGTCGATACCGACCCGGAAAACATGCTCAGCGAGGACGAGCCGGTCCGCGTCTTCCACGACGAGATGAAAAAGCGGATGACGCTGCACGACATGGTCGTCGTCGGCGTGGTCAACGAGCAGGACCCCAACGGCGTGTTCAACCCCGGCTCGCTGCGAAAGATTTACGAGCTGACGCAATTCGCCAAGCAACTCCAGTTCGACGAGACCGGCGACCTGCTGATGGACCAGGCGGCCGAGCCGGCGGCGCAGGCCCCAGCCTCGGTCGGACCGGCCCTGCCGGGCGGCCTGGGAGGCAGCGAGAGCGATTCGCCCGGACCGGCCCTGCCGGGCGGGCTCGGCGGCCCCGGCCCGCAAGCCACCACCGACGCGCCGGAGATCGTCAAGGTCCATGGCGTGATCCCCGGCGACGTCATCGCGCCGTCGACGGTCGATGCGACGATCCCGCAGGGCCGGGCCATCGCGTTTGAATGGCTGATGCAGACCCCGCCGCAGACGCAGGAGCAGGCGTTGGAAATCAAACGCCGCGCCCAGCGCATCCCCTTCCTCAACGACACGCTCGTCAGCGAAGACGGCCGGGCCATCGCCATCTACCTGCCGATCACCGCCAAGGACCTCAGCTACAAAATCTACTCCGCCCTGCAGAAGAAAATCGACGAGCTGGGCCAAGGCCCCGAGGAGTTCCACATCACCGGCCTGCCCGTGGCCGAGGACACCTTCGGCGTGCAGATGTTCCTGCAGATGGCCATCTCGGCCCCGGCGGCCATGGCGGTCATCTTCGTGCTCATGCTGCTCTTCTTCCGCAAGCTGGTGCTCATCGTCAGCCCGATGATCGTCGCGATGGTCAGCGTGCTCCTCACGATGGGGCTGCTGATTATCGTCGGCTTCCCGATCCACATCATGTCGAGCATGATCCCGATTTTCATCATGCCCATCGCCGTGCTCGATTCGATCCACATCATCAGCGACTTCTTCGACCGCTACCAGCAGACGCGCGACCGGGCTGCGACGATGCGACACGTCATGGACGAGCTGTTCATGCCGATGCTCTACACGTCGCTGACCTCGGCGGCGGGCTTTGCGAGCCTCGCCCTGACGCCGATTCCGCCGGTGCAGGTCTTTGGCGTGTTCGTGGCCATGGGCATTCTGGCGGCCTGGTTCTGGACGGTGACGTTCATCCCGGCCTTCGTGATGTTCCTCTCGGAAGATCGCCTCAAGACCTTCGGCCGAGCCGTCGGCAGCGACGAAAGCGACCAGCCTCACGGCCTGCTGGGGCGGTTCCTGCACTGGACGGGCGGCTGGACGGCCCGCCGCGCCCGGCCGATCCTCCTGGCGACCGCCATCGTGATGGTCGTGGCCGGGTATGGAATCAGCCTGATCCGCGTCAACGACAACCCCGTCAAGTGGTTCGAGCCCGAGCACCCCATCCGCCGGGCCGATACCGTCCTCAACGACCACTTCGGCGGGACGTACATGGCCTACCTGGCGATGGAAGCAACCGACGACGCCGAGGGCGAAGTCTTCAAGCAGCCGGCCGTGCTGCGATGGCAGCGCACGCTGCAGGACTACCTCGCCACCATCGAGAGCGACGGCAAGCCGCTGGTCGGCAAGAGCAACTCGCTGACGGACATCGTCAGAACCGTCCACCGCGACCTGCTGGCCGAGAGCGTCGACGATCCGAAGATCGCCGAGCATTACCGCGTGCCGAATACCGCCGGCGGCGTGGCAGAGACGCTGCTGCAGTACCAGTCCAGCCATCGCTACAGCGACATCGACAAGTTCGTCACGCCGGACTACCGCACATCGAGCATGTGGCTGCAGCTGACCAGCGGCGACAATCGCGACATGGAGCAGGTCGTCGAGGCGGTCGAGGGCTTCGTGGCCGAAAACCCGCCCCCGGCCGGGCTCGAGCTGCACTGGTTCGGCCTGACGTACATCAACGTCATCTGGCAGGACAAGATGGTCGTCGGTATGCTCGAAGCCTTCGCCGGCAGCTTTCTGGTGGTCTTCCTACTGATGACGATTCTCTTCCGCAGCCCGCTGTGGGGCCTGCTGAGCATGGTGCCGCTGACGGTGACTATCGCGGCGATCTACGGCGCGGTCGGCCTGGTCGGCAAGGAGTACGACATGCCCGTGGCCGTCCTCAGCAGCCTGACGCTGGGTCTGGCTGTCGACTTCGCGATCCACTTCCTGGCCCGCGGGCGTGAGATGGCGCGGCAGTACGGCTCGTGGAGCGAGACGGCCCCGCACGTCTTCGCCGAGCCGGCCCGGGCCATCACGCGCAACATCATCGTCATCGCGGCCGGGTTTACGCCGCTGCTGCTGGCGCCGCTCGTGCCGTATCAGACGGTCGGCATTCTCATGGCGACGATTCTGCTGGTCAGCGGCGTGGCGACGCTGCTGATTCTGCCCGCCCTGGTGCGCGTGCTGGAAAAACCCCTCTTCCGCGCCGTGCACAATGCCATGCCCGCCCCCTGCAACTGCGGACTGTGCATCGTTGCTGCTGGTACCATCGGCGTACTGCTGGCACTGAACTGCTACAGTGCGTTCGGCTGGGGGCCGCTGACCTGGGCCGCCATCGCGGCCGTGCCTGTTCTGGCACTGATCTGCGGCCGGCTCAGCCGACGCGAAAAATGCAACGCCTACCAGAAAAACAGTAGCCCCAAGTGAACCATACCCACCCTGCTGACGGGACGGGAGCCCCGCCAGCCACATATGCGAAAAATGCAACGCGTACCAGGAAACCAACAACCCCAAGGAAACCTGGAAACCAAAGCTGTCATTCTGAGCGGAGCCCACAAGGGCGTAGCCGAAGAATCGCTCCCCGGAAAGACCCTTCGGCCTGCCACATGGGCTGTGCTCAGGGTGACACAAACCGAAAGGACCACACCATGCAACTCTTCAAACACACCCTGCCCGTTTCGCTCGCCGCCATTGCCCTCGCCCTGAGCGGTGCCCTGGCCTCCGAGCCGGCCGAGCAACCCCCCAGCGTCGATGAGATCATCCACAAGGCCAACTTCGTGAGCTACTACCAGGGCGCCGACGGCTCGGCCCGGGTGAAGATGAACATCGTCGACGCCCAGGGCCGAACCCGCAACCGCGAGCTGTCGATCCTCCGCTGGGACGCACCCGCCCCGGACTCCGACGCCCCGCGCAAGGACCAGGAGTTCACCGGCGAGCAGAAGTTTTACGTCTACTTCCACGAGCCGGCCGACGTGGCCAAGATGACCTACCTCGTCTGGAAGCACATCGGCAGCGACGACGACCGCTGGCTGTACCTGCCGAAGATCGACCTGGTTAAACGCATCGCCGCCAGCGACAAGCGGACCAGCTTCGTCGGCAGCAACTTCTTCTATGAAGACATCTCAGGCCGCCAGCCGCAACTGGACAACCACAAGCTCATCGAGACCAACAACACCTTCTACGTCCTGCAAAGCACGCCCAAGGACCCCGCCACCGTCGAGTTCAGCTCCTACAAAACCTGGATTCACAAGTCTACGTTCCTCGTCATCCAGCAGGAGTACCTCGACAAGAACAACAAGCCCTACCGCAAGTACGAGTCCAAGCAGGTCAAGCAGGTTGACGGCTACTGGACCACCACCCAAAGCCGCATGACCGACCTCCGCACCGGCCGATATACCGACCTGGTCTACTCCGACGTGCGATACAACCGCGACCTGCCAGAGGACATCTTCACCGAGCGATACCTCCAGCGACCCCCGCGGAAATACCTGGACGAATAACCCGGCCAGCCGATCGCTGCCTTGTATACACTTGTCCCTTCATGAACAATGAACGCATGATACCGACCCGGGTAATCAGTCTTGTTATCGCCGTCCTGCTGGCCGCTGCCGCTGCGCACGCAGCCGACGGCCCGGCCCTGCCGGCCGGCTTGCCGGGTGCGAATCAGGACAAAAACTCCGCCGCCAGCGACGGCCCCGCCCTGCCGGGTGGCCTGCCGGGTGCGGACGATGCAACATCCGACGGCCCGGCCCTGCCCGGCGGCTTGCCGGGCGAGGCCGCCGAGCCCAAAGCACCCCCAGCCGACACGCCCCCCGCCAAGCAGCCGGCCAACTGGCTCGACTCGCTCAAAGAGGCAGGTCTGCGGGGGTTCTGGGAGGTTCGCGGCGGCGTGCGAACCCAGCACGACCCCCACGAGAAGCAGGCCTCCATCGGCGAGACCCGCCTGCAGCTGGAGTTCCAGCGCAACGTCGAGGAAGTCACCTTCAAGGTCGTCGGCGACTTCGTGTACGACCAGGCCTACAACCACCTCTCCAACGTCAACCTCGTCACCGGCAGCGGCTGGTTCGACCTCCGCGAAGCCTGGGCCCGCTTCACCCCGGTCGAGTTCATGGACGTGAAAGTCGGCCGACAGGTCCTCACCTGGGGCACGGGCGATCTGCTGTTCTTGAACGACCTGTTCCCGAAGGATTGGCAGTCGTTCTTCCTCGGGCGGGACCTGCAATACCTCAAGGCCCCCTCCGACGCGATCCGCGTGAGCCTGTTTTCCGACGTCGTCGATGCGGACCTGGTCTACATGCCGCGGTTCAACCCCAGCCGGGGCATTACCGGGCGGCGGCTGAGCTACTGGAGCCCCCAGCTCGGCCGGCCCGCTGGCCAGGATGCCATCATCGAACCCGACCGCCCCGACCGCTGGTTCGACGACGGCGAGTACGCCGCGCGAATCCATCGCAAGGTCGGCAGCTACGAGCTGGCTGCCTACGGCCACTGGGGCTACTGGAAAACGCCCGAGGGCTTCGACCCGGCACGGGGCAAAGCGTTCTACCCGCGGCTGAATGTGTACGGCGGCAGCGTGCGGGGCCCGCTGGGCGGGGGCATTGCGAACTTCGAGGCCGCCTGGTACGATAGCCGCGATGACCGCCACGGCGAGAACCCGTTCATCCGCAACTCCGAGCTTCGCCTGCTGGCCGGCTACCAGGCCGACCTGCCCCAGATCGCCAGCGACCTGTCGGTCGGCTTTCAGTATTACGTCGAGCTGATGGACGACTACGACAGCTACCGCGACACCCTCCCAGCCGGGATGAACCCCGCCGACCGCGACCGCCACGTACTGACGTTCAAGGTCAGAAAACTCCTGCTGAACCAGAATCTCACCGTCGAGCTGTTCGCCTACTACAGCCCCTCCGACGGCGATGCCTACCTCCGCCCGAGCGTCTCGTACAAGCTCGACGACCACTGGACCGTCGGCGGCGGGGGGAACATCTTCTTCGGCGTCGAGGATTACACCTTCTTCGGCCAGTTCGAGCGCGACAGCAACCTCTACGCCTTCCTGCGATACGGGTTTTAATCGCCTGGCGCATCACAGCGGCCGCTTCGGCTCCGTCGCTGCTTGCAATTTTCCCGGCCGGGCGTAGGATTGATACCCTGCCTCCACACGAAAGGACTCCCATGAAAATTCCGTCGATGATCCCCCTGCCGGCCCTGCTGTTTCTGGTCGGCCTGGCCGTACTGGCGCTGCAGAGCTTTGCCTTCTCCCTCCCCGCAGCCGACACCAAAGGCGAGATGACCCTCACCCAGGCGCTGGCCCGGCGGCGGTCCTGCCGGAACTTCACCGACAAGGCCCTGACCGAAGCCCAGCTCGCCCAGCTCTGCTGGGCCGGCCAGGGCATTACCGAGCCGAAGCGTGGCTTCCGCACGGCCCCCTCGGCCGGGGCGACCTTCCCGCTGGAACTCTACGTCGCCACCGCCAACGGGCTGTACAACTACGACCCGGCCAGGCACGAGCTGACCGAGCACCGCAAGGGCGACCTCCGCGAGCAGATCAAAGCCGCTGCCTTCGGCCAGAGCTGCTTCGACGCCCCGGCGATCTTCCTCATCGCCGCGGACATCAGCCGCACCGCCAAAAAGTACGGCCAGCGGTCGGCCCGGTACGTCTTCATGGAAGGCGGCCACGCCGCGCAGAACATCCTGCTGCAGGCGACCGCCCTGGGCCTGGCCGGCGTACCCGTCGGTGCCTGCGACGACGAAGCCATGGCCAAGGCTCTCCAGCTGCCCCAGCCGCAATATGCCTTCTACTACCTGCCCATCGGCCACCCAGCCGAGTAACACCGCTTCCCATCGGCCCGGCCGGCCTTACAATACCGCCATGGAACAGCTGATCGAAACCCTCAACGCGATGGGCCGGGCGAAGATCGTCCTGCTGGGCGACTTCATGCTCGACGAGTACGTCTACGGCGACATCGAACGCATCAGCCCCGAGGCACCCGTGCCGGTGCTGCGCGTGGTCCGCCGCGAGATGCGCTGCGGCGGGGCGGCCAATACCGCCCTGGCCATGGCGGCACTGGGGGCCGAGGTCCAGTGCGTCGGCGTCATCGGCAAGGACGCAGCCGGCGAGGAACTGCTCGGCCTGCTGACCGCGGCCGGCTGCGAAACCAGCGGCCTGCTGCCCCTGGGCGACCGGCCGACGATTCTCAAGCGGCGCTACGTCGGGCTCGCCCAGCATCGCCATGCCCAGCAGGTGCTCCGCGTGGATGAGGAATCGACCGACGGCCTGGGCGAGGCCCTCGCGATCCGCATGAGCAAAGCCGTCGCCAAACGGCTGGCCGTGGCCGACCTGCTGGCCGTGGAAGACTACAACAAGGGTGTCGTCGAGGCCGGCGGCGAAATCGCCATCGCAAAAGCCCGCGCCGCGGCCCTGCCAGTCGTCTGCGACCCGGCCTGCATGGCCGACTACTCCCGCTACCGCGGCGCGACGCTCATTACCCCCAACCGCTTCGAGGCCTCCCTGGCCAGCGGCGTCGAGATCGAATCCGAAGCATCGATGTCCCAGGCCGCCACAGCCCTGATCGAACGCTTCGACCTTGCCGGCGTGGCCATCACGCTCGACAAGCAGGGCGCCTGGCTGCAACCGGCCGGCCAGACCGGCCAGCGCATCCCCACCCGCCCCCGCAGCGTCTACGACGTCACCGGCGCCGGCGACGTCGTCATGGCCATGCTCTGCCTGGCCGTGGCCGAGAAGGTCGACCTGCCCCTGGCTGTCGCCCTGGCCAACCTCGCCGGCGGGCTGGAAGTCGAACGCTTCGGCGTCGTGCCGATCACCCGCGATGAAATCCGCGACGAGATCGAACGCGAGCTTGGCCAGCGCCGCTCGAAAGTGCTCGACCGCACGCAACTATCAGCCGACCTACAACGCCGCCGGACCGCGGACGGCGAGACCATCGTCTTCACCAACGGCTGCTTCGACATGCTCCACATGGGCCACGTCAACTACCTCCAGCAGGCACGCGAGCTGGGCACCTGCCTCGTCGTAGCCATCAACAGCGACGACAGCATCCGCCGCCTCAAGGGCCCCAGCCGCCCGATCATCCCCGCCCAGGAGCGGGCGAACATGCTCGCCGCCCTGGAGTGCATCGACTACGTGACAATTTTCGACGAGGACACCCCCGAGGCCCTGCTCGAACTGCTCTGCCCGGACCTGCTCGTCAAGGGCGGCTCGACCGATGTCATCGTCGGCGCCGAGATCGTCGAGGGCTACGGCGGGGCCGTCCGCCGGCTGGACCTCGTCCAGGGCCGAAGCACGACCGACATCATCAACGAGATCCTATCCCGCCACAACGGCCAGTGAAACGAACGGGGCCGGGGCCGAAAAATGCTTGCATCGCGGGCCAAAACCCTCTACAAGTTCTCGATTCGATATCCTTGACAGGCCCCCGGTGCAGCACGCAAATGAAATTCCTGTTAATTGACAAAATTGAGTCGATCGAGCCCGGCTGCAAGATCGTCACCAGCAAGAACCTCACGCTGGCCGAGGAGTATCTCGGCGACCATTTCCCCACCTTCCCGGTCATGCCCGGCGTGCTGATGCTCGAGGGCATGACGCAGTCGGCCGGTTGGCTGATCCGCCAGGAGCAGGACTGGGCCAACAGTGTGATCACGCTGGCCTCGGCCCGCAACGTCAAGTACGCCTACTTCCTCCGGCCGGGCAAGACCATCCGCTATGAGGTCGAGCTGAGCAAGATCGACGGCGAGATCGTCAAATGCAAAGGCACGGGCCACGTCGACGACCGCCTGGCCGTCTCGGCCCGGATCGAGCTGCGTTGCATGAACCTCGCCGACCGACCCGAAGGCTCGGCCACGCTCGACGAAAGCCTCCAGGACCACCACCGCCGCGTCTTTGACCTGCTGGGCGGACCGGCCGCCCTGGCCGAAGCTCAACCCCAATAGGGTACTTTGAAAAATTCAAATTCGGATGTCGCGTAGGATTTTCGCTTTCTGGCAAAGAGCAAAAAATGGTGTATATGGGCTCATATTCCGCCGTTTTTTGCGATGCCGCCAGGGAGCGAAAAGACCAGCGAGGCCGAAAAGTGAATTTTTCAAGGTGCCCAATAACGCATTGACTTTGGGCCGATCAGCCCGTATACAGTACGATTCGCCGGGCCGCCAGACGGGTCCGACAAGACATGACCATCTAAGGAGACATGCCCCATGCCCATGAGTGAACAAGACGTTTTCGAGAAGGTACAGGAAACCCTCGTCGATGCACTCGGCGTTGACGACGACGAAGTCACCCCCGACGCCACCCTCACCGGCGACCTCGGTGCCGAGTCCATCGACTTCCTCGACATCGTCTTCCGGCTGGAAAAGACGTTCGACATCAAGATTCCACGCGGCGAGCTCTTCCCCGACAATATCCTCAACAACCCGGACCTCGTCCAGGACGGCAAGCTCACCGACGCCGGCCTGAGCCAGCTGAAAGAACGCATGCCCCACGCCGATTTCAGCGACTTCGAGCAGGACCCGGACATCAACAAGATGGCCGAGCTGTTCAAGGTCCAGACCATCGTCAACTACATCATGACCAAGGTCAGCGGCTAAGACCGGAGCAGGCCATGCGCTGGATGTGGATCGACGCATTTCAGGAGTTTGAACCAGGCCAGCGGGCAGTCTCTGTCAAGAACGTCACCATGGCCGAGGAGCATCTCCACGACCATTGGCCCGGCTGGCCGATTCATCCCCCGACGCTTATGATCGAAGGCATGGCCCAAACGGGCGGCATTCTCGTCGGGCAGATGGGCAACTTCCAGCATGACGTGGTCCTCGCGAAAATCTCCAAGGCCGAGTTCACCGACACCGCCGGACCCGGCGACCAGCTGACCTACGAAGCTGTCCTCGAAAACTACTCCGACCAGGCCGCCAGCGTCGCCGGCACGGTACGCAAGAACGGCCAGGTCATCGGCGAGATCAGCCTGATGTTCTCCCATGCCGATAACGCCATGCAGGGCGGGCTCGACCTGCCCGAGCATTTCGTCTGGGGCGAGCAGTTCACCCGCCTGATCGCACCGTTCACCAACGCCGAGGCCGCCCGTGACTGACCGCCGCATCGTCATCACCGGCCTCGGTGCCGTCACGCCTCTGGGCGTGGGCATGGACGAGACCTGGGCTGGGCTCAACGAGCCCCGCGCCGGCGTCAAGACCATCGACCTGTTCGCACCGGGCGAGTTCCGCTGCAAGAACGCCGGGCAGATCGACGATTTCTCCGCACGCAAGTTCGTCCCCAAGAGCTACCGCAAGGCCGTCAAGGTCATGGCCCGCGATATCGAAATCGCCGTGGCCGCGGCCGACCTGGCCGTCCGCGATGCCGGGCTGGTCACCGCCGGCACGGCCGAGAATGACGATGACCCACCCACCGTCCCGGCCAAGCGGTTCGGCTGCAATATCGGCGCCGGGCTGATCTGTGCCGAACTCGACGAACTCGGCCAGGCCGTCAACACCTCCCTCACCGGCGGCACGTTCGACCTCAAGACCTGGGGCACGCAGGGCATGACCAACCTCACGCCCCTGTGGCTGCTGAAGTACCTGCCCAACATGCTCAGCTGCCACGTCACGATCATCCACGACGCCCGAGGCCCGAGCAACTGCATCACCTGCGGCGACGCATCGGCTCACCTGTCGGTCTGCGAGTCGGCCATGTACATCCAGCGCAACGTCGCCGATGTCGTCATCGCCGGGGCCGCCGAAAGCAAACTCAACCCCATGGGCCTGCTGCGGCAGGAGCTGCTCGGGCGGCTGTGCAACAGCGGCAACGACACGCCCGCCTCGGCCATCCGCCCCTTCGATACCGACCACGCCGGCCTGGCCATCGGCGAAGGCGGCGCCCTGCTGATCCTCGAAGAACTCGAACACGCCAAAGCCCGCAGCGCGAAGATCTATGCCGAACTCGTCGGCTGCGGCGCTGCCTGCGACCCGGCCGCGACCGACGTCGAACGACCCACCGCGGGCAACCTGCACCTCGCCACCCGCACCGCCATGCAGACCGCCGGGCTCGGCAGCGAAGAGATCGACGCCCTCGTCGCCTACGGCACGGCCGTACCGGGCGAAGACCGCACCGAAACCGACGCCTGGACTCAGGCCCTCGGCGACCGCGCCGGGCAGATTCCCGCCATCAGCTTCACCGGCTCGACCGGCTCGATGTTCGCCGGCCATGGCGCGGTCCAGCTGGCCGTAGCCGCCCGCATGCTCGCCGACCAGGCCGTGCCCCCCACCGCAAACTTCCAGGCCCCCGCCGAGGGCTGCTCGCTGAACCTCGCCGACGCACCCCGACAGGCCGAGATCAACACCGTCCTGACCGGCGCCTACACCGTCGGCGGCCAGAGCGGCGCCTGCATCCTCAAGAGGTACGCCGAATGAACCGCCGCGTCGTCATCACCGGCATGGGGACGATCAACCCCCTGGCCCACTCCGTCCAGGCCACCTGGGATGCCCTCCTGGCCGGCAAGAGCGGCGCCCGCCCGATCGAACTGTTCGACGGCAGCACCTTCCCGACCACCTTCGCCGCCCAGGTCAAGGACTTCGACTTCGCGTCGCTGTTCTCCCACGCCGCCGCCCACGCCACCGCGGGCCGACACTGCCAGTTCGCCCTGGCAGCGGCCGAGCAGGCCTGGAGCGAATCGGGCCTGGGCGACTGGGCCGAGTTCAACCACGACCGCCTCGGCGTCTACCTCGGCTCGGGCGAAGGCAGCCTGGACTTCGAACACTTCGTCTCCCTGCTCGTGGATGCATGGGGCGAACGCGAAATCGACACGACCCGCTGGCCGGTACTGGCCTATGAGCGGATGAACCTCTACCGCGAGGTCGAGCAGGAATCCAACATGGTCGTGACCCATCTGGCCAACGAGTACCAGGCCCGCGGCCCGGGCTACAACGTGCTGACCGCCTGCGCCGCCTCCACCCAGGCCATCGGCGAAGCCGTCTGCCAGATCCGCGCCGGCCTGGCCGATACGATCCTCTCCGGCGGCGCCCACAGCATGATCCACCCCTTCGGCGTGACGGGCTTTAACCGCCTGACCGCCCTCTCGCAGCGGAACGACAACTACAAAACCGCCAGCCGACCCTTCGACCTGACCCGCGACGGATTCGTCATCGGCGAGGGCGCGAGCATCCTCGTGCTCGAAGCCTACGACCAGGCCGTCGCACGCGGCGCGACCATCCTCGCCGAAGTCATCGGCTACGGCGCCTCCGCCGACGCCTTCCGCATTACCGACCAGGACCCCGAAGGCGACGGCGCCGCGACCAGCATGGCGTCGGCCATGGCCGACGCCGGCTGCAAGCCGACCGACATCGACTACATTTCCGCCCACGGAACCGGCACGAAGCAGAACGACCAGGTCGAGACGCTCGCGATCAAGCGGGCCTTCGGCGACCACGCCCCGCACGTGCCCGTCAGCAGCGTCAAGAGCATGCTCGGCCATCTCATCGCCGCGGCCGGCGCGACCGAACTGATCACCTGCATCCTCGCCCTGCGGGATCAGGTCCTCCCGCCGACGATGCATCTGGAACATCCCGACCCGGACTGCGACCTGGACTACATCCCCAACCAGCCCCGCCAGGCCGACGTCAAGACGGTCATGAGCAACTCGATGGGCTTCGGCGGGCAGAACAACACGCTGATCCTCATCGCCGGCGAGTAACGCCCCCGGCCGACTCTCGACATCTCCGCCGCCCACCGTCTATACTCCTGCCATGGATTCTGCGAACATTCTTCTCGTCGGAGCCGGCCCGATCGGCCTGGAGATGGGCGCCGCCCTGACGGCCGCCGGTGCAACCTGCCGCCACATCGAGGCCGGCGTCATCGGCCAGACGATCTGGTCGCTCTGGCCCCGCAATACCGAGTTCCTCTCCGCACCGGACGAGATCGCCCTGGCCGGCGTGCCCCTGGCCGACGTGCGACAGTACCGCGTGCTCAACGAAGACTACCTCGCCTACCTGCGGACGGTCGCCGCCGTGCGGAACCTCACCGTCCGCACCCACACCCGCCTGAGGAGCCTCCTGCCAGACGACGCCGGCTGGACGGCCACGCTGCAAACCCCCACCGGCGAAGATGAAGCCCTCCGCGCCGAGCGGGTGATCCTGGCCACGGGCGACATGCACAGCCCGGCCCGGCTGGGCGTCCCCGGCGAGGACCTGCCCCACGTCTACCACGCCTATCGCGACATCCATCAGTTCTTCGCCCGGCGGGTGCTGGTCGTGGGCGATGGCAATGGCGCGGTCGAGACGGCCATCCGCTGCAGCCGTATCGGCTGCGAGGTGGCCCTGACCTGCTGGGATGCGGACCTGCCGTGGGACCGCATCAGCCATAAGTTCGCCGCCCTGCTGCGGGACCTCATCGACGCCGGCCGCATCCGGTTGCTGACCGGTCAGGTCGTCACGGCCATCGACCCCGCCGGAGCCACGCTCGCCGCAGCCAACCCCGACCACACCCCCCGGCACGGCACGGAACATCACACACCGGCCGATGCGGTCGTCATCCAGATCGGCTACCGCGCCGATACCGACCTGCTGCACCAAGCGGGCGTGACCTTCGAGCCGGACGGCTCGCCCGCAATCGACCCGCAGACGATGGAAACCACCGCGGCGGGCCTTTACCTGGTCGGAACGGCCATAGCAGCCGGGCGATGCGAGTTCCCCGTATTCATCCAGAACGGTCATGCCCATGTCGGGCGGGTCGTCGACGCCCTGGGCCTGGACCGGCCAGGCTGGCTCACCGAATGACCCTGCTTTTTCTTGTGATCGCCCACTTGGTTGGCTACCATAAACCAGTCGCATAGACCATGATCGAGCCTATCGTAACACTGGCTGTGGGGGAGTGGTTCGTCCAGCACTGGGCGATCGTCGCCATCGCGCTGACCTGCCTGACGCTGCTGACGACGGCGCTGTGGCTGCTAACGTATTACACGCGCATCTGCATCAATATCTTCGTCGACACGCCGCCGCCGCTGTCGATGAGCCCGGCCGACTTCCAACGGCTCGACGGCGAGACCGTCCGCTTCCGCAGCTACGACGGCACGAGCCTGCAGGGCATGACCCTGCCGCACGCCCGCGGCACGGAGCACAAGGGCACGATCGTCTTCTGCCACGAGTACGGCTCGGACCTCTACAGCTGCGCCCGCTACACCCGCCCGCTGATCGAGGCCGGCTACGATGTGTTTACCTTCGACTTCCGCGCCCACGGCCAGTCCAGCGGGGCCGAGTACAAACCCCTCCAATGGCCCAGCGACAAAGAACTCGGCGACGTCCTCGGCGCATGTGCGTTCGTCCAGGCCAACCTCGACGCCGAAGGCAAGGACCCCAACATCGGGCTGTTCGGCATCAGCCGGGGCGCCGGAGCGGGCCTGCTGGCCGCCGCGACCGACCCCTACGTCCGCGCCATCGTCTGCGACGGCGCCTTCGACACCGAGCGAACCCTCATGGCCCTGATGAAACGCTGGGCCAGCATCTTCGCCACCGTCAAGGTCGTCTACCAGAACCACCCCGACGCGTTCTGGAAGTTCCTCTGCTGGATGCTCATGCGGTTCGCCCAGCCCAAGCTGCACCGGCGGTTCCCCTCGGTGCTGCGGGCGCTGAAGGAGATGTCCGCCCGACCGATCTTCTTCATCCACGGCGGGCGGGACAGCTACATCCGCGTCGAGCAGACCGAAATTCTCCACCGCGCCGCCCCCGACCCGAAGTACCTCTGGGTGGTCGAGCAGGCCAAGCACAACCAGGCCGTCATCCTCGAACCCCAAGCCTATGCGTCGCGCACCGTCGCCTTCTTCGACAAGCACCTCGCCGAACAGGACGTCCCCGCCGAGCGGATCAGCGAAGACCCCGACCAGGCCGATGTCGCCTGAGGTTTGACACCGCGGCCCGGCCCGACGACAATCGCCCCATGGCCCTGATCAAAACCATGCTCCGCCCCGTGGCGCGACTGGCGGCGCTGCACGCCGCCCGCGATCGCAACGCGTTTCTCAAGGCGCACCGCCGCACGGCTTCTCAGCAGGCCGACTTTCTGCGCAGGCTCTTGGCCCGCCACGCCGAGACCGCCTTCGGGCGCGATCACAGCTTCACAAGCATCGACTCGCCCGACGCCTACCGCCGGGCCGTACCCGTCCGCCGTTACGAGGAACTCACCCCGTGGATGGACCGCGTCTGGGGCGGCGAGACATCGGCCCTGCTGCCGGCCGACCAGCCGGTGCTGATGTTCAGCCTCTCCAGCGGCACGACCGGCGAGCCGAAGGTCATCCCCGTCACGCCGCGCCACCTGGAGAACATCCGCCGCGGATGGAACATCTGGGGCCTGGCGATGCTGACCGACCACAAAGAAGCCTGGCTGCGCCCGATCCTGCAGATCTCCTCGCCCATGCGCGAACAGGACAGCCCGACGGGCCTGGCCTGCGGGGCCATCAGCGGCCTGCTGGCCAAGTCGCAAAAACGCATCGTCCGCTGGATGTACTGCGTGCCGCGCTGGGTCACGCAACTCACCGAGCCGGTCGACAAATTCTACGCCACGCTGCGATGCACCATCGAGCGCGACGTCTCGATGATCACCACGGCCAACCCGTCCAGCACGCTGAAGATGATCGAGATCGGCCGGGCGCATAGCGACCTGCTGCTGCGGGACCTGCGTGAGGGCACGATTACCCTGCCAGTCGGCGAGCTGCCCGCAGCCGGCCAGGGCTGGCGAACCCGCCCGAACAAGGCCCTGGCCGATCGGCTCGGCCGCGCCATCCAGCGCGACGGCCAGCTCCGCCCAGAGCAGTTCTGGCAGCCCGCCTGCCTGAACAACTGGACCGGCGGGACGCTGGGGCTCTACATCGACCGCCTGCGGGAGGTTTTCGGGGCCGTGCCGGTGCGAGACATCGGGCTGGTCGCCTCCGAGGGACGCCTGAACATTCCCCTAGCCGACGAAACCCCCGCCGGGCCGGCCGAGATTCTGGGCAACTTCCTGGAGTTCATCCCCGCCGACTGCTACGACCAGCCGAACCCGCCGACCGTGCTGGCCCACGAGTGCGAAGTCGGGCGGGAGTATTTCGTGGTGATGTCCAACTACGCCGGGCTGTTCCGCTACAGCCTCGACGACCGCGTCTGCTGCACCGGCCAGCTCGACCAGACCTGCGTCATCGAGTTCCTCTCTCGCGGCAAGCACACCGTCAGCATCACCGGAGAGAAACTCACCGAGCACCAGGTGGTCGAGGCCATGGCCCGGACGCGCGAGCAACTGGGCCTGCCCTGCGAACGGTTCTTCCTGCAGGGCGTTTTCGCCGCCGAGCCGTACTATCGCCTCCAGGCCGAGGCGCCACAAGACCAGGCCGAACCCCTCGCCCAAATCTTCGACGAGCAGCTCTCGAAACTGAACATCGAGTACGAATCGAAGCGTAAAAGTGGGCGTCTGGGGCCGGTCCAAGCCCACGGTGCGCCCCCCGCCGAATTCGACCGGCGCGAACAAAATCTCATCGCCCAGCGAAAAGGTCGCACAGAACAGTACAAGCATCAGTACCTTTTGACCGATATAGAAAAAGAGTAGTTTGTGGCGTACGGCGGGCCGAATGGAATCGGCCTTTATGGAAAGGAAGTCGTGGCAACGCCGTTGATGCAGGTCACCTCCAAATCGTTCGCTGACCGACAGGGCCCGGCCTTGCTGTTCCACGGGGCCGCGCAGACCGTCACCGGCTCGATGCACATGCTTCGGGCCGCGGGGAAAATCGTCTCGCTGGACTGCGGGCTCTTCCAGGGCCATCGTACCGACACCATCGAACGCAACAGCCGCTTCCCCATCGCCCCCGAGCACATCCACTCGATGCTGCTCAGCCACGCCCACATCGACCACAGCGGGAACATCCCGCACCTGGCCAAGCATGGCTTTTCCGGGCCGATCTACTCCACCAGCGCCACGGCCGACCTCTGCGACATCATGCTCGCCGACTCGGGACATATCCAGGAAGAGGACGCCAACTACTGGAACAAGAAGCGGGCCAAGACCAAGGCCGAGGAAATCCAGCCCATCTACACCGTCGAAGACGCCCGCGCCTGCATGAAGCAGTTCCAGCACACGCAGTACGGCCAGCGGTTCTGCTTCGATAACGGCACGTGCGCGACGTTCATCGAGGCCGGTCACATTCTCGGCTCGGCCTGCATCCTCGTCGAGATCGACACCCCCCAGCCTCGCCGCATCCTCTACACCGGCGACCTGGGCCGATTCGGCATGCCCATCCTCCGCGACCCGCTGCACCCCCTGCCGCAGGTCGACTACCTCATCACCGAGTGCACCTACGCCGACCGCATCCACCACAACCCCACCGACATGAAGCAGCAGCTCGCCCGCGTGGTCAACCACACCGTCGAGCTCGGCGGGAAGGTGATTATCCCGGCCTTTTCCGTCGGGCGAACGCAGAACGTGGTCTACTACCTCGTCCGGGCCATCAAGGAAGGGCTCATCAAACCCCTGCCGATCTACGTCGACAGCCCGCTGAGCACCAACGCCACCGAGGTCTTCAAGAAACACCCCGAGTGCTACGACGAAAAGGCCAAGGACTTCTGGTTCAGCCAGGGCGATCTCTTCGGCGGCGACCTGGTGACCTACATCACCGACGTGGCCGAGTCCAAGGACCTCAACAACCGCACCGACCCGCACGTCATCATCGCCTCCAGCGGCATGTGCGAAGCCGGCCGCATCCTGCACCATCTCAAGAACAACGTCTGGGACGAGAACAACGCCATCGTCGTGGTGGGCTACATGGCCCAGCACACGCTCGGGCGGCGCATTGTCGAACGCCGAAAAGAGCTGAAAATCTTCGGCCGTATGTACCCCCTGCTGGCCCGCGTGGAAATCCTTAACGGCTTTTCCGCCCACGCCGATGCCAACGACTTCCGCCGCATGTTCGAGCCCATCGCCAAAGACCTCCGCGCCGCCTTCGTGGTTCATGGCGAGGGGCCTCAGCCCGAGGCAATGACCTCGATCCTCCGAGACCTCGGTTGCGAGAATATCCACGTGCCCGCCCCGGGCGATGTGTTCGAGCTGGACTGAACCGCCCGGCCGAAAGCCGCCGCTCGGTCAAATCCCCAAACCAGGCACGGCCTGTTGCGGCTCTTCCTGACTTCAACATTGGGACACCCAATCAATGGAGCAGGTCGTAGAGGG
>CAZCDM010000019.1:0-23074 GCA_964497475.1 uncultured Planctomycetaceae bacterium
AGAAAGCGAAAATCCTACGCGATATCCGAATTTGAATTTTTCAAAGTACCCTACGGAGGATGGGACGCTTCTGCAGCAGGGCCAGGACGAAGCCCATCGCCGCCAGGGCAGCCAGGACGGGCAGGGGCAGGAGGTAGTAGACCATCCACAGACCGGGTATGCGGTCACGAACGCCCAGGTGGAGGATCAGCCCGACCAGGCAGGCGATCAGCAGTGCTGGCGGCAGGGCACGCCAGAAGCGTCGGGCCGGTCGTGGGGCGGGCTGGTCGGTCATGGCTACATTTTACGGCTGCGTTCGAGAATGTCTTTGAGATTCCCGCAGACTTTTTCGACCTGCTTTTCTTTGAGGTCGAGGATGTCCTGGAGTGCCTCGCCGATGGCGGGAATGTACTTTTCGATGTAGCTTCGTTTTTTGAGTTCCTGACGAAGGCGATGGGTCTTGCGGATGTGCTGGCCGAGCTTTCGGCCGCAGTCCTGCAGGGCCAGGCGGAGCTCCTTGAGGATCTCGGGGTAGCTGGCGATGGCTTCCTTGGACTCGCTGGTGAAGGGGACCCAGACGCTGCCCATGTGGACGACGATGGTGAGATCGCCGGCCGGCGGCCCGCCCCGGCCTTGCTGCAGGCCGTAGCTTCGCCAGTTGATATCGCAGACGCTTTTGTAGATCGCACAGGCGCCTTGCTGGTACTGCAGCGGCACGCGGTTGGCCAGGCGAAGCACGCGGGAGAGCTGGGCCTGGTCGTCGTTGCCGTTGGAGGCGTCCTCCTGCTCCTCGATTTCCTGTTCGATGCGTTCGGCCTTTTCCTGGCGGGTTTCGTCCTTGCCGTAGGCCAGGGCGGCCTCGATGACGAACGGGTTGCCGCGATAGACGGCCGGCTTTCGGCTGGAGGCGGTGTAGAAGCCCGCGTCGACGACCTGCTTGAGGCCCTCGATGAGACGCTCCTCACCGATGGGCACGACGCAGTCGGTGCTGGGGGCGAGGATCTTGGTCTTCTCGATGGCCTGGTAAATCGCCTTGGCCAAATCGCCCGTGACCCAGTTGGGGTGCGTCTTGACGGTGAGCGTCTCGTCCTTGGCCAGGTCGCTGGCCGAGGCGGTTTCGATGATCTCGCGCACAACCTTGGGCGTGACGCGGCTGAACTCGCTGGTGAAGAACTGCTGAATCGTCCGGGCGGAAGTGTCGGCGAGCATCTTGATGAGCACGCCCAGCTCAATGCCATGCGGGTGGGGCTTGATCTCCCGGGGCATGGCGGGCAGCTCGACGGAAATCGGCGGGTAGGCGATCTCCCGGCCGTCGGGGCTGTGGTAGGTCAGCCCGACGTGCGGGTTGGCGATGGCGGTCTGGCGGAGGTATTCGTCGACGCTCTGGCGACCCTTTTTGTAGCTGGCCTGCAGCTCGATGATGACCTTCGTGCCGTGCTTGACGTCCCAGTCGACGACCTGGTCGTCGATGATCTCGGGGCGGTTCTTGCGGGTGTCGATCTTCAGGCTGTAATGGTGGGCCTGGGCGCGGGGACTGGTTCGGCTGGTGATGCGGACGGGCTGGCCGGTCGTCAGCAGTCCGTACATGCCGGCGGCGCTGATGCCAATACCCTGCTGGCCTCGACTCATCCGCAGGCGGTGGAACTTGCTGCCGTAGAGCAGCTTGCCGAAGATGTTGGGAATCTGCTGCTTGACGATGCCCGGGCCGTTGTCCTCGACCTCGACGACGAAGTGGTCGTCGCTGGCCTGGCGGATGCGGACGATGACCTCCGGCGGGATGCCGGCCTCTTCGCAGGCATCGAGGGCGTTGTCGACGGCTTCCTTGACGGTGGTCAGCAGGGCCTTGCGGGGGTTGTCAAAGCCCAGCAGGTGGCGGTTCTTGGCGAAGAACTCGCTGACGGAAATCGACCGCTGCGCTTTGGCCATGGACTCGGCGGTGGCGTAGCGCTTGGCGCGCTTTTTAGCGGGGGCGGGCGAGTCGGCCGATGTGCTTGTGCTCCTGGCCCGTGCCTTTTTGCTGCTCTTGGAGGACGAGGCGGATTTCTTGTTGGCGGCCTTTTTGGTCGAGGGGGCCTTTTTCTTCGGCCGGGCCTTGGTTTTTTTTACGCTTGATTTGGATTTCTTCTTTGCCATCCGTGGCCTTTCGTGGGAACCAGCTCCCCGCATTGCAATGCGTCAGGAGGATAGCAGAAGTGTAAAAAAGAACCCTGGTGGCGTCAAGTCGGCTGGCGGTAGGCTGACGCCACCAGGGCTGAGAAGTGCGAAACTTCTCAGTGGGAGATGACGCAGAGGCGTCGGACAGGAATGCGGAATGGAGCGTTTCGGCTAGCCAGGCCCGTAGCTGTCGACCCGTCCGGGCGGTAAGGCCCGACCGGGCCGACAGTCTGCGTGGCGTGGTAAAGAGTCCTTCGTGGGCGAGCCGCGCCGGCGGCGAGCACGGCCAGGTCGGCCCGATGCGCATCGGGCCGGCAGGTCGCGCCATGCGGCGGATCGAATCGAAGGATCCCTTGCCCCCCGGCAAGGTCGATCCCCCCCGATCGACCTGGCAGAGTATCAGCGGGAAGGAAACGCGGCGAGAAAGGGGGTATGGGTCTGGCGAAAGCGGGCAGGAACCGGTCGATGGGGTTCCGAGAGGTTTTTGAGTTAGTCGGTATTCGTTCGGTCATGGGACAGGCTTTCTGTGCCTGGACCGCGATCGTCGAAAGGTGATTGCATGTTGCAGAACGATCACAGTCCCGAAGAATACCCCGTAGCCTGAAGTCTTCGTCGCTTCAGACACCCATCTATCGGTGGAGGGCTGGGCGATCTTTACGGAGAATGAAAAAAAACTGCGGCTCCCAAAGGACGGAAGGTTCACGGCCCGGACGGTCCCCGGCCTGTCGGCGGTTCGCTCGAAGGCGGCGGGGCGGTGGCGGGTTTGGTCGCCTCGATTCGGTCCGTACCGATAAAGGCCGTCGCCGCGAGCTTCAGGGCGGTTTCGACGGGCATGTCGACCGGCTCGATGGAGTCGGGCCTGGCGTAGACGATGGGCCCGCCGATCATGTAGCCCAGCGGCAGGTAGACGATGACGCTGTTGTCCCCGTCGGGTCGGCCCAGAGGGTTCTCGTTGGTGACAATGCCCAGCAGCTTCATGCCGCTGCCGGGCGGGCTGTAGAGTACGACCCGGCCCATCCTGCCGGCGTCGCCGCCGAAGAGTTTTAGCAGATCGCGGATGGACTCGTAGATGGTCTTGATCCCGGGCAGGTGGCTCAGCAGGCGATCGACCGCATCGAAGATCCGTTGGAACAGCCAGAACCTTGCCATCAGGCCCACGAGGTACAGTGCAATCAGTGCGCCGAGCAAGCCCAGCCAGATCGCCCAGCCATGCCAGTCTGGCGTGATGTGGCGGTCGAGGGTGGTTTTTTGCAGCAGGGCTTCGCCCAGGCCGGCCAGGGCGTGGGTGATCCAGCTGACGACCCAGGCGGTCGCGGCCAGCGGAATGACAATCAGCACTCCGGACATGAGAATGCGAATGTGTTTTTTCATGGGTGACTCCTTGTGAGCATTCAGACTTACCCGAATCGAGAGGGCAGAGCAAGGGCTCTGCGTTGCGGGGGGGCATAAAAAAAGCCCGCATGAAGCGGGCTTGTGTGTATTGCTGCGTGGTTCTTACGGGCCGACGTAGGTTTCCCACTGGCTGAGATTGAGGTTCTCGTCGTACAGCCAGAACAGGTCCCAGTCGTCCTGAAGCTGACGCATGTGAACGTCGTTAATGGCTGCGATGCGACGGCGTCGCTGGGCTTCGTTATCGACCATGCCGCCGGACTTTTGGGTGGAGACTCCCTCGCCACAGCCGGTGATCCAGCACAAGCTCAGCAGGAGAGTCGCGGTCAGGAAAGTATTTCGTATCATGTCATGCCTCCAAAGGCGTCTTGAGGTTGATGGTGTGCCGCTTAGATGTCGGCCGGGTCCAGATCCAGCGCGTCCCACAGTTCGAGGTTCACAAAGCAGGTGCGTCCGTCGACATCGGTTCGCAGGCCCTGCACGCCCGGCCCGGCCGATTCCATAATCCAGCGGTAATCGTGGGCGGCCATGTGTTGGTTGGCGTGGTCGTATCCGCCGGCGGTGTGGAATTGGGCGTCAGCGTTCTTGCCGCCGCTGGCGAGGCAGCACCTGGCGTGATCCATGGAGTCTGGCTGGGCGCCTCGGTGGGGATCTTCTCGGCGACCGTCGGAGGCCAATCCGCGGAACCACATGGTCGTAACCGGCCAGTCGGCCGTGCGGACGATCAGATTGACATCCCGGCCGGAGACGTCCCAATCCAGCTTGTCGGCTTCCAGAACGCGAACCGGATGGACCTTGCCATTCGCATCCCGCCACGCGCGGTAGGCGACGACGGGCGTGGCCTCGAAGCTGTGATCTTTTATGGTGTCGTAGACAGACAGCAAGCTGAGACCATTGATAACGTTTTCGCTGGAATTTTGACTGGCGACGGCATAATGAAGCCGTTCGGCGGCGATATTCCGCATGGGGTTGACGGCGCGACGGACTTCGATGCGGTAAGGCTCCCCGTCGATGATGTACTCGGTGACCAGCACTCGCCGGGTACCGAACCGGGTGGCCTGTTCCTTGACCGTGTTACGGACGCGGCAGTGACCGTTGGCTACCATGTAGTCGGCCTGGCCGTTTTCGATCAGCTCGGAAACTTCCTCGTCATAACCGTAACGGTTGATGATTCCGTAACTTTCGGCCACCTCGGCGGCCGTGATCCCTTTGTCGCAGCCGGAATTCAGGAGACAAAGCGCAAGAATAGCCGTGCTGAGAAGTAAACTTCTTCGCATTGCGAACCTCTTTTATACGTCCCGTCCCAGAGTATGTCGCTGCTCATTGCAGGCTATGGCGGCATTTATATACGCCGAGCAAAGTGCTGTCAAGGTAAAACTTGCGCATCTTTTTTGCACCGGCTCGGGCGAATATCAACAGCTTCCAACAACCGCCATCGCTTGCGTCATTTCCGTATATCGGTAAGGCAGGCGATATTTCTGGTGCAATTCCTGGATCGCTTGGTGGAATTCCTCGGCCGCCCGGCAGCCCTGCTTGCCGAGAGCTTCGTCGCAGTGGTACAGCCTGCAGCCCATCGGGCGCAGCTCGCGGGCGGTGCACAACCCCTCGACCTGAAACCCGCACCGCAGCGGTCGGCTGGGCGATGGCAAGGCCATCTCGGCCAGCAGGGCCAGCTCGCCCGCGGTGACATACAACCGATGGCCCGCGGAGGCAAAGTCGCAACACCGCCCGCAGCGCGTGCAGAGGGTCTGGTTGTCCGGCAGGGTCTGGCTGGTTCGCTGCAGCAGCTCGCGCAGCTCGGCGAGGAATTGCGGACAATCGGCGGCTGCGTCAACGGCCTGGCGGAGATCGTCATCGGCCGGGGAGGATGGCTCGGCCGGGTGGGTCATTCCTGCGTGGCCCGGCGGCGGGTTTCGATTTCCTCCAGGCTGACCAGGCCGCCGCGGTTAATGCCCGGACACCGCAGGCCCGCCAGCGACCAGTCTTCCGGCGTTTCGAGGTTGCTCGTCCAGAACGGCCAGGTGCGACACTGTGTGGGTCGTACCTCATAGATCTCGCACGTGCCGTCGGCCAGGAAGATGCAGTCCTTGGAGGGCTTCTTCTCGATGAGGCTCTGCCGTTTGCCCACCCGCCGGACGTACCGCTTGCGGAAGGTCGACTCAGCCAGGCGAAGGTGTTTGGCCATCGCGGCGATTTCCTCATCGCTCGCCCAGACGTAGCCCTCCTCCGGCCCGGCGCAGCAGCGGCCGCAGGCGAGGCACTCAAAGGCCAGCCCCGCCACGTACCACGGCGGGTCGTTGCTCTGCTGATTCATGGCCGCAGTATAGCACAGCCCCCGGTCCGGCCAAAGAAAACCACGCCGGCCGTCCGGGTCACGCTGGGCGGGTGAGTTACTTCGGCTGCGTGGTCGGCTGGGTTGCGGCGGCCAGGGGCCAGCCCTCGGCCCGCAGCAGCACGCCCAGGACGTTGGAAACCTCGCGGCTGCGGTAGGGGCCCGGCAGGGGCCCGAGTGTGGACATCACGAACGCGGTCGAGTTGACCCGGTTCAGGCTGCCGTGCGTGCTGGCTACGGAGACGGCACCGGCAAAGCTCTTCGAGCCGAAGTACCAACCGTCGCCCAGCGAGGCCAGCACGTCCGGCGGGTTTTCGACCAGGTCGTGATGCGCCCGCCAGAGTCGCTGCAGCGGAGCGGGCCAGTGGTGCTCGGCCGTGGCCAGCAGCAGCTTGTCCGCATCGTAGAGGCCCGCCTCGTCGGCCGGCATGTTCGCCAGGATCGGCGCGAGGCTCAGCGGGTCACCGCCGGTTGGCTCGTAGCCGTATCGGCCGTCGTGGTGGGTGATGCACGCTCTGCTGCCATCGGAGGCGCGAACGATGACGTCCGGGCCGTCGCGATAGCTGACCAGCTCCACGCCGACGAGGCTGCTGAGGTCGGCCGCCAGGGCGGCGGGGTTGCCGCAGATAAAACTCGCGAACGTCACCAGGCCGAACTCTACCGCCACGACGTCGCGGTCGGATTCGATGGCCTTGCCGAGCGACCAGCCGTGGCTGCGGAGGTGGCCCTCGATGTCGATGCGTTGGCCCGGCGTGTAGCTGTGGCCGTGGTCGCTCATCAGCGTCAGGGCCAGGCGTCCTTCGGTGACGCGCAGCAGGTCGTCGCACAGCCGCTGGAGTTCGGTCAGTGCGCGGATCTGCCCGTCGCGCCCCCACTTGGTGCTCACCCCGGCCGAGGTCACGAAGTAGGCGATCGTCTCGCGGTTGGAGGATTTCTCCCACGTCGCCCGCCCGCCGCGCAGCTCGCTGAGGTACATGGTCCACGGCCCGACGTAGCCGAACACGTCGGTCATCAGCCCGGCGCGGTAATCCAGCCGGCGGTTGTAGGGCATGTTGTCGCCGGCGAGGTAGGCTGCATTGCCGCCGATGAGCTTGTTGGCCCGGCGGTCGAAGTACTTCGCCTCGATGCCCGCGCTGCGCCCCGTGGCCAGCAGGTCGTTCATCGCCAGGTCGGTCATCGACGGGTAGGGGCAGATCACCCTCGCCGGCGGATAGAACGCCCGCAGGTTGCCCTCGCGGTAGAATGCATCGAGAACCTCCCAGCCGAACCCGTCGAGGATCATCACCAGGTGGGGCGGCAGGGCTGCCTGGGCTGTATCGAGGTCGACGACGCGGCGGCCGTCGGCGGCGAGAAAGACCAGCCGGTCGATCCGCCCGGCGGGGTTGCGCAGCAGTTGGTAGTCGGCCTGGCCGTCGCCGTTGGTGTCGTACCCGTGGTCGGGCGTATTGGCGTCGAGGTCCATCCGCTGGCCGAGTCCCGGCGAATGGCCGCAGCCCAGGACGCACAGGCTCGCCAGCACCGCCAGGCCGGCTGGGAGCAATTCGGGCTTTCTTTTCCGTCGCATGCTTGGTAATGATAGGGGCCGTGAAGGCCATTGTCTATCAAACCAACCCGGCCGGCTGGGCGCTGTGCAAGCTGCTCGGCCGGCTCGTGCCGTCGCTGCTGACGGGTCCGGCCAACGGCGTTGCCCTGCGGCAGGTCAATCCGCCGGAGCTTCCGGGCAAGGACTGGGTCCGCCTGCGGACGCGGCTGGGGGGTATTTGCGGCAGCGATGTGGCCATCGTCGCCCAGAAGCTGCCTCCCGATTCGGTATTGCAGGGTTTCGCGGCCCAGCCGTTCGTGCCCGGTCACGAGGCCGTCGCCGAAGTTGTGGAGGTCGGGCGGGAAGTCGATCCCGGGCTGATCGGGCGGCGCGTAGTCGTCGAGCCGACGCTCGGCTGTGTGGTGCGCGGCACGGAGCCCGCCTGCCCGCGCTGCCAGGCGGGCGAGTTCGGCGTGTGCGAGAATTTCTCCGGCGCCATGGGCGGCTCGGCGAACATCCCGGCCGGGACGTCCATCGGCTACGGCGGCGGAACCGGCGGAAGCTGGGCCGAGCAGTTCGTCGCCCACCAGAGCCAACTCATCCCGCTGGACGATTCGATCTCTGACGCCCAGGGCGTGGTCGTCGACCCGCTGGCGTGCAGCCTGCACGGCGTGCTGCGGGCCAAGCTGGACGGGGTGCAGCGCGTGCTGGTTTACGGGGCGGGACTGCTGGGCATTGGGACGGTGCGCTGCCTGCGGGCGATGGGCTATGCCGGGCAGATCGACGTGCTCGCCCGGGGCCAGGCCGCCCGCGACCGGGCTGCGGAATCCGGGGCGGAGGACGTCTTCGAGCTGCCGGCCTCGCCGCTGGCCCGCGGGCGGGACATCGCCCGCCGCACCGGCGCGACGCTGCAGGAGGTACGCTTTGGCAACTACATGATCTCGGGTGGGTACGACCTGATCTTCGACTGCATCGGCTCGGCCCGCAGTGTCAACGAGTGTCTCAAGTGGACGCGCAGCCGCGGCCAGGTCGTCATGGTCGGCACGCTGCAGAAAGGTGCTATCGACCTGACGCCGCTGTGGTTCCGCGAGCTGACCGTGCTGGGCGCCTACGGACGATGCAAGGAAGACTACCAGGGCCGACGGGTCAGCACCTCCGCCCTGGTGGTCGAACTCATCGGCCAGGGTCAACTCCGCGCCGACGACTTGCTCACACACACATTTGGACTTGACCAATATCGCGATGCGCTGAAAATGGCACTGCACAAAAGCCGCCACGGGGCGATCAAAATCGCCTTTGACTTCCGCAAGCCAGAAACCGCAACCGACCACGACGACGCAGAAGGGGCCCGCAAGAGCCAATCGTAATGGAGGGCACCTTGAAAAATTCACTTTTCGGCCTCGCTGGTCTTTTCGCTCCCTGGCGGCATCGCAAAAAACGGCGGAATATGAGCCCATATACACCATTTTTTGCTCTTTGCCAGAAAGCGAAAATCCTACGCGACATCCGAATTTGAATTTTTCAAAGTACCCTGGAGTGCCCCGCGTCTGTGGCCAACCCCGAAAGGAATGCGATGGCTGATACACCGATCGTTGGAATCGTGATGGGCTCGGACAGCGACTACGACGTGATGAAGCGTTGCTGCAAGCAGCTTGACGAGTTCGGCATTGCGTGGGAAATCCGGGTGATCTCCGCCCACCGCACGCCGGCCGACGCCCACGAATATGCCGCCACCGCTCGCGACCGCGGGCTGAAGGTGCTCGTGGCTGCGGCGGGCATGAGTGCTGCCCTCGGCGGTGTCCTGGCGGCCAATACCACGCTGCCAGTTATCGGCGTGCCGATGGCCTCGGGGCCTCTGGTCGGCGTCGATGCAGCCCTCAGCACCATGCAAATGCCCCCGGGCATCCCGGTGGGAACCATGGCCATCGACAAGGCCGGGGCCACCAACGCCGCCATCTTCGCCGCGGAAATCCTCGGCACGGCCGACGCGGTCATCGCCGAGAAGCTCGCCGCCTTCAAAACCGCCCAGGCAGAAAAGACCCGCCAGAAAGACAACGACCTGCCGAGGTGATCGTCGTCTGGTGAGGCGTGGAAAATGGGATTCGCTATTCAGTTCAAGGCGGGTTCGTGTCATAATGCGCCTCAGCCGGGCGCAGGATACTGCCCGGCAGCACTATGCAGGGTCGCGCTGCGGATGGTGCGGCCGTTGAACGGGAATGGAGACACACATGCTGAGTATCGGCATTGGCGACAGTCACGACGCATCGGTCGCGGCTGTCCGGGACGGTGAGATCCTCTGGAGTAATAACGAGGAACGTTTTTCGCGAATCAAGCTGCACGCGGGTTTCCCCACCTTGGCTCTGGAGAGCTGTCTGGCCGATTGTGGCCTGTCGCTGCAGGAGGTCGACCGCGTTTGCTTTGGCGGTTATGGTCCGGCCTACACGGAGGGCGATCTCGACTTTGACACGCCCGAACTGTCCGGCCCGCGGAAGCTCATGGCCATCGCGTCCAAGCAGCATCTTCTCCCTTTGGACGGCTGGTTCATGCGCACCGTTCACCAGAGCGTCTCGAAACGGCTGTTGCGGTACGCGCCGGCGCGGCGCGGTTCGGTTCGGCAGGTACGGGCGTTGGGCTATGCCGGGCCGATCACCATGTACGACCATCATCGCTGTCATGCCGCCACCGCCTACTACACCTCCGGGTTCCCCGAGGCCACGGTAATGACCATGGATGGCGGAGGCGATGGGCTTTCCGGTTCGATCTGGCATGGCAAGGGTGGACGGATGCGCCGCATCGCGGTGATGCCCAAGATCAATTCCCCGGGCAACTTCTGGGATTACATTACTCACATCTGCGGGTTCTCCCCCATGCGTCACGGAGGGAAAATCACGGGTCTGGCGGCCTACACGCCTTGCCCCGAGGCGCGAGACATCCTGCGGGAGTTTTTCGGGGCGGATACCGAGAAGCTGACGTGGGTCAACCGCAAGCGTCTTTTCTGGCACGATGCGGTGGCCGCTTTGCGTAAGGCTCTGGACGGATTTTCCATCGAGCAGATCGCCTGGGCCGCCCAGAAAATACTTGAAGAGAATACCACGCAGATTGTTACTGCCGCCGTGCGGAAAACCGGCTGTGGCAACCTCGCCGCTGCCGGCGGAGTCTTTGCCAATGTCCGCCTGAATCAGATCCTTCACGAATTGCCCGAGATTGAGGAGATATTCATTCATCCACACATGGGCGATGGAGGGGTCGGACTGGGGGCGGCGCTGATCGCCCAGGCAGAATCCGGCTCGGGCCTGATGCCCACGGAGTTCCCCTCGGCCTTTCTCGGGGCGGATATCCAGGAAAGTGAAGTCACACACGAGGCCGAAAGCGCCGGCCTGACCGCTCGGTTGCTTGACTCGCCCGAGAAATATATCGCCCAACACCTCGCGAAAAAGCACGTCGTCGGACTCGTGCAGGGCCGGGCCGAGTACGGCCCCCGTGCACTCTGCCATCGGTCGATTCTCGCCGAACCAACCGATACGACCATGATGGACTGGCTGAACGAGCGACTCGACCGGACGGATTTCATGCCTTTCGCCCCGGTGGTCATCGAGGAGAAGGCCGCTGAGTATTTCCAAGGCTATCCGCACGGCCGGGTTGCCTCGCGGTTCATGACTCTCTGCTTCAATGCCACCGATCTGGCCCGTGAGAAAACCCCCGGCGTGGTCCATGTTGACGGAACGGCCCGGCCGCAGGTCGTCTCCACACAAAGCGATCCGCTCATGCATGCCATTCTCTGCGAGTACGAAAAGCACACCGGCTTTCCTGTCTGCATCAATACCAGTTTCAATCGTCATGAGGAGCCCATCGTCAATACCGCCCGCGACGCCATCGTTGAACTGGCCGCCGGGCGGGTCGATGCACTCGTGATCAACCGCTACGCGGTGGAGCACGCCTGAGGGGTATTGGCGGACGACATGCGTTCGGCAGGCAAGGGCTTGGGGTGCGTCAGAAAACACCGGGCCGTAGGCAGTGGGCAGTAGACAGTCGGCGGTAGGTCGTGCCGGCTGCCGCATGGTCATCCCTGCGCACAGCAAGAGATGGCTGCGCGAACAGGTTTTATCATTCCCAACTCCGAACTCCGAACTCCGAACTTCGAACTGAAAAGATGATGGCGTATCAGGAAACGATTGAGATCGAGACGGCCAGGCACGGGCAGATGACGGACCTGACCGAGGCGGTTGCGAAGGTGGTGGCGGCCTCGGGCGTGAAGGCCGGTACGGCCCACGTGTTCAACGTCGGCAGCACGGCGGTGATCGGCACGGTGGAGTTCGAGCCCGGCCTCGAGCGGGACATCCCCGAGCAGCTCGACCGCCTCCTGCCGCCCAGCCGCGAGTACGGCCACGAGCAGGCGTGGCATGACGGCAATGGTCATTCGCACCTGCAGGCGAGCTTCCTCGGCCCGGACCTGACGGTCCCCGTGACGGGCGGGGCGTGCGTGCTGGGCACGTGGCAGCAGATTTTCCATCTGGAGTGCGACATCAAACCGCGCCGCCGCACGATCGTCGTGACGGTTCTGGGCGAGCGATGAGCCTCTCGGCTGATGCGCTTGGCTATCTGACCTCGCCGGGGGCTGCTGCGCTGCTGACGATGGATTTGCCTGCCGAACCGCTGGCCGCCCAGACGTTGCTGCGAAAGCAGTGCGAGCCGGACCAGGCAGCGGCGGTGGCGACGTTGCGTGAGCTTCGCAGCCGGGCCGGGCGGAAGTTCCCGTCGGAGATGGCAGCGGGGCTGCTCGCGACGGACAAGAGTTTGCAGCAGGCCAGCAGTTGGCCCATTGCGCAGGTCAAGGCGCGGCGGTTTGCAGCCGCCGGTGTGGAGGCGGTGTGGGATTTGTGCTGCGGGCTGGGGGCGGATGGCCTGGCGGTGGCGGCGGCGGGCTTGGCCGTCCAGGCGGCGGATTGCGATGAGGCGATGGTGGTCTGTGCGAACCATAACGCCCGCCTGGCCGGGTTGGGTGAGCGGTTCGAGGCGAGGCGGGGTGATGTGACGCAGCTGGCCTTGCCGGCCGGGGCGGTGGTGCATATCGACCCGGACCGCCGGGCCGGTCCCGGCCGGGCGGTGGCGCTGGAATCGTATCGGCCGGACGCGGCCTTTCTGCGGGGGCTGATTAAGCGGACGGCTGGGGGGTGCATGAAGCTCTCGCCGGCGACGGACTGGGCGGTGCTGTCCGACTGGCCCGGGGTGGCGGTGGAGGTCGTCAGCCAGGGGCGCGTGGCGCGACAGTTGCTGGCCTGGTGGGGCGTGCTGGCCGGCGAGGGCCTGCCGCGCCGGGCGACGGTCGTGGGCGGGACGATGGCCGAGCCGACGGCGGAGTCCATCGAGGCCGGCCGGGCCGATGCGGCTGCGGTCAGGCCCGTCGGCCCGTGGCTGATCGAGCCGGACCCGGCCGTCATCGCAGCCCGCGGGGTCGACGACCTCGCTGCGGCGCACCAGCTCTGGCGGCTGGGCGAGGGGCTCAACTGGCTGAGCGGAGATGGGCCCGTCGAGACGAGCCTGGCCCGATCATACGAGGTGCTGGGTGAATCGGCCGGCCGGGTGAAGGACGTCGCCCGCCTGGTCGCTGAGCTCGACGGCGGGGCGGTGACGGTCAAGCCAGCTGGGCTTCGGCTGGATACCGATCGCCTGGCCAGGCAGCTTGGCGGCAGTGGAGGCCGGGCGCTGGGGCTGTTCTGGGGGCGGTTCGGGCGGTCGCAGCGGGTTTTCGTGACCGCCTGGCCTGCACGGGGCGGGATGTAGCCGGCGGGACAGGAGCCCCGCCAGCTGAACAGAGCGCGGGGAGTTTGGCGGGCGGATCAGAATGGGGAACGTTCCGGCTGGGCGAATCGTTACAATGACAGTATCCAGAGTTAGGAGTTTGCCATGCAGGCAGGGCAAGAGACAGAGGCGTTTGCGCCGAGTCGTAAACAGCCGTCTCACGCGATTCAGTGTGACGAGATATGGGGCGGGATTTCTGCCAGTTGCGAGGCGGTTTCCGTGCCGGGGCTGGATACGTGGGTTTTCAGCTATCCGGTGGGGCAGGATGAAACCGGCGGCGATGTTCATTACGTGAGCCTGTGCGGCAAGGGGTTGCTGTCGCGGTTCGTGGTGGCGGATGTTTCGGGTCACGGACGGGATGTGCAGAACATGGCCGAGATGCTCCGAGGCCTGATGCGAGAAAACATCATGCAGCCGGACATGACCAATTTCGTCCAGAAGCTCAACCGGCGGTTCGAGTCGCATGTGGAAGATGGCAAGTTCGCCACGGCGGTGGCCGCTTCGTATGTTGCGCCGACCGAGCAACTGCATGTGATCAATGCGGGTCACCCGTACCCGCTTTGGTATCGCGGCGGGGAGCGTCGCTGGCAGCGGCTGGACGAGCACATCCAGGTTCAGTCCAACGGCATGTTCAACCTGCCGCTGGGCGTGGTGGGCGAGACGGACTACACCGAGAACCGCATTCAGCTCGGCCGGGGCGACCTGGTGGTGCTGTACACCGACAGCCTTGTCGAGGCGCATGACGATTCGGGTCGACAGCTCGGCACGGAGGGTCTGGAGCGGCTCTGCCGGCAGCTCGATGCGACGCGGCCGGAGCAGTTCGGCGAGGCGTTGCTGGCCTCGGTGGCGGCACATCGGGCGGGACACCCGGCCGACGATGACGAGACGCTGATGGTGCTGCATCGTAACGGCCATACGCCCGAATTATTCTGAGGGGTTCGACGGAGCAAAAATCTTTGCTGCGGTCTGGTTTCGTCCAATCCGATGAAGGCTCTGACGTGTTACAGAATTGTCAAGCTTGCGGGCAAGTGGAAAAACCCATTTCGCCGCGGGCTTGGCGTGGTCTATACTGGTCGGACATTCATCCCCATTCGGGGCGATTCAGACAGGAGCATGATGGTGAACGCACGACGAACTTTCTCGGCAGGCTTGCTGGCAGTGTTGGTTTCCTTTGCGGCGATTGGCTCGACCTGGGCGCAGCCGACGGGCTCGGCCCCGGCCTCGCAGGTCGCCGCCCGCAGCGACGTGAACCCCTCGGCCGATGCGCTGCTGAACAAAGGGCTCGACCAGGCGATGGAGGGGCAGTTCGCCCCGGCGTTGGAGACCCTGCAGGCCGCTGCTGCCGTTGACCCCACAAACAAACTCGTGGCCGAGGCGATCGGGCAGATCGAAGCGTACCTTGCCGTGCGTAAGGAAACGCAGGCCCAGCGCCAGCAGGAGCTGGACTACGAGGTCAAGCGGATCGGCTGGGCGTATCTCGCTCAGGAGTATGTCGAGACGCTCGACAAGAAAGACTTCGCCGAGGAGTTCCGCAAGCTGATCAAGGACGACCTGGACGAGGCGTACAACGAGATCGGGACGGCCTCGGGGTTTGAGGACGCCTCAGCCGAGCAGGCCGAGACGATGAAGGCCACCAGCATCGAGAAGATTGCCCAGGCCGAGAAGGCTTTGGCCCGGGCCGTTGCGCTGCTGGAGGGCGAGACCACCGAGTATGCCCGCGAGTTCCGCGCCCAGGCCCAGGCGCTGCAGCAGCGGCTGGACCAGGCCCGGGCCGTCTGGCAGAAGGTGGACCCGGCGAGCGTGCAGAGCCGCTGGCAGGGCGCGCGGGACATCCGCACCGTGCAGGACGACCTGGCCGATGCGGTGACCGACCTGGAAGTGATGGTCGCCAAGAAGCCCTGGAAGGTGGCCCTGCTGCATGGGCAACTGGCTCGTGAAATCGCCCTCGACCCGGACTCGCTCAAGAGCCGGCTGTGGTACATCGAGATGATTAAGGACGCCGAGAAGCAGGGGCGCCTGGCGATTGACGAGGCCCGCTGGTACGACGCGCTGACGGCGTGGTCGGCGTTGAAGGAATTCGAGCCGGCCGAGAAGCGATACAAGCAGGCCCTCGATACGGTTCGCCGTCATGTGCGGGTGCTTCGGCTGTACGGCCAGGAAGACCCCGACGAGGAGGGCGACGAGGAGGTCGCCGTCGAGGAAGAGGAGACTGATGAAGAGGAGTCCGATGAGCCGGCGTGGAAGGAAATCGTTGCCGGCGTCGACGCCCAGATGGTCCGCCAGGCCATCAGCAAGCTCGGCCGGAGCTATGTCGAGAGCGTGGATTTCGCCAAGCTCACCCGCGGCGGGCTCGAGAGCCTCAAGGTGCTGGTCAACACGCCGCAGGTGGCCGAGACGTTCCCCGGCCTGGCCGATGAGACCAAGAAGCAGGCCTTCCTCGATGCGCTCGACCAGGAACTGGCCGACATCGACAGCAAGGATCAGATCGATCACGTCCGGCTGCAGATGGCGCTGAACAAGGTCATTTACAGCTCGGAAGATTCGGTGCAGATTCCGCTGGAAGTCATCGTTGTGGAGTTCGCCGACGGGGTGCTCAGCGAGCTGGATAAGTTCAGCACGATGATCTGGCCGAGCGATGTGACGAACTTCAATAAGTCGACGATGGGGCATTTTACCGGCATCGGGGTGCAGATTACCAAGGAGCCCGGCAAGCCGCTGAAAGTCACCACGCCGCTGCTGGATACACCGGCCTACCGGGCGGGGATCAAGGCCGGCGACCTGATTATGGAAGTCGACGGTGTGCCGACCGAGAAGAAAACCGTCGATGCGCTCATCAAACGCATCATGGGTCCGCCGGATTCGACCGTCATGCTGACGATCAAGCGGCGCGGCGTGCCGGAGCTGATGAAGGTGCCCGTCGTACGCCAGCCGGTGCACATCCGCACGGTCAAGGGCTGGCAGCGGAAGGATGGCGGGGTGTGGACCTACCAGCTGCGCGACGGCCACGATATCGGCTACGTCCGCATCACGCAGTTCACGGACAATACCCACGAGGAGCTGCTCGAAGCGCTGGCCGAGCTCAAAGAAGCCGGCGCGACTTCTCTCGTGCTGGACCTGCGGGCCAATCCGGGCGGGCTGCTTCGCAGTGCGGCCGCGGTGGCTGACGAGTTCCTGCCGCGTGGCCGGCGCATTGTCTTCACGCGTGGCCGACAGGTTCCGCGTAATGAAATCGACGCCACCAAAGACGGCGAATACCTCCAGGGCGACATGGTCGTGCTCGTCGACCAGCACAGTGCTTCCGCGGCGGAGATTCTCTCCGGCGCCATGAAGGACTGGAGCCGGGCCACCATCGTCGGCAAGCGGTCTTACGGCAAGGGCAGCGTGCAGAATGTGATCCCGGTTCGGATGGTGGGCGACAAGGCGTTTCTCAAGCTGACGACGGCCTACTACTACCTGCCGTCCGGCCGCCTGCTGCACCGTACCGACGACGCCAAGGACTGGGGCGTGAACCCCGACATCGAGGTGATGCTTACGCCCAAGCAGATGCGTCGCTGGCTGGAAATCCGCCGCAAGACCGACCTGCTGAAAAAGGTGGACCCCGAACTGCTCGAGGCGGACCTCAAGAGCCAATACCAGGCCGATCTGCAACTGGCCACGGCCGTGCTGTTGCTGGAACTCAAGCAGATCAAGCAGCAGGCCCAGTCCGACCAAGCCTATGCCGTCGAGAAGAAATCTGACGGGGCGATGTAGCCCCTGTCGACAGCCGCCCTCGGCTGTGATGTGTCAAGTCCGCATGGCCACCCACACGACAGGTGCAAGCATAGGCATGGCACCGGGCCACTCGCGACTCGTGCGGTGGGGCTCCTGTCCCACCGCATTCTCGTTCGGTATGCCGTGTGGATATCCGGCTGGTGGGATGGGAACCCCGCCAGCCATATCCTATTGTCACCCTGAGCAAAGGGAAGGGTCTTTTCGCGGATAAATTCTTCGCTTTCGCGGCTTGCTTTGCAACCCGCTTCGCTCAGAATGACACCATGCCGTGACGACATTTGTTATGCAAAGGGGGCTAAATGGCCTCGGGGGCGGAGGTTTCCCACAGGAAGCGAATGCCGGTGACGACCATCTCGATGGAGATTGCCCCGATCAGCATGCCGTTGAGTCGCGCGATGAGGTTGACGTAGCGCTCGAAAATCTGCTCGCGGGCGCCGCGCATCTTGTCGTGGATGAACTTGAAGATCATCACCGTCAGCAGGCTCAGGGCCACGCCCGTCGTGAGCACCAGCACGGTCGACCAGGGGGGCAGGTTCTTGCCGATGAGGATCGACTGGGTGATCGTGCCGGCCCCGATCATGTACGGCAGGGCCACGGCCGAGGGCAGGGCACTGAGCGAGCCGCGGAGAATCTCGGTGGCTTTGTAGCCCTGGACGGCGTACTTGTAGCCGACGAGGAGGAAGATGATCCCGCCGAAGACGCGCAGCGACTCGGGCCGGACGTGCAGCACGTCGGTCAGCAGCGATCGGCCCGTCAAGCCGAAGAGGATGAACGTCACCAGCGAGACGATGCAGGCCCGTAGCAGGACCAGCAGGAAGTTGTGGCGGTCGAGTTCCTCCATGAGTGTCACGAGGTAGAGACACAGGGCGAAGGGGTTGAGGATCGCCAGGAACGACACCAGGGCTGTTATGCAGTCTGCGAACATGTGCAGATTTATCGGGCCAGGAGCCCTTGGTTCTGAAGGAATTCGCGTGCGACGTCGCGAGGCCGGCGTTTTTCGCCCTCGACCTGGTAATTGAGCTTCTGCATGGTCGCGTCGTCGATGAGTCCACCCAGCGGCGCGAGCGCTTCGGCCGTCTCGGGATGGGCATCGAGGAAGGCCTGGCGGATGACCGGGGCGGCATCGTAGGGCGGGAAGAAGTTGCGGTTATCCCGCAGCGGCTGGAGGTTGTAGGCGGCGATGCGGCCGTCGGTGGCGAAGGCGCAGATCACGTCGACCTGCCTCTTGGCCAAGGCCTCGGGCATCAGGGCGGGGCTCATGTCGATGGCCTTGCCGAAGCGGAACCCGTAGGCGTTGCTCAGCCCCGGGTAGCCGTCCTGGCGCTCCTGGAATTCGCTGGTGAACCCGGCGGTGAGCTGGCCGGCCTGTGGGGCCAGGTCGGCTATCGTCGCCCAGCCGTGTTTCTCCGCGTCGGCCTTGCGGACGGTGATTGCGTAGGTGTTGTTGAAGCCGAACGGTTCCAGCCAGTCGGCGGCGAACTGCCGGCGGTATTCGCGGTCGACGGTCTCGTAGACCGTCTGCGGGGTGGATGGGTTGTCCTGCCCGAGGATGTTCTGGTAGCCCGTGCCGGTGTACTCGGCGTAGAGATCGATTTCGCCTTTCCTGAGGGCTTCGTGGCAGATCATGGTTCCACCGAGGTTGAACTGCCGCTCGACGGTCAGGCGGGTGCGGGCTTCGATCATCTGGGCCATCAGTTCGCCCAGCAGGAGCTGCTCGGCGAAGTCTTTCGAGCCGATGCGGACCGTGCCGGCCGAGCCGCTGCGCTGGCCGTCGACGCTGCGGAGCTGCTGGCGGGGCGGGGCGATGGAGACGGTGCTGGAGACCACGCCCAGGACCACCAACGCCACCGGGGCCGCCCAGGCGATTTTCCGCATGGCGGCCTTCCAGGTATGGCGGTCGCGTCCGGGCAGGGGGCGCAGCGACCATTCGAGGCACCAGATGGCGCCGTCGACCAGCAGGGCCAGCACGGCTGCGGGGATCGCTCCCAGAAGGATCAGCGGGATGTCCATCATGCTCATGCCGCGGAAGATGAACGCGCCCAGCCCGCCGGCACCGATGAAGGCGGCCAGCGTCGCAATGCCGACCGAGATCACCGCGGCGGTGCGCACGCCGGCGATGATGACCGGCCCGGCCAGGGGCAGCTCGACGCGCGTCAGCCTCTGCCACCGCGTCATGCCCATGCCGCGGGCGGCCTCGACGGTCTGGTCCGGCACGCCCTCGATGCCGGCCAGGGTGTTGCGGACGATCGGCAGCAGGGCGTAGAGCACCAGGGCGATCTCCGCCGGCAGCAGTCCGATCTTGCCCGTGATGGCCAGCAGCAGTGCCAGCATCGCCAGGCTCGGGATGGTCTGCAGGATGCTCACCGTGCCGATCACGCTGCTGCGCGTGCGGCGGTAGCGGTGGCAGAGGATGCCCAGCGGCACGCCGATGGCGACCGCGCAGGCCACGGCCACGCCGGCCAGGGTCAAATGCTCGCCGATGCGGGTCCAGACATCCGGCAGGCGGTCAGCCAGCAATTCCATCCAGGCCGATAGCAGGTTCGTCGCGGCAAGCATCAGATCATCTCCTGAAAGTCGGACAGCTGGTCGATGGGCCGGGCGAAGAGGTTTTTCACGAAGTCCGTTGCCGGCCTCTGGGTGAGGTCCTCGGCCGAGCCGATCTGCTCGAGTTGCCCGTTGTGCAGCACGGCGATTCGGTCGGCGAGTTTCATCGCCTCGAAGATGTCATGCGTCACGAAGACGATGGTCTTGCCAAGCCGCTCCTTGACGCGAAGCAGTTCGTTCTGGAGGTCGTCGCGGGTGACCGCATCGAGGGCACCGAAGGGTTCGTCCATCAGCAGGTAGTTCGGGTCGGCCGCCAGGGCTCGCGCCACGCCGACGCGCTGCTGTTGGCCGCCGGAGAGTTCCTCCGGCAGGCGATGGGCGTAGTCGGCCGGGGCCAGCCCGACCAGCGCCAGCAACTCGTCGCTGCGGGCATGCATTCGCTCGGCGCTCCAGCCCAGCAGCCTCGGGACGACCTGCACGTTGCGCTCGACCGTCATGTGCGGAAACAACCCAATGCCCTGGAAGACGTAGCCGATGCTGCGTCGCAGGGCGATCACGTCGGCGGTGGTGACGTCCTGGCCGTCGATTTCAATCGTGCCGTCGGTCGGCTCGATGAGACGGTTGATCATCTTCAACGTGGTCGTCTTACCGCACCCGCTCGAGCCCAGCAGCACGAGGGTTTCGCCCTCGGCGATATCGAGGCTGACGTTGTCGACGGCGAGGGTTTGGCCGCCATCGAATGATTTGCTCACGTTTTTAAGTTGAATCATGGGCTTTTCACCCTACACGCCATCGGCCGGAAGCGAAAGGATCAATTCCGGACCGATGTGGCGCTTTTCATTTATGCCCGGCGGTGGTACTCTCATCCGACGATGAAACGCCCGATGAAAAAATCGGCGATCCTGGTCTGCAAGCTGCTTCTGGCGGCGGGGCTGCTGGCATGGGTGCTCAGCCAGGCGCACTGGCAGGATTATGTCCTCGCTGAGGACGGCACGACGTGGACTTGGCTGCCACGCGTCACCGGCGGCAAGCAGTACGTTGCTGAGAGCTGGGCGAGTATGATCCTTGCCGGGCGGAAGGAGCGGGAGGTACGCGTATTCATGCCCGATGAGTTCGTCGTGGCCGACCCGGGCGCTGCGAAAGAGGATTGGCACAGAAGGTATGTCCGGCGGGGTTTCCTCACGAGCATCGAACAGATGAACCTCTGGTGGTTCGCCGCGGCCGCGGGGGCCATCCCGCTGTCGATCATGATCGGCGGGCTGCGGCTGTGCTACCTGCTTCGCGTCCAGAGGGTGGTTGTCCCGGCGTGGGAATTGGTGCGCCTGGCGTTCCTGGGACAGTTCTTCAACATGGTCGTGCCCGGAACGGTCGGCGGGGATGTGGTCAAGGCCTGGTACCTCTGCAAGCATTCGCCCAACACGGCCGGCGTGCTGGTGTCGATGTTGTTCGACCGCGTGATCGGACTGGTCTCGCTGCTGCTGCTCTCGGCGGTGATGCTCGCGATGGTGCTGTCGCTGGGGCAGAAAACGGTCGCGGAAATGCGACTGGCTCTGATTGCGGTGGGCACGGTCTTCGGGCTGGTCATGCTGATGGGGCTGTTTCTGTACTGGCCCGGGCTGCGACGGATGCTGCATCTGCAGCGGTTCTACGACAAGCTGCGCATTGCCCATCATGCCGAAGCGGCCGGCCGGGCGGTGCGCATCTTTGCGGGCAAGCCCCGCGTGATGCTGCTGGCCCTGGGGATCAGCTTCCTGGCGCACCTGTTTCTGGTCTGCGGCTGTGCAATGATCGGCATGGCCCTGCATCTCGGCGTTGATCTGCTGAACTATTTCGTCTATCTGCCGCTGATCTACATCATCGGCGCGATTCCCGTTACCCCCGGCGGCGTGGGCGTGATCGAAAAGCTCTACGTGACCTTCTTCGCCGCGCCGGGCATCTCGGCCAGTGCGATCATCGCCCTGGCCATGCTGGCCCGGCTGGTGATTACCTTCTGGGGCCTGCCGGGGCTGATGGTGATGCTCACCGGGCCTCGCCGCCCGAAGGTAGAAGACATGCAGGCTGAGATCGACCAGGCCGAGCATCGCCTCGATGGCGAAAAATAATTCGCCTTACTAATCCTGCCCCATGTGGTGGCCGAAGTAGACAATGACCCGCTGCAGACTGCGCGGGCGGCCGTTATGAATCGCCAGCCGACAGGACCCATCATGCAGGAACTCCCTTTCCGACAAATCGACGAAGCCATCCGAGGCGCGGTGGAAAAAAACATTCCGCTGAGCGTGGCCTATTTCGAGGATCGCTGGTTCACCCTCCACAGCCGATTCCAGGTACTGCAGGGTGAGCACATTCTCCTGGCGATTCCCATCGACCAGGACGATCGGCCGCATGCGTTTCAGGCGGCCGACAAGATCGGGCTGAACTTCAAACTCAAACATCACAAGTACACCGGCTCGTCGCGCGTGGTGGGCATTGTGGACGACGCCCAGGGCCAGCCCTGCCTGGCGGTCTGCTTCCCGACGCACATGCACCGCCTGCAGCGCCGCAGTTTTTCGCGCGTCGAAGTGCCCGCCGGTCGGATCGTCCGCGTGAGTGTATGGCAGGGCAGCAGTAAAACCGAGCCGGCCGGGCCCGGCAGCGAAGACCTCGTGCTGTCTGGCGCGGTGCTGGATTTCTCGGCCGGCGGATTCCGCCTGCAGCTTTCCGAGGGCCAGCAGCCGCCCTGGCTGACCGGCCAGCCCGTCGGCGTGCGTATGCTCTTCGGGCCGGGCGAAAAGCGCATCACCGCCGACGCGGTCTTCCGCCACGTCCAGAGCGAGCCGGGAGCGGGCATCTCGCTGGGGTTCCAGTTCGTGGGCCTGGCGCAGAGTTCCTCCGGCCGGGATGCGATGCGAATCATCAGCCAGAAGATGGGTGAGTTCTCGCAGGGCTCGTCCTCGTCGCGGCGACGACGTTCGGCCTCGTAGGGGCTTGTCGGTTGCGTGGACGGCGGCTATGCTGACGCCACTATGGCTCGAAGCAAATCAAACGCCACGGCATGGACGGTCTTTCCCACCGCGTGGGGCCCGATGGGCGCAGCGGCCGGGGCAGGGGGCATCTGCCGGATCGTCCTGCCGCACTATCAGCTCGACGAACTCGAGGCGTTGATGGCCTGGGAACATCCGCAGGCGTCGGCCAGTCGCGGGCCGTTCGAGTCGCTGATTGAGCAGGTGCGGGCTTACTTCAATCGCCAGCCAAGCGATTTTTCCTCTCTCCCGCTCGACTTGCCTGGCCCGGGGACCTTTGCGGGCAAGGTCTATCGCGCCTGCGCTGCCATCCCTTTCGGCCAGACGCGAAGCTATCGCGAGCTGGCCCTGGAGATCGCTCGCCCCGATGCAGCCCGGGCGGTCGCGACGACCATGGGCAAGAACTCTCTGCCGCTGGTGATTCCGTGTCATCGGGTGATCTACTCCGACGGCCGGGCCGGCGGGTTTTCTGCCGAGGGGGGGACGGACCTCAAGCAACGCATGTTGGCGCACGAGGCAGGGCGCTGAGAGGAATGGCACTGCCGTGATTTTGTGTTTACAAAACCCCTCCGGCGGCAAAGGGTA